>NZ_JBEOYR010000108.1:0-1005 GCF_040297165.1 Streptomyces sp. NPDC001851 | reverse complement strand
TACCGGTTGGGTCTGCGACGAGCGGCGCGGCCTGGAGTTGCGTGCCCTGTTGCCGCAGATCCCGGCCGAGCGTCTACTGCTGGAAACGGACGCCCCTTATCTGTTGCCCCGGGATTTACAGCCTAAACCCGCATCTCGCCGCAACGAACCCTGTTTCCTGCCCCATATCGTGCATCAGGTCGCCGTCTGGCGACAGGAAGAGCCGCAATGGCTGGGGCAAAAAACTGATGAGAACGCCCGCCGGCTATTCCGGCTGGTTTGAGCTAGGAGAAAACTATGAGCTATGCATTTCCGGGTACCTTCCCTGGTCGTCGTATGCGCCGCGTGCGCCGTCATGACTTCAGCCGCCGCCTGGTCGCCGAGAACCAACTGACGGTCAATGACCTGATTTATCCGGTGTTTGTCATGGAAGGCAGTAACCGCCAGGAAGAAGTGGCCTCGATGCCGGGCGTATCGCGCATGACGATCGATCTGCTGATTAAGGAAGCGGAAACCATCGCCAAACTCGGCGTGCCGGTGATCTCCGTGTTCCCTGTGATCGAACCGGGTCTGAAATCGCTGCATGCGGAAGAAGCCTATAACCCGGAAGGGCTGGTACAGCGCACGGTGCGCGCGCTGAAAGACGCGGTGCCTGAGCTGGGCATACTGACCGACGACGCGCTCGATCCCTACACCACCCACGGGCAGGACGGGGTCATCGATGAGCAGGGCTATGTGATTAACGATGTGACCAAAGACATTCTGGTGCGTCAGGCGCTGTCCCATGCCGAAGCAGGCGCAGAAATCGTGGCGCCGAGCGACATGATGGACGGCCGTATCGGGGCGATCCGCGATCGTCTGGAACTGCAGGGTTTGGTGAATACCCAGATTATGGCCTACTCCGCCAAGTATGCTTCCTGCTACTACGGTCCGTTCCGCGATGCGCTGGGTTCCAGCGGCAACCTGAAGGGCGGCAACAAAAAAACCTATCAGATGGATCCGGCCAACAGTGACGAAGCGCTGCAG
>NZ_JBEOYR010000107.1:0-1023 GCF_040297165.1 Streptomyces sp. NPDC001851 | reverse complement strand
GTGGGAACACGCTTACTACCTGAAATACCAGAACAAACGCCCTGACTACATCAAGGCGTTCTGGAACGTGGTCAACTGGGATGAAGCCGCCGCACGCTTCGCCGCGAAGAAGTAATTCGCCCCCGTTGATGAAGATGCCCGCCGCCGGCGGGTATTTTTTTGCCTGAAATCCGCTAAAGTTTGACCACTTCTTGCCGATGGTTTGTTCAATTGACGTTCGCCCGGAGAAGGAAAAACGCTATGGCGGCATTGCAAGCATTAGCAGGAAAGTTCACTCATCTCACCGTAGGTAAAAAGCTCGGCCTCGGCTTCGCGCTATTGCTGCTGTTGGCGGTCGTCATCGCCGGCACCGGGGCGCAATACCTGCACATCATCGAATCCCGCGCCGATCGCATCGACTTCAGCAACCGGCTGAACGAGGAGATCAACCAGGCCAAATACAACCGCGCCATGTACGGCCAGACCTACCAGCCGGAGTATCTGCAGAACAATCGCGCCAATATCGATAACGTCGTCAAACTGATAGACCAGGGCCAGGCGTTGGACTGGGACGCCCAAAGCCGCAAGGATCTGCAGCGTCTGGTGACGCTGATTGGGGAATATCAGCAACAGCAAAAAATCTTTGAGCAGGCGGTCTCGGCGAAAGACGCGGTGCGCCAGAGCTGGAACATGTCGGAAGTGCAGGCCAGCCTGAGCCAGGTGGAGCGCCAGCTCACCAACGGCGATCTGCAGCTGGCCTTCATTCAACTGAACCAGAAGCTGACCCAGGTGCGCTACGGCGCGCGCGGTCTGCTGCTGAGCCTGAACAAGGAAACCGAAGCGCCGCTGATGGCGGCCATCGACGACGCGCGCGACGCGGCCAACGCCCTGAGCCGCCGGGTCAGCGACGCGCAGCGCCCGCAGCTGCAACCGCTGCTGGCCGCCCTGGACGATTACAAAAACCGCATCGCGGCCTACCTGCCGGCCTATGAGCACGAACAGCAGATCAGCCGGCAGCTCGGCGAACGCGCGCATGAGATCGGC
>NZ_JBEOYR010000106.1:0-1026 GCF_040297165.1 Streptomyces sp. NPDC001851 | reverse complement strand
AGATGATCTGGAGCTGTCCGCCACCGCTACGTATCTGTCGCTGGAGGCGGTGGAATCGGCGTAGTCCAAAAATGTCCGCATACCCCTTGAAGCCCCCATTTCGGGGGCTTTCTTTTGGGCGGAACTGGGCAGCCTGGAAAAAATGGGAAGCGCCCGGATGCCGATTGATTGCTGTCGCGCGCGCGAGGCCCGGCCATGCTGACCCCATGCCTGCTGACGTTGTCAGCGACATGCCAAGCAACCATCGGTCTTCAAGGTTGCGTCGCAGTTCCCACTGCGTGACCGAGCCAGCTCGCACCGCATCCATCCGCGAGCGGCCACCAGTCTCTGGTGGCGGATGCTTTCGCCTTATCGACCCACCGCGGGGTTACGCACCTTTCCCCGCATGCGTGGGGCTGGTGTGTCTCCGCTTCTTCCCTATGGAGATTCACCATGAACACCACGTCCAACGAGAAATCGTATTTCGACCTCCACACCTCGGGCATCGGCTACATCCAGCGTGTCCGTGAAGTGCCTGTCCGGGGCGGCCGCCGTGCGCAGCCTTTCCTGGCATGCACCGTTGCCGCGCTGGTCGGCCCCGCCAGGGACCCCAGCTACCGCTACTTCGACGTCAAGGTCTCGGGTGCCGAGGCCAAGAACCTCGTCCAGCGCTACATCGGCGTTGACGATCCCAAGCAGCGCCCGCTGGTGCGCTTCCGCCTCGGCGACCTGTGGGGCGATGCGTACATCCGCGACAAGGGCGAGCGCAAGGGTGAAGCCGCCGCGTCCCTCAAGGCGCGACTGCTCAAGGCCGAGCCGCTTGACCGGGCCGAACTGGCTTCCATCAAGCAGCACGAGCTGATCACCCGCGGCATCGGCTACCTCAGCCGTCCGAAGGACGTCACCCCCAAGGATGGCGATCCGTTCCTGTCGTGCTGCGTCGCGGCTCTGGCCGGGCCTGTCGGTGAACCGGACTATCGGTACTTCGACACCATCGTCGCCACCCCTGAAGCCGAGCACCTGGTTCGCCGGTGCGTGCAGGCCATC
>NZ_JBEOYR010000105.1:0-1037 GCF_040297165.1 Streptomyces sp. NPDC001851 | reverse complement strand
CAATTTTTTGCTGCCGATAATGCTTAATAACTGGATACACATACAGTTACCCCCTGCATAAAATATACAGGGGGTAATTAATGCGTCGCAATCATTTAGCTGCTTCTTCCGATTCCGGTAATGTCACGTTAAGTTCAAGTACCGAAATATCGTCCCCTTTCTGCTCGAACTGCACATGCAGCATTTCAGGATCGATCTGAATGTATTTGCAAATAACCGCCAGAATATCGCGTTTCAGATCAGGCAGATACGGGGGCTCACTGTCCCCGCGACGACGCTCTGCGACGATAATCTGCAGCCGTTCCTTGGCTATATTGGCTGTCAGTTTTTTGCGGGACAGAAAGAAGTCTAATAAGGCCATGGTTTATCCCCCAAAAAGGCGTTTCAGGAAACCCTTCTTCTCTTCTTCAATGAAGCGGAATGGGCGTTCTTCCCCCAACAAGCGGCAAACGGTATCGTCGTACGCCTTACCGGCGTCTGACTCGGCATCCAGAATGACAGGCTCACCCTGGTTGGAAGCGCGCAGCACGGACTGGTCTTCCGGGATCACACCCACCAGCGGAATGCGCAGAATTTCAAGCACGTCTTCCATGCTCAGCATGTCGCCACGGCTGACGCGGCCCGGGTTGTAACGGGTCAGCAGCAGGTGTTCCTTGATTGGCGATTCGCCTTTCTCGGCGCGGCGTGACTTGGAAGAGAGGATACCCAGGATACGGTCAGAGTCGCGTACCGAAGACACTTCCGGGTTGGTGGTGATGATAGCTTCGTCGGCGAAATACAGCGCCATCAGCGCACCGGTTTCGATACCGGCCGGTGAATCGCACACCACGAAGTCAAAATCCATCTCGCCGAGATCGTTGAGGATTTTTTCAACGCCTTCGCGGGTCAACGCGTCTTTGTCGCGCGTCTGCGAAGCCGGCAGGATATAGAGGTTTTCAGTGCGTTTGTCTTTGATCAACGCCTGATTCAGCGTGGCATCGCCCTGAATCACGTTCACGAAATCATACACTACCCGACGTTCGCAGCCCATAATCAGG
>NZ_JBEOYR010000104.1:0-1060 GCF_040297165.1 Streptomyces sp. NPDC001851 | reverse complement strand
GCCGCGTCGATCGCCGGCTTCCCCCAGGAGAGGTCGGCGGGCGCGGCAGGCGTGCCACGGCCGGGGGCCGGGGTGGCTGTACTCAGGCAAAGAAAGCAGTGCCAATTGAACCTGGCGAAATATTTCGCCGACAGCCTAAACCTGAAGGTTTCAATGATATTTATACCAGCCAGGAGCAGGTCTTAGAGAATTGGTTTGGTCGAAGAAAAGAAGCTGATGTTGTGATAAAGCTCCATACAGGTGGAGGGAAAACGCTTGTTGGTCTTCTGATGGCGCAATCTACGCTTAATGAAACTAAAGAACCTGTCCTTTATCTTGCGCCAACACGACAGCTGGTTAAGCAAACCTTAGAGAAAGCTAAGGCGCATGGAATTGCAGCAGTACCTTACGAGAAAGGTAAACCGCTTGCTGAAGATTTCATCAATGGCAAAGCTGTTATGGTGGCAACCTACAAAGCGCTTTTCAACGGGCAAAGTAAATTCGGGGTTCGTGGAGGCGCTAGACCCCCGGTAAAAGTCGGCGCTGTTATCCTTGATGATGCGCAAGTTGCCTTTTCTGATGTGCGCGAGTCTTTCACCTTATCGGTAGATGCAGATAATAATTCTGAGAGTTATGAAGAACAGACCAGCTTATTCAGAAAGGCTTTTCGGGATAGTGATCGGATCGGAACATTCGACGATATCGTCCAAGGCTCAAGTGGCGGCGTTATAGAAGTGCCATATTGGGCATGGCATGAGCAGATTGACACGGTAAGGGAGTATCTGCGGGCAGATGCGGATAATTACGCTTTCGTTTGGCCTCTTCTCAGAGACAATCTACATTTGTGCCATGCTTTGATCAGCCGTAATGCTTTCACTATTACTCCCGTGCTTCCTTTGGTCAACGAGTTCCCTACGTTTTCTGACTCACCTCGTCGAATATACATGTCGGCTACAATTGCGGATGACAGCGAAATTGTCCGAACCTTCGATGCAGATCCACGTTTCGTGGGCAACGCACTAACATCGCGCTCACTTGCTGGTATTAGTGAGCGAATGATACTTATTCCAGATCTTATGCC
>NZ_JBEOYR010000103.1:0-1060 GCF_040297165.1 Streptomyces sp. NPDC001851 | reverse complement strand
CTTGAGGTTCATGCCAATAGTCTTTATCGCTGGGTTCAAGAAGTTGAAGAATATGGAGAAAGTGCTTTTCCAGGCAATGGGACAGCCCTAGCTAATGCCCAACATAAGATTAAATTGTTAGAGAAAGAAAATCGTTATCTTCAGGAGGAACTTGAACTTCTAAAAAAGTTCCGGGTCTTCTTGAAGCGAAGCAAGTAAAACGTTTTGAATTTCTCTTGAAACATCATGGGAAGATAAAAATTAAACATGCAGTAAAAGTTCTTAAGGTTTCTCGCTCAGGTTTCTATGAATACATGCATCGTCGTCCTTCAAAACAACAAGTGGAGAGAGAAATTCTCTCAGAGAAGATAAAAGCTGTCTTTCATGAGCATAAGGGACGCTATGGTGCGGTTAGAATTACCAAGGTACTTCATAATACTGGTATTATGACCAACACGAAACGTGTTGGGAAACTGATGCACTTGATGGGACTTTATGCCAAGGGAAGCCGTTATAAATATAAACATTACAACAGAAAAGGAGCTTCGCTTTCAAGACCCAATTTAATTAATCAGATCTTTAAAGCAACAGCTCCTAATAAAGTATGGCTGGGAGACATGACCTATATCCCTACCAAAGAAGGCACCTTATACTTAGCCGTGAATATCGACGTTTTTTCACGTAAGATTGTAGGTTAGTCAATGTCTTCACGGATGCAAGATAAACTGGTGAGGGATTGCTTCTTACAAGCTTGTGGGAAAGAACATCCTCAGCCTGGCTTGATTGTCCATACTGATCAAGGGAGTCAATATACAAGCTCTCGTTATCAATCTACTCTTCGTCAAGTCGGTGCTCAATCTAGCATGAGTCGTAAAGGAAATCCATATGACAATGCAATGATGGAGTCTTTTTATAAGACGCTAAAGAGGGAGCTTATTAATGATGCTCATTTTGAGACAAGAGCTGAGGCTACTCAAGAAATATTTAAATACATTGAGACCTATTACAATACAAAAAGGATGCATTCAGGTCTTGATTACAAGTCTCCAAAAGACTTTGAAAAATATAATTCTTAAATTCT
>NZ_JBEOYR010000102.1:0-1061 GCF_040297165.1 Streptomyces sp. NPDC001851 | reverse complement strand
CGGCCCGATCGACGTGTTGTTCAACTGCGCCGGCGTGGTGCACAGCGGATCGATCCTCGACTGCAGCGAAGATCAGTGGGCGTTCGCGCTCGATCTCAACGTCACCGCGATGTTCCGCATGATCCGCGCCTTCCTGCCGGGCATGTTGGCGCGCGGCAAAGGCTCGATCATCAACATGTCTTCGGTGGCCTCGAGCGTGAAAGGGGTGCCGAACCGCTTCGCCTACAGCGCCAGCAAGGCGGCGGTGATCGGCCTAACGCGCTCGGTGGCGGCGGATTACGTCACCCAGGGCATCCGCTGCAACGCCATTTGCCCCGGCACGGTGGAATCGCCGTCGCTGCGCCAGCGCATCGCCGAGCAGGCGCGCGAACAGGGGCGCAGCGAGCAAGAGGTGTATCAGGCGTTCGTCGCCCGTCAGCCGATCGGGCGCATCGGCACCACCGAGGAAATCGCCCAATTGGCGCTGTATCTGGCCTCCGACGCCAGCTCGTACACCACCGGAACGGTGCAGATCATCGACGGTGGCTGGAGCAACTGAGCCGCCATTTTTGAGAGAGGAACGCATGAAACTTTTACGTTATGGGGAACCCGGGCAAGAGCGCCCCGGCATGTTGGATGAGCAGGGCCGCCTGCGCGATCTGTCGCAGCATATCGCCGACGTGGGCGGCGCCGCGTTATCGCCGGCGTCGCTCGCCAAACTGCGCGCGCTGGACAGCGCCGCATTGCCGCTGGTCGAGGGGCAGCCGCGTCTCGGCGCCTGCGTCGGCGGCATCGGCAAGTTCATCTGCATCGGCCTGAATTACGCCGATCACGCGGCGGAGACCGGTGCGGCCATTCCTGAGGAACCGGTGGTGTTCAACAAATGGACCAGCGCGGTGGTCGGCCCCTACGACCGGGTGGAGATCCCGCGCGGATCGCAGAAAACCGACTGGGAAGTGGAGCTGGGCGTGGTGATCGGCCTGGGCGGGCGCTACATCAGCGAAGCGGATGCGATGCGCCACGTCGCCGGTTATTGCGTGATCAACGACGTCTCAGAACGCGAATATCAAATTGAGCGCGGC
>NZ_JBEOYR010000101.1:0-1062 GCF_040297165.1 Streptomyces sp. NPDC001851 | reverse complement strand
CTGATCATGGCGCTGGTTTCACAGGCGCCGGCCACGCTGTGGATTTTATACGGTCAGGATCGTTTCGGCTGGAGCATGATGGTGGCGGGCCTGTCGCTGGCCGGTTACGGCGCCTGCCACGCGCTGTCGCAGGCCTTCGCCATCGGCCCGCTGGTCGCACGCCTCGGCGAGCGCAAGGCACTGCTGATCGGCCTGGCGGCCGACGCGCTGGGTCTGGTGCTGTTATCGATCGCCACCCGCGGCTGGGCGCCCTTTGCGCTGCTGCCGTTCTTCGCCGCGGGCGGTATGGCGCTGCCGGCGCTGCAGGCGTTGATGGCGCACAAGGTGGACGACGATCATCAGGGCGAGCTGCAAGGGACGCTGGCCAGCATGGGCAGCCTGATCGGCGTCGCGGGGCCGCTGGTCGCGACGGCGCTGTACGCCGCCACGCGCGATGTCTGGCCCGGCCTGGTCTGGGCGTTGGCCGCCGCCCTGTATCTGTTGGTTCCGCTGTTGCTGGCGCGTTCGCGTGAGCGTGACGCGGCGTAGCGTCGAGCTCACCCTCTCCCGATTAAGCTCATTTATGGCTAAGCAAGGCATTATTCAGCATAAGCGGGCGCTTTACACGCCACTGCGCCGCTCATTATCATCGCCCTTATCCCGCCGCAGGAAAATTTAAATGCCGTTTCATGGCGTTACGCCCAGCGCGTCATCGCTACCGTTCACTTCGCCTATCGGAAGATCATGATGAGAAAACTCACAACGCCGCTGATCGCCGCCCTGCTGCTCGGCCTGTTTAGCCTGCCGGCCGGCGCGCAGGAGAAACCGCAGCAAATCACCATCGGTTACCAGAAAGCCAACATTTTTGCGCTGCTGAAATACCGCGGTACGCTGGAAAAAACCCTGGAGCCGCAGGGTATCAAGGTTCGCTGGATAGAATTCCCCGCCGGCCCACAGATGTTGGAAGGGTTGAACGTCGGCAGCATCGATCTGGCGGCGACCGGCGACGCTCCGCCGGCCTTCGCGCAAGCCGCCAAGGCCGATCTGGTTTATTTGGCGCATTCGCCGCCCAGCCCGAAAACC
>NZ_JBEOYR010000100.1:0-1064 GCF_040297165.1 Streptomyces sp. NPDC001851 | reverse complement strand
CTGATGGTGAAGTTGGAGTTGAAAGAGGCCGCTATCGGTTAAAAGTTGCCTGCAACAGCGTGCTACCTGTCAATTTCAAAACCAGGTTTGTGCAGTATCATAGGAATAATAAGGAAAAACAGGGAACCTCAGCATGTCAGTACCTACCTACGACCAATTCATCGAGCCAGTGCTTCGCTTTTTAGCAACTAAGCCCGAAGGCGCAGTTGCTCGGGATGTGCAAGATGCAGCAGCAGACATACTCAACCTAAACGAAGAACAACGGGCAGAGACCATTGCCAGCGGCCAATTGGTTTACAAGAACCGTACCGGCTGGGCTCACGATCGTTTGAAACGTGCTGGGCTCTCGCACAGCTTATCCAGAGGAAAATGGTGCTTAACCGCCAAAGGCATCGACTGGTTAAAGCAGCATCCAAACCCGCTCACTGCAGCAGAAGTCGAACATCTCGCTTTGGCTTATACCAACGTCAAACTTCAACAAAATAGTGATGCGGTGGATTTAGACCCAGTTACAGAACCCCTTCTCACCGAAGCGATGTTAACGAATAGCCCAGACGACCGCCTGGAACAATCAATCAAAGAGATCCGCGATGCGGTAGCAACAGAACTGCTGGAGAACCTTAGCCAGGTATCCCCAGGCCGCTTCGAAGTTATCGTGTTGGATGTACTGCACCGTTTAGGTTACGGCGGCCACCGCGATGATTTAAAGCGTGTCGGAGGCAGCGGTGATGCGGGGATTGATGGCGTTATCTCTTTAGATAAGCTCGGCTTAGAAAAAGTGTATGTGCAAGCCAAACGCTGGCAAAACACCGTAGGCCGCCCTGAGTTGCATGCCTTCTACGGTGCACTTGTGGGACAAAAGGCTAAACGAGGGGTATTCATCACGACATCTGGCTTTACTAAGCATGCCGTTGCCTACGCGCAATCGGTAGAAGGCATGGTACTTATCGACGGTAACCGATTGGTACATCTGATGATGGATAATGAGGTGGGTGTTAGTTCAACGTTGCTGAAGGTTCCGAAGCTCGATAGCGACTACTTTGATCAGTAATGCACTAACAAAC
>NZ_JBEOYR010000099.1:0-1066 GCF_040297165.1 Streptomyces sp. NPDC001851 | reverse complement strand
ATAAATCTCATTTGAAATATTAGATTAAATAGTGTGTCAAAATAAGAATTAACAAATGCAAAACAAATTTATATCAATACAAACATTCAATAAACAAAATAAATGCAGTATAAAAAACCAGTGAATTTAAGGAATGACATTAAAAGTAACAGCCGCTAACAGACAACCCCGCCGGCGCATGAAATTGTTATGTTATAACAAAAACACCCTTTCCTTTTATGCTGGTTAACCTTATGGCTAAGACGGACCTTTTGAACACCCGGTTATCTCGCCGCAGAATGATGTTGGCAGGGTTGGCGGCCCTGGCGCTGAACGGCGCCGTTTCCCCGCTGGCTCACGCCCACGGCCTGCCACGTCCCAAAAAGCAGAACGGCCCTCAGGGGGCGCGAAAAAGATTCCTGGTCATGTTGGATCCCGGTCATGGCGGCATCGACTCCGGCGCCATTGGCCACACCGGTTCGCTGGAAAAACATGTCGTTCTGGAGATCGCCAGAAATGTGCGTGCACAGCTTGATCGACACGGCATCGATGCCCGCCTGACGCGCGACAGCGACGTTTTTATTCCGCTGTACGATCGGGTGGAGATCGCGCACCGGCATGGCGCCGATCTTTTCATGTCCATCCACGCCGACGGCTTTACCTGCCCCAGTGCCTGCGGCGCGTCGGTTTTTGCGCTTTCCAATAAAGGCGCCAGCAGCGCGATGGCGAAATACTTATCGAACAGTGAAAACGCGGCGGACGATCTCGCCGGCCCCAACGTCATCAAGAAAGATCGCTATTTGCAGAAGATACTGTTTGATTTGGAGCAGACGGAAACGATCAAAGAGAGCCTGGCGCTGGGCTCGCACCTGATTCAGCATATTGCGCCCATCCATCATTTGCATGCCAAAAATACCGAACAGGCGGCCTTCGTGGTCTTAAAGTCCCCGTATATTCCTTCCGTCTTGGTGGAAACCTCTTTCATCACCAACCCTGAGGAAGAAAGGCTGCTCGGCACCCCCGCCTTCCGAAATAAAATTGCCACGGCGATCGCTCAGGGGATCGTCAGTTACTTTAAACGCGAAAC
>NZ_JBEOYR010000098.1:0-1080 GCF_040297165.1 Streptomyces sp. NPDC001851 | reverse complement strand
CCGGGCGACAATACATGCCGGTGGAAGAGACGCCGACGAAAAAACGGCCGTCGAATTTGCGGTCACGCGCGCGCAGCGCGTCGTACAACGCTTGCTGTTGAGTATTCATGGCAACGCTCGGGTTCGGTTTTTTCTGCATTATGGGGCTCGCCTGGCGCACTGACGTGCGGAATTCGGACATTAAGTTAAGCACGCCGCCGCCGCGCCCGCTAAATTTTTCGACACTCGCGCATTGGCGCATTGCCCGCCGGCCCCGTCTCGGGTAAAGTCGCCCCCCTTCATTGGCATGGGGACAAAAAAGAGATGTTTATTGGATTCGATTACGGGACAGCCAACTGTTCCGTTGCAGTGATGCGCGACCACGGCCCCGAGCTGTTGACGCTGGAAAACAACGCGCCCTATCTGCCTTCGATGCTGTGCGCGCCGACCCGCGAAGCGGTGAGCGAATGCCTGCACCGCCATTGGCAGATCCCGACCGGCAGCGAAGAAAACCAGCAGCTGCTGCGCCGCGCCATCAGTTACAACCGCGAAGAAGACATTCCGGTCAACGGCGACAGCGTGCTGTTCGGCCTGCAGGCGCTGGCGCACTATATGGAAGATCCGGAAGAGGTGTACTTCGTGCGCTCGCCGAAGTCCTTCCTCGGCGCCAACGGCCTGAAACCACAGCAGATCGCGCTGTTCGAAGACCTGGTGTGCGCCATGATGTTCCACATCAAACGCCAGGCGGAAAATGTGCTGCAAACCGGCATCGATCAGGCGGTGATCGGCCGGCCGATCAATTTCCAGGGCATCGGCGGCGACGAAGCCAACCGGCAGGCGCAGGGCATTCTGCAACGCGCCGCCGAACGCGCCGGTTTCAAGGACATTGAGTTCCAGTTCGAGCCGGTGGCGGCGGGGCTGGACTTCGAAGCGACGCTGAGCGAAGAGCAAACCGTGCTGGTGGTGGACATCGGCGGCGGCACCACCGACTGCTCGGTGCTGCTGATGGGGCCGCAGTGGCGCAACCGCGCCGATCGCCAGCAGAGCCTGCTGGGCCACAGCGGCTGCCGGGTCGGCGGTAACGATCTGGACATCATGCTG
>NZ_JBEOYR010000097.1:0-1095 GCF_040297165.1 Streptomyces sp. NPDC001851 | reverse complement strand
GCCAGCGGCTGCTCGTCATCGAGCGTGCCGAGCATCTGGCTGACGGTGGCGGCGGTCACCTGCCCCTGCCCCATGGCGATCCTCGAAGCGCTGGTCAGCGCCGACGGCGAAAAGGTGATGGCGCAGGTCGCGCAGGCCGCTTCGCGCGGCGTGGACTGGGAAAACCTGCTGGTGGAGACGCTGGCGTTGCTGCACCGCATTGCGATGGTGCAACTGCTGCCTTCGATGCTCGACAACCACTACGCCGCCGTGGAACAACGGCTGCGTGAGCTGGCGCGCACTCTGCCGCCGGCCGATGTGCAACTCTATTACCAAACGCTGTTGGTGGGCCGCAAAGAGCTGGCCTATGCGCCGGATCGTCGCATGGGGGTTGAGATGACCCTGCTGCGTGCGCTGGCGTTTCACCCGAAAGCGGTGATCCCGGAGCCGGTGGCGTTGGTGCAGACCGCGCCGGCGCCGATGGCGCAGCCGCAGCAGGCCACATCGCCACAGCCGCCTCAGTTTCAGGACGTGCCGCCCCCGCTAGGGCAGCCGGCCGCGCCGCAGCGACAATCATCGACCCCTTTACCGGATGCCACCGCCCAGCTGTTGAAAGCGCGGTCCCAGCTGCAACGGCAGCAGGGAGCATCCACACCAAAAAAGAATGAGCCGGCGGCGCCAGGAATAGCGCGGCCGGCAAACTCGGCGCTGGGGCGTTTGGCTTCCGTGACCGAGCGTAGCCAGCAGCGCCTGGCGGAGAAGAAGGTGCCGGAAAAACCGGCGAAGCCGGAAGCCTATCGCTGGCGCGCGCAGACCGAGCCGGAAGCGGCGCCGGAACCGTTGGCGACGCCGAAAGCGCTGCGCACGGCGTTGGAGCACGAGAAAACGCCGGAGCTGGCCGCCAAGCTGGTGGTGGAATCGCTGGAGCGCGACGCCTGGGCGGCGGAAATCGATAAGCTCAAGATCCCGAAACTGGTGCAGCAGCTGGCGTTGAACGCCTTCAAGCAGCAGCCGGAAGCGGGCAAGATTTGCCTCCATCTGCGGTCTTCGCAGCGCCATCTGAATTCGCCTTCGGCGCAGAAGACGCTGGCCGAAGCGCTCGGCGAGCTGTACGGG
>NZ_JBEOYR010000096.1:0-1099 GCF_040297165.1 Streptomyces sp. NPDC001851 | reverse complement strand
AGAGCGCCTGCAGGTGATGGAAAAGCTGACCGAAGAGATGGAACAGCGCGAGCTGGCGCAGATTGAGCTGGGCCAGCAATCGGCGCTGTTGCGTTCCTTCCTCGATGCCTCGCCGGATCTGGTCTACTACCGCAACGAAGACAAAGAGTTCTCCGGCTGCAACCGCGCGATGGAGCTGCTGACCGGCAAAAGCGAGAAGCAGCTGATCGGCCTGACGCCGTTCGACGTCTACGGCCAGGAGATCGCCGAAAAGGTCATTGAGACCGACGAGAAGGTGTTCCGCCACAACGTCTCGCTGACCTACGAACAGTGGCTGGTGTATCCCGACGGCCGCAAGGCCTGTTTCGAGCTGCGCAAGGTCCCGTTTTACGACCGGGTGGGCAAACGCCACGGGCTGATGGGCTTCGGCCGCGATATTACCGAGCGTAAGCGCTACCAGGACGCGCTAGAGAACGCTAGCAGGGAGAAGACCACCTTTATCTCCACCATCAGCCACGAGCTGCGTACGCCGCTTAACGGCATCGTCGGCCTGAGCCGCATCCTGCTCGATACCGAGCTGAATGACGAGCAACTGAAATACCTGAAGACCATCCACGTCAGCGCCATCACCCTCGGCAATATCTTCAACGACATTATCGAAATGGATAAGCTCGAGCGGCGCAAGGTGCAGCTCGACAACCAGCCGGTGGACTTCACCGGTTTCCTGGCAGATCTGGAGAACCTCTCCGGCCTGCTGGCGCAGCCGAAAGGGCTGCAGTTCATCATGGATCCGCAGACGCCGCTGCCGCAGCAGATCGTGACCGACGGCACGCGCCTGCGGCAGATCTTGTGGAACCTGATCGGCAACGCGGTGAAATTTACCCAGCAGGGGAAAATCGTGGTGCGCGTGCGGCGCGAGGCGCAGGAGAAGTTGGTGTTCGAGGTGGAAGATTCGGGCATGGGCATCCCGCAGGACGAGCAGGACAAGATCTTCGCCATGTATTACCAGGTGAAAGATCAGCGCGGCGGCCGTCCGGCCACCGGCACCGGCATCGGGCTGGCGGTCTCCAAGCGGCTGGCGCAGAGCATGGGGGGTGACATCACCGTGCGCAGCGAACAG
>NZ_JBEOYR010000095.1:0-1102 GCF_040297165.1 Streptomyces sp. NPDC001851 | reverse complement strand
CCGGCAGCCTGACGCCGGATTATTCGGTGGTGCATCAACACGGCATCGATGCGGCGTTTTCGGTGCTCGATCGCATCGTGACGCAGGAAGACGCGCTGGCGGACGCCGATCGCAATCTGCAGGTGACGGCGCGCAACGTGGCGGCGGTATGGCAACTGGCGCAAGGGGGAAGCCCACAGGGATAGCCTGTTGCTGTTATCGGTTCCGACGCAGGACTTTTCCGTTACAATAGCCGGCATTAATGGCTGCTGACATCCCGACCCAGAACGGAATGCCGGCCGGAAAGGAAATGAGGGGAACTGAGATGAAGCAAGAGAAACACGGCGTATTGCTGGTGAACCTGGGCACACCAGATGCGCCGACCTCGTCGGCGGTCAAACGCTATCTGAAGGAATTCCTCAGTGACGATCGCGTGGTCGACACGGCGCCGCTGATCTGGTGGCCGATCCTCAACGGCGCGATCCTGCCGATCCGCTCGCCGCGCGTGGCGAAGCTCTATCAGTCGGTGTGGATGGAAGAAGGCTCGCCGCTGCTGGTATACAGCCGCCGCCAACAGCGGGCGCTGGCGGCGCGCATGCCGAATACGCCGGTGGAGCTGGGAATGAGCTACGGCTCGCCAAGTTTGGCGGAAGCCATCGACAAGCTGCTGGCGCAAGGTGTGACCAACCTGGTGGTGCTGCCGCTCTACCCGCAATACTCCTGTTCCACCAGCGCGGCGGTATGGGATGGCGTAGCGCGAGTGCTGAAAGGCTATCGCCGCTTGCCGTCGGTGGCCTTCATCCGCGATTACGCCGAACACCCGGCCTATATCGCCGCGCTGCAGCAAAGCGTGGAGCGCTCGTTCGCCGAGCACGGCCAGCCGGATCGGCTGGTGCTGTCGTTCCACGGCATCCCCAAACGCTATGCGCGCCTGGGCGACGACTACCCGCAGCGCTGCGAGGATACGCTGCGTGCGCTGAGCGCCACGCTGCCGCTGGCGCCGGAGCGCGTGATGATGACGTACCAATCGCGCTTTGGCCGCGAGCCGTGGCTGACGCCATACACCGATGAGACCCTGAAGGGGCTGCCGGCGCAGGGCGTGAAGCACATTCAGCTGATTTGC
>NZ_JBEOYR010000094.1:0-1109 GCF_040297165.1 Streptomyces sp. NPDC001851 | reverse complement strand
GTCTGAGATCGTCTTCCGGTTTAAACTCGTCCATCTGAAACCCTCCAACTAGAGGCAAAAGCCCACCACCGTAGACCTACCGTGGCACGGGCAGATTAACCCGATGATGGCAAAGCGACACCCGTCGTGCTCTGCTCACTGTATTAATATAGATGCAAATGGCGGCTAAGCCACTGTTACTTAGTCCGATTTAATTACGCTGCTGCTCAGGCAAGCAGGCGGCGATCGACGCCAGCACCAGCTCATGCCCTACGCCGCCGCGCACTTCCGCCGCACCGATCATGGTCGGCAGCACCAGACGCAGTTCACCCGCCAGCACTTTCTTGTCACGCAACATGTGCGGCAGATAGGATTCCGGCGTCATTTTCTGCGGCCCGCAGACCGGCAAGCCGGCGCGCAGCAGCAGCGCTTTGATACGTTCGATGTCTTCAACAGAGAACTGGCCGAGACGGTGCGCGGTTTCCGCCGCCATCACCATGCCTGCAGCCACCGCTTCACCGTGCAGCCACACGCCGTAGCCCATCTCGGCTTCGATAGCATGACCGTAAGTATGGCCCAGATTCAGCAGGGCGCGCAGACCGCTTTCGCGTTCGTCGGCGGCCACCACCTCGGCCTTCAGTTCGCAGCAGCGGCGGATACAGTAGGCCAACGCCTGCATATCCAACGCCATCAGCGCATCGATGTTATTTTCCAACCAGACGAAGAACTCGCGATCGAGGATGATCCCGTATTTGATGACTTCGGCCAGGCCGGAAGAGAGTTCACGCGTCGGCAACGTTTTCAGGCAATCCAGATCAACCACCACCGAAGCGGGTTGATAGAAAGCGCCGATCATGTTTTTGCCGAGCGGGTGGTTGACGGCGGTCTTGCCGCCTACGGAGGAGTCCACCTGCGACAACAGCGTGGTGGGAACCTGAATGAAGCGCACGCCGCGTTGGTAACACGCGGCGGCAAAACCGGTCAGATCGCCGACAACGCCGCCACCGAGGGCGATCAGCGTGGTATCGCGACCGTGCGGTTTTTCGAGCAGCGCCGAAAACACCTGCTCCAACACCGCCAGAGATTTGTACTGCTCACCATCGGGAAGAATCACCTGATCCACCACGACG
>NZ_JBEOYR010000093.1:0-1123 GCF_040297165.1 Streptomyces sp. NPDC001851 | reverse complement strand
GTTTATTACTGGCCTGAGGTTCTAAATTGTCTGAAGCTCCAAAAAAACGTTGGTACGTCGTTCAGGCGTTTTCCGGTTTTGAAGGTCGCGTAGCGCAATCGCTGCGTGAACACATCAAACTGCACGATATGGAAGAGCTGTTCGGCGAAGTGATGGTGCCTACGGAAGAAGTGGTTGAAATCCGTGGTGGCCAGCGTCGCAAGAGCGAGCGTAAATTCTTCCCTGGCTACGTGCTGGTGCAGATGGTGATGAATGACGCCAGCTGGCACCTGGTGCGCAGTGTACCGCGTGTCATGGGGTTCATCGGCGGCACGTCTGACCGTCCTGCGCCTATCAGCGATAAAGAAGTTGATGCGATCATGAACCGCCTGCAGCAGGTTGGTGACAAACCGCGTCCGAAGACGCTGTTCGAGCCGGGCGAGCTGGTGCGCGTCAACGATGGCCCGTTTGCCGATTTCAACGGCGTGGTCGAAGAAGTCGATTACGAAAAGAGCCGCCTGAAAGTTTCCGTTTCCATCTTCGGCCGTGCAACGCCGGTGGAACTGGACTTCAGCCAGGTTGAAAAAGGCTGATCGAATAATCAGCAATAAGCGGTCCGTTGCCGCTTGTCAAAGGCGCGAAATTGAACTTCAATTTCGCGCTTTTTGTTTTTAGATGCCTTGGCTGATGCCTGTCTGGCGAGGTTAAACACGGGGAGCCTCTCACGAGGCGATACTACCCAAACCGAGGAAATTTAAATGGCCAAGAAAGTACAAGCCTACGTTAAGCTGCAAGTTGCAGCTGGTATGGCTAACCCGAGCCCGCCAGTTGGTCCAGCTCTGGGTCAGCAAGGCGTTAACATCATGGAATTCTGTAAGGCATTCAACGCTAAAACTGACAGCGTTGAGAAAGGTCTGCCGATTCCGGTTGTTATTACCGTTTATTCTGATCGCTCCTTCACTTTCGTTACCAAAACCCCGCCAGCAGCAGTTCTGCTGAAAAAAGCGGCTGGTATCAAGTCTGGTTCCGGTAAGCCGAACAAAGACAAAGTAGGTAAAGTGACCCGTGCTCAGGTACGTGAAATCGCAGAAACCAAAGCTGCGGACATGACTGGTTCTGACGTTGAAGCGATGACTCGCTCCAT
>NZ_JBEOYR010000092.1:0-1123 GCF_040297165.1 Streptomyces sp. NPDC001851 | reverse complement strand
CCGCCATCCGTTGCGGGAGCTGGTCACCGCCTCCGATCCGATGCCGCTGCTGGTGGAGCGTGAACGCGCCCTGTACGGCTCCTGGTACGAGTTCTTCCCCCGCTCGGAGGGCACCGCCGAGCAGCCGCACGGCACCTTCCGTACGGCAGCGCGCCGGCTGAAGCCGATCGCGGACATGGGCTTCGACGTCGTCTACCTGCCGCCGGTCCACCCCATCGGCACCACGTTCCGCAAGGGGCCCAACAACACCCTCACCGCCGGGCCGGACGACGTGGGTGTACCGTGGGCGATCGGCTCGCCCGAGGGCGGGCACGACGCCGTCCACCCCGGCCTCGGCACCCTCGACGACTTCGACCACTTCGTGGAAACAGCCCGTGAACTGGGCCTGGAGGTCGCCCTCGACTTCGCCCTGCAGTGCTCGCCCGACCACCCGTGGGTGCACAAACACCCCGAGTGGTTCCGTCACCGCCCCGACGGGAGCATCGCCTACGCGGAGAATCCGCCGAAGAAGTACCAGGACATCTATCCGGTCGCCTTCGACGCGGACATGGACGGCCTGGTCGCCGAGACGGTACGGATCCTGCGGCACTGGATGGGCCACGGTGTGCGGATCTTCCGGGTGGACAACCCGCACACCAAGCCGGTGGTGTTCTGGGAGCGGGTGATCGCCGAGGTCAACCACAAGGACCCGGACGTGATCTTCCTGGCCGAGGCGTTCACGCGGCCGGCGATGATGCACACCCTCGCCCAGATCGGCTTCCAGCAGTCGTACACGTACTTCACCTGGCGCAACAGCAAGCAGGAACTCACCGACTACCTCAGCGAGTTGGCGGGCGAGGCGGCGGCCTACATGCGGCCCAACCTCTTCGCCAACACCCCGGACATCCTGCACGCCTACCTCCAGCACGGCGGGCGCCCGGCCTTCGAGGTGCGCGCCGTGCTCGCTGCGACCCTCTCCCCCGCCTGGGGCATCTACAGCGGCTACGAACTGTGCGAGAACACCCCGCTCAGGCAGGGCAGCGAGGAATACCTGGACTCGGAGAAGTACCAGCTCAAGCGACGGGACTGGGAGGCCGCGGCACGCGAGGGCCGGACCATCGCACCGCTCATCACCAGGCTCAAC
>NZ_JBEOYR010000091.1:0-1129 GCF_040297165.1 Streptomyces sp. NPDC001851 | reverse complement strand
CGCGGCGTGCCCATCGACTGCGTCGGCTTCCAGAGCCACTTCGGCGCCGGCGGCCCGCCCCCGAGCTTCCAGACCACCCTGTCCAGGTTCGCCGCGCTCGGCGTGGACGTCCAGATCACCGAACTCGACATCGCCCAGGCGTCGCCGACGGCGTACGCAGGCGCCGTCCAGGCGTGCATGGACGTCGCACGGTGCACAGGCATCACGGTGTGGGGCATCCGGGACAGCGACTCCTGGCGCACCGGTGAGAACCCGCTGCTGTTCGACGCGGGCGGCAACAAGAAGCCCGCCTACAGCGCGGCGCTCACCGCCCTGGGCGGCAGCGGCGACGCCACGCAGGCCGCGGGCATCACCCCCGGCACCGTCTACACGCTCTCCAACGCGGCCTCCGGACGCGTGCTCGACCAGCCCGCCGGATACAACGACAACGGCACCCCGCTCCAGGTGTGGGACGCCAGCGGTGCCGCCAACCAGCAGTGGCGTGCCAGCCGGAACAGCGACGGCTCCTACACGCTGACCAACGTCGCCAGCGGCCGGGTGCTGGACGAGCCGGGCAACCAGACGGGCAACGGGACGAGGACGCAGGTCTGGGACTCCAACGGCGGCGCCAACCAGCGCTGGCGGGCCGACCGGAACAGCGACGGCTCCTACACGCTGACCAACGTCGCCAGCGGCCGGGCGCTGGAGACCCCCGGCGGCCGGACCGCCGACGGCACTCCCGTCCAGATCTGGGACCCGGGCGCCGGCGGCGCCAACCAGCACTGGAACTTCAGGACGTCGACCGTGACCACGCCCACGCAGACGGGCAGCGCGTGTGCTCTTCCGTCGACGTACCGGTGGACGTCCACGGGTGCGCTGGCGCAGCCGGCGAACGGGTGGTCCGCGCTGAAGGACTTCACCGACGTGACGTACAACGGCAAGCACCTGGTCTACGGGTCGAGCGTGTCGGGATCGTCGTACGGCTCGATGGCGTTCGCTCCCTTCACGAACTGGTCGGACATGGCGTCGGCCGGCCAGACCGGGATGAGCCAGCGCGCGGTGGCGCCCACGCTGTTCTACTTCGCGCCCAAGAAGATCTGGGTGCTGGCGTACCAGTGGGGTGCGTGGCCCTTCATCTACCGCACGTCGA
>NZ_JBEOYR010000090.1:0-1133 GCF_040297165.1 Streptomyces sp. NPDC001851 | reverse complement strand
GCACCTTGCCGTCGCGAGGCGCCACCGCATAGGTGTCGCAGGTGCCCTGCGCATGAACCAGTGTGGCAGTGGTCGACGGTGGACCCGCGATAGCCCGCACCTGCTGCTTGGTCATCCCTACTTTGACATCGCTGACCACCGGCTCATTGACATAGCTGGCTGCGCGATCATAGGTGGTACAACCGGCAAGAATGGAGAATACCGCCGCAGTGCCGACGGCCAAAACCAACTTCTTCGTCATAGCTTGTCCTCTTGGAGTGCATTTGTTGTTCCCTAAGTCTAGAAGCGGGAAGGCTTTTCTACAAATTCCCCTTTGTCGATCGGTGCGCTTTTGCTCTCAAAAGGCCATCGCAGCATCCCATCAGATTCAAAAACCGAAATCGCTCAGGGCCGGGACATCGTCCGGGCGCCGGCCGAGCGGCCAATGAAAACGCCGATCCTGTTCGCGGAACGGCATGTCGTTGATGCAAGCATGGCGGTTGATCATCAGCCCCTCCAGATTGAACTCCCAGTTCTCATTGCCGAAGCTGCGATACCAGTTGCCGGAATCGTCGCGCCATTCATAGGCAAAACGCACCGCGATGCGCGCGCCATCAAACGCCCACAGCTCCTTAATCAGCCGATACTCCAGTTCTTTCGCCCACTTGCGTTGCAAAAAGCCGACCACCGCCGCGCGGCCATCGACAAATTCCGCGCGGTTACGCCAGTGGGTATCGAGGGAATACACCTGCGATACACGTTCGGGATCGCGGCTATTCCAGGCATCCTCCGCCAGCCGCACCTTCTCGATAGCGGATTCGCGGGTAAAAGGCGGCAATGGGGGTTTAATGCTCATGTTTATCTCCTGAGTGAAGGCGTGTAGACAACTCTGTCTACGTCATTACGCTAGCGTATGTAGACAGAGTTGTCTACAATCACTCGGAAATAGCCTGGGAGAAAATGATGACCGCCGATCTCAACGCCTTACCCGCCCGCCAGCGCATCCTGCTGACGGCGCACGATCTGTTTTATCAAGAAGGGATCCGCGCCACCGGTATCGATCGCATCATCAAAGAATCGGGCGTGACCAAGGTGACCTTCTACCGCCACTTTCCCAGCAAGAATGATTTAATTACGGCGTTTTTGACCTATCG
>NZ_JBEOYR010000089.1:0-1143 GCF_040297165.1 Streptomyces sp. NPDC001851 | reverse complement strand
GGCGAGCGCGCCTCGGGCCGGCGGAGCAGCCGCTGGAGCTGAGCGCCGGCGATTACATCAGCTACTCCGCCGAGCGCGAGCACGTTTTCGAAGCGCTGGAGCCGGAGACCACCGCCGTGATGTTGATAGAACAGGGTTAGCCCGGGCGTTGAAGGTCCGTTTATTGAAAATGATTCTCAATTATATTAGTGTGCCCGCCTGTTTTGACGCCGGGGCAGGCGCGTAGCCCGGCGTCGCCGTTTATTGCCCTTCAAGGACCGAAGATGAAAATCGCTATTCCTTCCCTGCTGTTATTCGCCGGTTTGACGGCAACGCACCCGGCCACCGTGTTGGCCGCTACACCGCCCGTCGCGGCGGATCAGGGCCAGAACGACACGGCCAACAACGATTTCAGCTTCGTGCGCTATCGCGCGGATTACCGCGTCAACGCCACCGCCACCACCGTGAAGACGGAAAGCTACGAAGTGCTGCTGAAGACCAAGGCGGCGGTCGAAAAATTCAGCCAGATCCGCCTGAGCTACAGCGAAAAAATGGAAACGCTGGAGGTGGTCGCCGCCTACACGCTGACTGCCGACGGCCAGCGGCACGACGTGGCGCCCGATCGCATCTATACCCAGGAGAGTTACTCCAGCGCCACGGCCCCGCTGTATGCCGACCGCAAAGTGCGCGTCATCGTGTTCTCCAACCTGGCGCCGGGCTCGCGGGTGGTGTATGAGCTGCGCCGCACGCAAAACACCCCGTATTTCCCCGACTATTTCGGCCTGTGGGAGACGTTCAGCGTTTTCGATCAGTTCGACGACGCCGAAGTGACCCTGCAGGCACCGGCCAAGCTGCCGATGCATATCTTCACGCGTGGCGTGGAAGGCGGGGACAAGCCGCAGATCCGCAACGGCCAAGCGCACTGGCGCTGGCATTATTCGCGCAGCGCGCCGATGAAGGCGCAAAACTGGGCAGCGGACAGCTGGACCTTCAGCCCGACCATCATGGCGAGCACCTACCGCGAGTGGCCGCAGTTGGCCAAGGCCTATCAGCTGAAGGCCGGTGCGGCGGCGAAGGTGACGCCGGGCATCCAGGCACTGGCAGACAACATCACCGCCGGCATCAGCGATCGGCGCGAGCAGGCGGAGGCCCTCTATCGCTGGG
>NZ_JBEOYR010000088.1:0-1153 GCF_040297165.1 Streptomyces sp. NPDC001851 | reverse complement strand
CAGTTTCACATGCTGTGAGTGGCGCAGTTCTACGGCGCGTTCAGCGACTTCATCGGTAATAGGCAGCAGCAGAAATTGCCCTAAAAACTGACGTGTTTTCAGCTCCAGTGCCGGACCCTGTTTTTTAGCACCTACCATCACTTCCATCCAGGTGATGGCGCTGATGGCCGGATTGATGTGATACTCGACCAGAACGTCCCTGGCTTGAGGAATGCCGTTGAGATAATCGATCAGGATATTGGTGTCGAATAACGCCCGTTGAGCCACCATTATTCCCACTCCTCGCGCTGACGATTTTCGTACTCCACGCCATCTCCCATCGCCCCGGACCAGAGCCCGAAAGCGTTGCTGGGATCTTCCACGTGGTTCTCCGTCAGATAGCGGGAGACTGCTTGACGAATGATCTCGGCCCGCGGAACGTGGCGGATATTTTTCAGATTATCGAGCTGCCGCAGGTCTTCTTCAGGTAAATCGATCACGATGCGAGTCATCGTTGGCCCTCCAAAAAAAGATATACGATATATGCATCGTATATCTTTGTCGGTCAATTTTCAATCAGTCGGCGTTAGCCTTTCTGATGTGCGCGCTCGATCTCTTCCGCCAGAATAGCCACGCCGCGCTCGATTTTCTCCGGATCGGGCACGTAGTTCATGCGCATGCACTGGTGGGTATGCGGCCATTCATGCTCCAACCCCGGGAAGAAGTAGTGGCCCGGCACCATCAGCACGCCGCGCTTTTTCAGGCGCTGATACAGCACTTCGGTGGTGATCGGCAGATCCTTGAACCACAGCCAGAGGAAGATAGCCCCTTCCGGTTTGTGGATCAGGCAGCGCTCCGGCGACAGGTAGCGGCGAATAATCTCGATGGTGTGCTCGACGCGCTGTTTGTAGAACGGGCGAATTACCTCGTTCGACAGGCGCAGCAGATCGCCGCGCGCGATCATTTCCGTCGCCATCGCCGGCCCCATGCTGCCTGGCGACAGGCTGATGATGCCGTTCATGTTGGTTAGCGCGGTGATCACCTTCTCGTCGGCGATCACGATGCCGCAGCGCGAGCCCGGCAGGCCGAGCTTGGACAGGCTCATGCACAGGATGGTGTTCGGGTTCCACAGCGGCGTGGCGTCGCTGAAGATGATGCCGGGGACCGGCACGCC
>NZ_JBEOYR010000087.1:0-1164 GCF_040297165.1 Streptomyces sp. NPDC001851 | reverse complement strand
TGATTTCCCGCCACGAATATGAAGATGCCGAGCTGCTGATGGCGATGCGCGAAGAGCTGAACCACGACGGGTCGGAATACCGCTTCGTCGATGACGAAATTCTCGGGCCGTTCGGCGAGCTGCACTGCGTGGCCGCGCTGCCGCCGGTGCCGACCTTCCTGCAGCCGGGCGAGGCGGATGAAGCGCTGATCGCCATGCAGCGCCAGCGCTATCAGCAGATGGTGCGCTCCACCATGGTGCTGTCCATTACCGATCTGATCGCCGGCATCGGCGCCAAACAACCTTCCCGACTCTCTCCTCTCGGCCGCGGCTAAGCAAAGGCCGCGCGCCACTCGTCGAATAACAGCCATAGCGCGGTGGCGGCCATCAGTCCGGACATCACGCCGTTGAAGGCGCGCAGTTTCCAGGTCACTCGCAGCGCGTTGCGCAACCGGTCGCCCAGCACCGCCCACAGCAGCACGCACGGCAGGTTCAGCAGCGCGAAACCGGCGATGACCGACAGCGTATGGACGAAGGTGGCGCCTTCGCGCGGGGTGAACAGGATCGCCACGTTGATCACCATCAGCCAGGCTTTGGGGTTGACCGCCTGAAACAGTGCACCGTTGAGCAGGCTCATCGGCTGCGCCTGCTCTTTGGCGTCCGGCGAGGCCGCCTGAAACAGCTTCCATGACAGCCACAGCAGATAGGCGCAGCCGATCACCGCCAGCGGGAGGCGGATGACGCCGGCCCAGCTCAACGCCAGCGCCAGCAGCGGGATAATGATCGCCAGCTGTACCGCACAACCGACACAGATGCCAAACAGCATCGGCAGGGTGCGGCGCAGGCCGAAGTTGACGCCCGACGAGGCCAGCAGCAGGTTGTTGGGGCCGGGGGTGATCGACATGACGGTGACGTAGCTGACAAAGGCGGAGTCCAGCATGGCAGGTTCCTTGAAAATGACGGTGATAACGAGAGGATCAGCATAATCGCTGCAATGGGATGGTGACAGAACCACAAATCGGATATTGTCATGGTTACAGTTGTGCAAAATGTAAACTGTACCCATTACTTGGAGAGAAACTGTGACCTTGCTCGATGAAACCCCGGATACCCGTTACCTGCAGCTGGCGGATACGTTGGCCGAGGCCATTCGACGCGGCACGCTGCTGCCCGGTGACCGCTTGC
>NZ_JBEOYR010000086.1:0-1165 GCF_040297165.1 Streptomyces sp. NPDC001851 | reverse complement strand
GAAGTGTGCTATTATAAGTCATATAAGTCGTGCGCTTTCTAATGCTTAGTGGTTTAAGATTAGGATAGCACGACTTATTTATTTTCCAATGAAATTAACTAGCAATTTGGGTTAACTATTATCAATAGTTTAGTTTTCATTCCCTATCAATGTATTTTATTATATACCTATTTCTATATATATACCCGAATTGCTAGTTGATTATTTAGCCATGACTTGATACCCGATAGAATATCTTAAAGTCTCTGGTTCCAGTGATTTAGCTGATTTTAACAGTAAAGAATACGCTAAAAGTATCATCTCTAATCTCAATTGAAAACCTTGAGGCGAACGACTTTTACAACGCTCAGCTCCTAGATTTGTCAAAAAAGAGAAAACTCGCTCAATCACTTTTCTACGTTTTGAAAAATTAGGGAAAAGGATTTTCTTTTGCTTCATGTTCTTCCTGACAGGTGTAATTAGATCAATTCCTTTTAATTCCAGCCTATCATGCAGTGACTGACCTAAATATCCCATATCTCCAAGGACTGTTGGTGTCCCAAATTGACTCAACACTTCCTCGGTCATTGAACTATCAGCCATTGAAGCAGGAGTAATTGTGTAGTCTATGACATAGCCTGATTCACTGACTAAAGCATGACATTTACATCCATAGAAGTACTGTCCCTTTGTAGCATTGTAGCCAACATTTGCATAATCTCCAAGAACTTTGCTTCTGAAATTACGAATAGGCTGACACAAAGGAATGGGGAAGCTGTCAATAATGGATACACTCATTCCTTCAACCTCTTTAAAGACGAGTGCTTGGCGAATGACTTGGATACTCGGTAAGAGGGCATTACAACGGCGGACAAAGCGAGAATATTCTAGGAAATTAGGAAATAAACTTTGAGCCAGTTGGTGCTTAGCTTTAAGCGTTTCACTAAAATGCAGTACGCCCCAGAGGTAACAAGCGATAACTAAGCAATCTGATGTTGCGAGATGGACGTTCTTTCGGTTTTGAACCTCAAGGGGAACACTCGTTTGATAAAGCGTCTCAATGGTTGTCAGTAAATAAACAAAAACTTTTGGAAGTGTGCTATTATAAGTCATATAAGTCGTGAGCTTTCTAATGCTTAGTGCTTTAAGATTAGGATAGCACGACTTATTTATTTTCCAATGAAAT
>NZ_JBEOYR010000085.1:0-1189 GCF_040297165.1 Streptomyces sp. NPDC001851 | reverse complement strand
CGGAGAAGCCGATCAGCGGCACTTCGCCCTTCAGCTCGCGGCGGATGGTACGCACCGCGTTCATCACATAGCCCAACTCCACTTCTGGATCGAACACCGGCAGTTTGTCGACGTCAGCACGGCAGGTGATGGGTGAGCTGAAACGCGGGCCTTCGCCGGCTTCAAAGTACAGGCCAAGCCCCATGGCGTCGGGAATGGTGAGAATGTCGGAGAACAGAATGGCGGCGTCCAGCGCATAGCGGCGCAGCGGCTGCAGCGTAACCTCACAGGCCAGCTCCGCGTTCTTGCACAGCGACATGAAATCACCGGCCTGGGCGCGGGTCGCCTTGTACTCCTGTAAATAACGACCGGCCTGGCGCATCATCCATACGGGGGTCACATCCACCGGCTGGCGCAACAGCGCGCGCAGGTAGCGATCGTTCTTCAACTCAGTCATTTATGGGGCTCCCTTAATAATCTGCCGGCCAGTGTACATTATTCTGCCCGGCACAGCGCCACGGTGTCCTCAATCAACCGGCGCGCCACGGTGCCGGGCGGCGGCAACAGTGGCAGTTGGTCGTAGCGATACCAGCCGGCGTTGAGCAGCTCCTTGGGGTCGTGTCGAAGGTCACCCTGATGGTAATCGGCCATAAAGGCCATCATCAGCGAGTGCGGGAACGGCCAGGGTTGTGAGGTGACGTAACGCAGGTTCTTGATTTCGATATTGCTCTCTTCCATCACTTCGCGCGCTACCGCCTGTTCCAGCGTTTCGCCCACCTCGACGAAGCCGGCCAGCACCGTGTGGATGCCGCCGCGATGGCGCACGTGTTGCGCCAGCAGGATCTGATCGTCGCGCCGAATGGCGACGATCACGCAGGGCGCAATCTGCGGGTAGTACCGCTCTTTGCAGTGGCCGCACAGGCAGGCGCTTTCGGAGCGGCTGAGGTGCATCTCATGGCCGCAGTAGCCGCAATAGCGATGAGAGCGGTAGAAATCCGCCAACTGAACGCCGCGCCCGGCAAGCTGGAACAGACCGCGATCCTGATCCAACAGCTGACGCACCGATCCCATCTCCCGCGGCATCGCCTGGCGTATCAGCCAGACCGGCGCGCCCTCCCATTCACCGATGGTGCGCGCCATGTGGCCCTGCAGCCCGAGGGCGGCGGCCGTCCCCGACGGTAATTCACCGTTCGGTAACCAAAGTTTGCTT
>NZ_JBEOYR010000084.1:0-1198 GCF_040297165.1 Streptomyces sp. NPDC001851 | reverse complement strand
ATCGCCCGCCCACCAGCGTTTGCCGCACCAACGCCGCCTGGCGCGCCCTTCCCGCGCACTGCCCTACCAGCTGCACGTCGAGGCCACCGTCGCGACCGAGCAGCGCCGCGTGACGTTGAACCTGTTCAATACCGGCGAGCAGGGAGCGGTATTTCACGTCTACGACCGGCGAGACCTGACGCAAATCCCGCGCCGCTATACCGTCGAGGCCGGCAAGGCGGTCAGCGACGACTGGCAGGCGGACAATGAGTACCATCTATGGCTGCTCGGCCCCAACGGCTTTCATCGCGAGCTGCGCGGCGTCCTGAGTCGGCCGCAGCCGGAAGTGCGTTTGCGCCCAACGGGCCGCAGCCTGCAGCTGCAGTTGAATAATCCGGGCACCGAAGCGATAGCGGTCACCCTCGAACTCTGCCCTTACACTCAGCAAGGCCCGTGGCCTATTACGCTGCCTGCGGGCGGCAGCCACCAGCAAACGTTTGACGCCCGCACCAGCGGCGGCTGGTATGATCTTACGCTGCGAGGCCCCGGCTGGCTGCGACGCCTGGCGGGGCGGCTGGAGGACGGTGAGCACAGCGTCAGCGACCCGCTGATGGGCCAGGGATGATCTATCGGCATCAAGGGAGTTCAAAAAGCGAAAGGATATCGCTTATCATTGCGTTCTCGTTCTTCGCCGATTACCCAAGGATCTTCATGCCCGCTGTTCTTATCGCTAAAGCCGGCCGCTGGTTGGCCGCCTGTGTGTTGCTGTTGGCCGGCACCGCTCAAGCCGCGCCGATCGTCGTCACCGATGTCGCCGGCCGCCAGGTCACCCTGCCGCAACCGGCCAAACGCGTTATCCTGGCCGATGCCCGTGCGCTGCTGGCGCTGAATATTCTGCATCCGCAGGAGCCGCTGAAAAACATCATCGCCTGGGACAACTCGCTGAAGGTCAAAGCGCCGGATCTGGTGGAGGCCTACGCGAAAAAATTCCCGCAGGTCATGCAGATCCCCACCTTCGACAACCCCTACACCAGTGATTTCAGCGTGGAAAGCGCGGTAGTGCGCCAACCGGATCTGATCATTTTCGACATCGGCCTGCTGAGCAAATTGAAAGACAGCGGCGTGCTGACCCAGCTGGAAAAAGTCGGCATCCCAGTGCTGATCATCGATTTTCGCCAGCAGCCGCTGACCAACACCGTCGCCAGCATGGCGCTGTTGG
>NZ_JBEOYR010000083.1:0-1200 GCF_040297165.1 Streptomyces sp. NPDC001851 | reverse complement strand
CGTGGGTGCCGGATGTGGGGAACAGGTTGAACATCAGCGCCACCAGCGCAGCCCCCGAGGTTTGCCCCAGCAGGCGCGCGGTGCCCAGCATGCCGCTGGCGCCGCCGCTGCGGTTGCGCGGCGCGGCGGAGATGATGGTGTGGTTGTTGGGCGACTGGAACAGGCCGAAACCGGCGCCGCACAGTATCATTCGCCAGAAGATGTCCATAATCGACGGCGACGCCGGCAGCAACGCCAGAGAGAACAGTCCGAGCGCGAACACCGCCAGCCCAATGCAGCCCAGTAGGCCGGCGTGCACGCGCTCCACCAGCCGGCCGGCGATCGGCGCCATCACCACGATCGCCAGCGGCCACGGCGTCAGCAGCAGCCCGGTCGCCACCTCGTCGCGGCCCAATGCACTTTGCAGGAAGAACGGCAACGACACCATCGCCAGCATTTGCGCGGCGAACGAACAGATTGATGTGCCCATCGACAGGGCGAAGATCGGGATGCGCAGCAGGTCGACGGGCAGCAGAGGGAATTCCTGGCGTAACTGACGGCGCACGAACACCGCGCCAATCGCCAGCAGCGCGGCGATCTCGCTGAAGATCAGCGTCAGGCTCTGGCCCTGGGCGAAGCCGCTGATGGCGGTGATCAGCAGGCCGAAGGTCAGCGCGTTCAGCACGGCGCTGGTGGGATCGAAACGGCGGTTATCGCTTTTTTGGCCGTTGGCCGGCAGGAATTTCATCCCCAGCAGCAGCGCGACGATGCCGATCGGCAGGTTGATGGCGAACAGCCATTGCCAGGATGCGACCGACAGGATCGCCGCCGCCACCGTCGGCCCGGCCGCCGAGGAGCAGGCGACGATCAGCGAGTTGATGCCCATGCCGCGGCCGAGAAAACGCTGCGGGTAGATGATGCGGATCAGCGCGGTGTTGACGCTCATGATAGCGGCGGCGCCAAAGCCTTGCAGCACGCGGGCGATGGTCAGCGTGAGCAGCGAGTCGGACAGGGCGCAGAACAGTGAGGTGATGCTGAACACCAGCAACCCGGCCTGATAGATGCGGCGGTAGCCGACCAGATCGCCGAGCGACGCCAGCGACAGCAGAGAGACGGTGATCGCCAACTGATAGGCGTTGACCACCCAAATGGAACTGGCCGGGCTGGCGTTGAGATCGCGAGCGATGGTGGGCAGCGCCACGTTGGCTATCGCGCCGTCGA
>NZ_JBEOYR010000082.1:0-1201 GCF_040297165.1 Streptomyces sp. NPDC001851 | reverse complement strand
ATCCTGCGCTCCGAGGTCGGCCGCGCGGTCGCTTCCTGATAACCGTGATCGACCAGCATGGTCTTCACGCGCTTGAGCGTCAGATCGGCTTCGCGATGCTGGGTCATCACCAGATCGGCACGCACCGGCACATCCGGGATGTTGTCGTAGCCGTGAACACGCGCCACTTCTTCCACCAGATCCTCTTCGATCTCCATATCGAAACGCCAGCTCGGCGCGATCGCTTGCCAGCTGTCGCCCTGCTCGGTCACCTGACAACCCAGGCGGCGCAGAATGTCGCTGACCTGCTCGCTCGGCACCACGTGGCCGATCAGGCGATCCAACTTCTCGCGGCGCAGCGTGATGGTGGCGCGCTTCGGCAATTCGTTTTCATCGGTCACGTCAATAACCGGGCCGGCCTGGCCGCCACAGATGTCGAGCAGCAGGCGCGTGGCGCGCTCCATCGCTTTGTACTGCAGCGCCGGATCGACACCGCGCTCATAGCGATGAGAAGCATCGGTGTGCAGGCCGTGACGGCGTGCACGGCCGGTGATCGATAGCGGGCTGAAGAAAGCGCACTCCAGCAGCACGTCCTGGGTTTCCCCGTTGACGCCGGAATGCTCACCGCCGAAGATGCCGCCCATCGCCAACGCTTTTTGATGATCGGCGATCACTAAGGTGTCGGCGTTTAGTTTGGCTTCGTTACCGTCCAGCAGCGTCAAGGTTTCCCCTTCTTCCGCCATGCGCACCACGATGCCGCCGTCGATGCGGCTCAGATCGAAGGCGTGCATCGGCTGGCCAAGTTCCAACAGCACATAGTTGGTGACGTCGACGACGGCATCGATAGAACGGATACCGCAACGACGCAGTTTTTCACGCATCCACAGCGGGCTTGGCGCCTTGACGTCGATGCCTTTCACCACGCGGCCCAGATAACGCGGACACGCCTGCGGCGCGTCAACGCGGATCGGCAGCGTGGCGTCGATAGTGGCAGCCACCGGGCTCATATCCGGCTCGGTCAGCGCAACCTGGTTCAGTACGCCCACGTCACGCGCAACGCCGATGATGCCCAGGCAGTCGGTGCGGTTCGGCGTGACGCTGATCTCGATGGTGCTGTCGTTCAGTTTCAGATAGTCGCGGATGTCGGTGCCGATCGGCGCATCCAGCGGCAGTTCGATAATGCCGTCATGATCGTCGGAAATGCCCAGCTCGGAGAATGAGC
>NZ_JBEOYR010000081.1:0-1230 GCF_040297165.1 Streptomyces sp. NPDC001851 | reverse complement strand
AGCATATCGTGCTGCGCATTACCGGCTGCCCGAACGGCTGCGGCCGCGCGCTGCTGGCGGAGCTGGGGCTGGTGGGCAAGGCGGTCGGCCGTTATAACCTGCATTTGGGCGGCAACCGCGAAGGCACGCGAATTACGCGCATGTACCGCGAGAACATCAACGAAGTCGAGATCCTGAACGAGATCGACCTGTTGGTGGGGCGCTGGGCGGAGGAGCGCAACGGCGGCGAAGGCTTCGGCGACTTCACCGTGCGTGCGGGCATCGTCAAACCGGTGCTGGATCCGGCGCGAGATTTCTGGGAGTGAGGCCGGGCGGCCTCTGGGCAGAGGGGCCGCGCAGGTAATTTCAAGCATCAGGAGAGACAACATGGCTGAATTCGATCTGGCGGCGCTGAACGCGTTGCCCAAATCCGGGCAGGCGCTGGCATTGGCGGTAGTCAACGGCCAACTGGAGACCCTCAGCGCCGAACAGCGCGTTGCATGGGCGCTGGAGCATCTGCCCGGCGAGTTCGTACTCTCGTCCAGTTTCGGCATTCAGGCGGCGGTATGTCTGCACCTGGTGACGCGCATCCGGCCGGATATCCCGGTGATCCTGACCGACACCGGTTACCTGTTCCCGGAAACCTATCGCTTTATCGATCAACTGACCGACCAGCTGAAGCTGAATCTGCAGGTGTTCCGCGCCGAACAGTCTCCCGCCTGGCAAGAGGCGCGCTATGGCAAGCTGTGGGAACAGGGCGTGGAAGGGATTGAAAAGTACAACCAGATCAACAAGGTTGAGCCGATGAACCGCGCGCTGGAGACGCTGGGGGCGCAGAGCTGGTTCGCCGGTCTGCGGCGCGAGCAGTCCGGTAGCCGCGCCAATCTGCCGGTGCTGGCGGTGCAGCGTGGGGTGTTCAAGATCCTGCCGATCATCGACTGGGACAACCGCAAGATTTACCAGTATCTGACCGAACACGGGCTGAGTTATCACCCGCTGTGGGAACAGGGCTACCTGTCGGTAGGCGATACCCACACCACCCAGAAATGGGAGCCGGGCATGAGTGAGGAAGAGACGCGTTTCTTCGGCCTGAAGCGCGAGTGCGGTCTGCACGAAGGCTAAAAGAGGCGAATCACCCGACAGGGCTCAGCAATGCTGGGCCCTGTTTTTTTGTAGGCTACTTTTTCTTTTGTGCTTTCGGCGGGTGCGCCTGCGCCAACTCTTTGATCAGCGGCAGCAGGATCTGCACGC
>NZ_JBEOYR010000080.1:0-1308 GCF_040297165.1 Streptomyces sp. NPDC001851 | reverse complement strand
ACCTGGACTCGGAGAAGTACCAGCTCAAGCGACGGGACTGGGAGGCCGCGGCACGCGAGGGCCGGACCATCGCACCGCTCATCACCAGGCTCAACACCATCCGCCGGCAGCACCCCGCGCTCCAGCGCCTGCGGAACCTCCGTTTCCACCAGACCGACAACGACGCCGTGCTCGCCTACAGCAAGAGCACGGGAACCGACACGGTCATCGTGGTCGTCAATCTCGACCCGCAGCACACCCAGGAGGCCACGGTCTCGTTGGACATGCCGCAACTCGGCCTGGACTGGCACGCCGCCCTGTCCGTGCACGACGAACTGACGGGTGAGACGTACCACTGGGGCAGGACCAACTACGTGCGCCTGACGCCCGGCAGCGCGCCGGCGCACGTGCTCCACGTCGGGCGGGCGACGCCCCAGATCGGAGGGCCCTCAGCGTCATGACCGTCAACGAACCCGTACTGGACACTTTCGAGGACACTCCTGCCAAGGACCGGGACCCGGAGTGGTTCAAGCGCGCCGTCTTCTACGAGGTCCTGGTCCGCTCCTTCCAGGACAGCGACGGCGACGGCGTCGGCGACCTGAAGGGCCTGACCGCCAAGCTCGACTATCTGCAGTGGCTGGGGGTCGACTGTCTGTGGCTGCCGCCGTTCTTCAAGTCACCGCTCAGGGACGGCGGTTACGACGTCTCCGACTACACCGCGGTGCTCCCGGAGTTCGGTGACCTCGCCGACTTCGTGGAGTTCGTGGACGCCGCCCACCAGCGCGGCATGCGCGTCATCATCGACTTCGTCATGAACCACACCAGCGACCAGCACCCGTGGTTCCAGGAGTCCCGCAAGAACCCCGGCGGCCCGTACGGGGAGTACTACATGTGGGCCGACGACGACAAGCAGTACGAGGACGCCCGGATCATCTTCGTCGACACCGAGGTCTCCAACTGGACCTTCGACCCGGTGCGCGGCCAGTACTACTTCCACCGCTTCTTCTCGCACCAGCCGGACCTGAACTACGAGAACCCGGCCGTGCAGGAGGAGATCCTGGCGGCGCTGCGTTTCTGGCTGGACCTCGGTATCGACGGATTCCGCCTCGACGCGGTGCCGTACCTGTACGCGGAGGAGGACACCAACTGCGAGAACCTCCCGGCGACCCACTCGTTCCTGCGGCGGGTGCGCAAGGAGATCGACGCGATGTACCCGGACACCGTGCTGCTGGCGGAGGCCAACCAGTGGCCCGAGGACGTCGTCGACTACTTCGGCGACTACGCCTCCGGCGGCGACGAGTGCCACATGGCGTTCCACTTCCCCGTGAT
>NZ_JBEOYR010000079.1:0-1311 GCF_040297165.1 Streptomyces sp. NPDC001851 | reverse complement strand
ACCTGGACTCGGAGAAGTACCAGCTCAAGCGACGGGACTGGGAGGCCGCGGCACGCGAGGGCCGGACCATCGCACCGCTCATCACCAGGCTCAACGCCGTCCGGCGCCGCAGCCCGGCCCTGCGGCAGCTGCGCGATCTGCACTTCCACCACGCCGACAAGGACGCGGTGATCGCCTACTCGAAGCGGAGCGGATCGAACACGGTTCTCGTGGTCGCCAACCTCGACCCCCACCACACCCAGGAAGCCACGGTCTCGTTGGACATGCCGCAACTCGGCCTGGACTGGCACGAGTCCGTGCCGGTGCGCGACGAGCTCACCGGCGAGACCTACTACTGGGGCAGGGCCAACTATGTGCGCCTCGAACCGGGTCATAGGCCCGCGCATGTCTTCACCGTCCTGCGACCGTCCAACCCGCAGATCGGAGGGTCACCCACAATATGATCGTCAATGAGCCCGTTCCGGACACCTTTGAGGACACTCCCGCGAGGGACCGGGACCCGGAGTGGTTCAAGCGCGCCGTCTTCTACGAGGTCCTGGTCCGCTCCTTCCAGGACAGCAACGGCGACGGCGTCGGCGACCTGAAGGGCCTGACCGCCAAGCTCGACTATCTGCAGTGGCTGGGGGTCGACTGTCTGTGGCTGCCGCCGTTCTTCAAGTCACCGCTCAGGGACGGCGGTTACGACGTCTCCGACTACACCGCGGTGCTCCCGGAGTTCGGTGACCTCGCCGACTTCGTGGAGTTCGTGGACGCCGCCCACCAGCGCGGCATGCGCGTCATCATCGACTTCGTCATGAACCACACCAGCGACCAGCACCCGTGGTTCCAGGAGTCGAGGCGGGATCCGGACGGTCCGTACGGGGACTACTACGTCTGGGCCGACGACGACAAGCAGTTCCCCGGTGCCCGGATCATCTTCGTCGACACCGAGGCCTCCAACTGGACGTACGACCCCGTACGCAAGCAGTACTACTGGCACCGCTTCTTCTCGCACCAGCCGGATCTGAACTACGAGAACCCGGCCGTGCAGGAGGAGATGATCTCCGCGCTGAAGTTCTGGCTGGATCTCGGCATCGACGGGTTCCGGCTGGACGCGGTGCCGTACCTGTACCAGCAGGAGGGCACCAACTGCGAGAACCTCCCGGCGACCCACGCGTTCCTGCGGCGGGTGCGCAAGGAGATCGACGCCCAGTACCCCGACAAGGTGCTCCTGGCCGAGGCCAACCAGTGGCCCGAGGACGTCGTCGACTACTTCGGCGACTACGCCTCCGGCGGCGACGAGTGCCACATGGCGTTCCACTTCCCCGTGAT
>NZ_JBEOYR010000078.1:0-1410 GCF_040297165.1 Streptomyces sp. NPDC001851 | reverse complement strand
CTAGTAGTGCTTCGTTACGTCGAGTGATCTCGCCTGCTGGTGGGCATCTTCGTGGTGTGAGGCTGGGGGAAGTGGAACGGCTCCGGGGTGAGTTAGCGGAGTTCGTTGCCGATGTGTTCGGGTCGGTGCCGCGGCGTGATCAGCGTCGCTGGGGCGAGTGCTATCTGCGGGGCCTGATGCTGGACGGTCGGCGCAAGTCGATCCAGCCGATGGCCGAGCGGCTGCCGGACGGCAACATGCAGGCCCTGCAGCAGTTCGTGAACCAGTCGCCGTGGGACCCACTGCCGGTGCGGCGGCGGATCGCCGAGCGGCTGTGCAAGGCGATCCGCCCTGAGGTGTGGGTCGTCGACGACGTGTCGTTCCCCAAGTGCGGCACCGCTTCGGTCGGGGTGGCCCGGCAGTACTGCGGAGCGTTGGGCAAGCGGGCGAACTGCCAGGTCGCGGTCAGTGTCCACGCGGCCACCGACACGGCATCGTGCCCGCTGGAGTGGGAGCTGTTCCTGCCCCAGGAGTGGACACGTGACGACGCTCGGCGCCGGCGGGCCGGGATTCCCCAGGAGGTCGGGCATGCGTCGAAGACGCACCTGGTTCTGGGACTGCTGGACCGCCTGGCCGGGCAGGGCCTGACCGTGCCGGTGATCGTGGCCGACGCCGGTTATGGCCGCAGCGTCTCCTTCCGGCTCGCGCTGGAGCAACGCGGCTGGACCTATGTCATGGCCGTCGATCCGAAAGAGATCGCCCGACCTGCCGACGCCGAGCCGTATCAACCCGCTTATGGCGGGCTGGGCCCACCGACCTTGCCCCGATACCGCGAGGCGCCCCGCCCACTGCCCGACCTCGTTGCTGAGGCCGCCGTGTTCCAGGAGGTCACCTGGCGGCAGGGCAGCAAAGGCACGATGACCTCGCACTTCGCCGTGCTTCAGGTGCGGCCCTCGGGCAAGGAAGCCTCCCGCACTGCCCAGGAACAAGCCGGAGGACGCAACCGGTGGGACGGTGTGCTGCCCATGCGGACCCTGCTCGTCGAACAGCCCGAAGAAGCTCACGAGCCGACCGGTTACTGGATGAGCAACCTGCCCGCCACCACTCCGGTCGCTGACCTGGTGCGGTGGGCGAAGATGCGCTGGCGGATCGAGCACGACTACCGCGAACTCAAGCACGGCCTGGGCCTGGACCACTTCGAGGGCCGCACCTGGCGCGGCTGGCACCACCACGTCACCCTCGTCACCGCCGCGCAGGCCTTCCTCACCCTGCGGCGGCTCGACCCAAAAGCCCAGATGCCGGCCTGACCCTCTACCAGGTCCTCGACGTCCTTCAGGACCTGCTGAGGTGCTGGACCGGCACCTGCACCACCTGCGGCCGACCCCTGCCGACCAGCAGAACCAGAGCCAGAACCTAACGAAGCACTACTAG
>NZ_JBEOYR010000077.1:423-1466 GCF_040297165.1 Streptomyces sp. NPDC001851 | reverse complement strand
AGCCTGCTGCAACAGACGTTACAGCGCTTGTCGGGGCTGGGCGGTATTGAAATTGCCGCTCCTTTGGTCATTTGCAATGAGGAACATCGTTTTTTGGTTGCCGAGCAATTGCGTGAAATCGGACAATTAGCGACCAATATCATTTTAGAGCCCGTAGGGCGCAATACCGCGCCGGCAGTGGCGTTGGCAGCTCATCTCGCTGCCGAAGAAGACGAAGACAGCATGCTCTTGGTGCTGGCTGCAGACCATCTGATCACGAAAGTAGAGAATTTCCACGCGGCGATTCAGACGGCAATCTCTTTTGCGGTCAACAATCAGCTGGTCACGTTTGGCATTATTCCGGAGCACCCGGAAACCGGGTACGGTTACATTAAACGCGGCAGTCACTTGTCTCATGATTGCTTTAAGGTTGATTCATTCGTGGAAAAACCACGTTTGGAGAAAGCGATAGAATACCTCGCCAGCGGTGAATATAGCTGGAACAGCGGTATGTTCATGTTCAAAACCGCCAAGTTTTTGCAAGAGTTGCAGCAGTTTAGCCCAGACATCTTTAACACAACCCAACAGGCTGTGGTTAAAAGCCAACGCGACATGAACTTTATTCGGGTTGAACAAGCGATCTTCAAACACTGTCCGAGCGACTCCATCGACTATGCGGTGATGGAAAAAACGCGTGATGCTGTAGTGATTCCCATTGATGCTGGCTGGAGTGACGTTGGTTCTTGGTCCTCGCTGTGGGACGTTTCTAAGAAAGATCATTTGGGCAATGTCAATGTGGGCGACATTATCTCGATCGATTCCAATGACAACTACATTTCCTCTGAGTCCGCGTTGGTGGCGACCATTGGGTTGGAAAACCTGATCGTGGTCAACACCACTGACGCCTTGCTGATCGCTCACAAGGACAAAGTGCAGGATGTGAAGAAAGTGGTTGATGAGCTTAAAAAGCGCAATCTTCATCATTTTCGCCAGCATTCCACCGCATATCGTCCCTGGGGCAAGATTTGCGACATCGACAGCGGCACGCACTTCCTGGTGTAGAA
>NZ_JBEOYR010000077.1:0-413 GCF_040297165.1 Streptomyces sp. NPDC001851 | reverse complement strand
TGCGGCCAGGGGAGGGGTTGTCGGTGCAACGCCATCTCCACCGTGCCGAACATTGGATCGTTGTGAGTGGGACAGCAAGAGTTAACGTTGATGATCAAGAGTTCTTCTTGTCGGAAAATCAGTCTACCTTCATTCCTGCGGGCAGTGTCCATACGCTAGAAAACCCGGGAAAAATCGATTTGGAAATGATCGAGGTCAGGTCGGGGCGCTATCTGGAAGAAGATGATATTGAGCGTTTGCAAGATCGCTATGGCAGAGTTTAACAGGGTTTGGTAATGCAAAAATTGACGTGTTTTAAAGCTTATGACATCCGGGGAAAGCTGGGCGAAGAGCTGAATGAGGACATCGCGTATCGTATTGGACGTGCCTATGGCGAGTTTTTGAAGCCCAAACGGATCGTGTTGGGCTGCGAT
>NZ_JBEOYR010000076.1:0-1488 GCF_040297165.1 Streptomyces sp. NPDC001851 | reverse complement strand
AAGAGAACAAGGCAACCAACGCGATAAGACTACCGATCAGATGTTTGCTCATCTTATTTCATCTCCAACCGTTTAACTTGCCAGACGGATTTCGCATTCACAACCAGGTGATTCAGCTCAGCGTAGCCATCGCGCGGATAAATAATGGCGAATGGCCCCAGCTCCCCCACGTCGATCGGCTTACCGCCGCGCAGATAGGCGACAATCACGCGGTATTTAATCATCTCGTCAATCGGCATCGAGTAGGAGTAATCGTCCCAGGCGAAAGCGCGCACCGACTGGCCTTTCAGATGATAGGCTTTCACCAGCTCAGCAAACTCAACGCCGGTAAACGTATCTTCCGGGGTGAAATTGGTCGAGGTTTTAATCGTGTGCGGCGGCATCGCCTCCAGCATCTGCCGGGTGATTTTGATCTTCTCGCCGTCGAGCGGTTTCAGATAAAAATAGTCAACGGCCGCATACAGCGGCGCGCTAAACAGCGAAAGCAGCAGTAACGTCATCAATCCTTTGATTTTCATCATTCACCCTCTTTGCGTTTCACCAGTTCGGCCTGGCCAAATTCATCCTGCCCGACCACGACCCAGCCGTGACGTTGATAAAAGCCTTCGGCCTTGGAGCCGAGATCGGTGGTTAAGTGGATCGCTTCGGCGCCGTGCTCAAACATCCAGTGAGTGACCCGTGCCAGTAAGGCAGAGCCGATCCCCTTAGACTGGTATTCCGGCTTCACGAACAGGCCGCCGATCAGCGGTTCAGGGATGAATAACCCGAAGCCAACGCCGGCATAGTCGTCGCCATACTTGCAGATCCAACCGCCGCCCTGGTTGATGTCCTCCAGCGCCTGTTTGCGCTGCAGATACTGGACCTGATGCGGATGCAGCAGGTTTTCTTCAACGGAAAAGCGGATCTCATACAGGTATGGCAGGTGTTGCGCCGTCAATTTTTCGAAGGTAATGAGGCTGTCCATGTTTCACACTGTCCTTAATTGTCAGATAAAAAGCGCCGGTCAATTTCTGCTGGAACCATAGTAGCAAAGTTTGTCTTAACCCGGCACGAGGCGAAAAAAAACCGCCCCCGAAGGGGCGGTTTATCTGGCGATGGGCCCGGCGTACCGGGCCCGCGGCGCGGATGACGATTACTCGTCGTCGCTGCCGCCCAGGCCTGCGTTGAGCAGCTCGGCCAGGTTAGCCGTCGCTTCTTCCGCGCTGACTTGCGGAACAACCGGCGCTTCACCCTGAGCACGGCGACGCATACGATCCTGATGATAAGCGTAACCGGTACCGGCTGGGATCAGACGGCCCACGATAACGTTCTCTTTCAGGCCACGCAGTTCATCACGCTTGCCGGCTACGGCAGCTTCGGTCAGAACGCGCGTCGTTTCCTGGAACGATGCAGCGGAGATGAAGGACTCGGTCGCCAAGGAAGCCTTGGTGATACCCAGCAGATCGCGCGAGAAGGTTGCCGCGATTTTACCTTCAGCTTCCAGCTGAC
>NZ_JBEOYR010000075.1:0-1493 GCF_040297165.1 Streptomyces sp. NPDC001851 | reverse complement strand
CCCCCGTTATGTTTTCCGCGGTCCTGTAAGAGGACCGCTGGCCTCCGGGCCCGGCATGACTGTTCCCCCCTGTCGAACGGATGACCCGGGGGGTGGTGTCACCGGGCCTGGGAGGCGCCGTTGGAGACGCTGATGAGAGGTCCGACTACCGCCTGGCCTGGCGCAATGCCTGACCGTTTGCGGGCGGCAGGTCTGCATAACGTGGATGCGCGCATACGACGCCAACGCCCTGGCCAGCACCGCATGAGCCCCGTTCAGGAGGATCGGTTGGACGACATCGACGACGTGGGCGTCTTCCTCGGCCTGGACGTCGGCAAGAGCGCCCATCACGGGCACGGGCTGACCCCGGCCGGGAAGAAGGTCTTCGACAAGCAGCTGCCCAACAGCGAGCCAAAGCTGCGGGCCGTCTTCGACAAGCTGGCCGCGAAGTTCGGCACTGTGCTGGTGATCGTGGATCAGCCCGCCTCGATCGGAGCCCTGCCCCTGACGGTCGCCCGGGCCGCCGGCTGCAAGGTCGCCTACCTGCCCGGCTTGTCCATGCGGCGGATCGCCGATCTCTACCCGGGCGAGGCGAAGACCGACGCGAAGGACGCCGCGGTGATCGCGGACGCCGCACGGACCATGCCGCACACCCTGCGCTCGTTGGAATTGACCGACGAGATCACCGCCGAGCTGACCGTGCTGGTGGGCTTCGACCAGGATCTCGCGGCCGAGGCGACTCGCACCTCGAACCGGATACGCGGCCTGCTCACCCAGTTCCACCCCAGCCTGGAGCGCGTCCTGGGCCCGCGCCTGGACCACCCCGCCGTGACCTGGCTGCTGGAACGCTACGGATCCCCAGCCGCCCTGCGGAAAGCCGGACGCCGCAAGCTGGTTGAGATGATCCGGCCCAAGGCTCCGCGCATGGCCCAGCGGCTGATCGACGAGGTGTTCGATGCACTCGACGAGCAGACCGTCGTGGTCCCGGGCACCGGCACCCTCGACCTGGTGATCCCGTCCCTGGCCCGTTCGCTCGCGGCCGTCCACGAACAGCGACGAGCCCTGGAAGCGCAGATCGGACAGCTGCTGGAGGCTCACCCTCTTTCCGCGGTCCTGACCTCGATTCCGGGGGTCGCGGTCAGGACCGCCGCCACCTTGCTGATCACCGTCGGCGACGGCACCAGCTTCCCCACCGCTGCCCACCTGGCCTCCTACGCCGGCCTCGCCCCGACGACCAAGTCATCGGGGACCTCGATCCACGGCGAACACGCGCCACGAGGCGGCAACCGGCAACTGAAACGCGCGATGTTCCTGTCAGCGTTCGCCGCGCTGCACGATCCCGCCTCCCGCATCTACTACGACAAATGCCGGGCCCGCGGGAAGACCCACACCCAGGCACTTCTCCGCCTGGCCCGCCAACGGATCAACGTGCTGTTCGCGATCCTCCGCGACGGCACTTTCTACGAACCCAGAACCCCACGCCTCGCTTGACGAAAGACATAGAGGCACCCCCC
>NZ_JBEOYR010000074.1:0-1500 GCF_040297165.1 Streptomyces sp. NPDC001851 | reverse complement strand
GGATAACGCCCGATGAACCTCATCGGGCGTTTTGTATTTCAGCGACAAGTGCGGCCGCCGCGTGTTGTAGAGGTTCACCGACTCCCTGACCATCTTTCTTGCCTGCGCGATATCTTCTGGCCTGCCGAGCAGGTATTCCGTTTTGAGTATCCCGTTTATCCGTTCCGCCAGCGCGTTCTGATAACAGTCATACCCGTCCGTCATCGAGCAGATGACGCCATACTGCTGATGTAACGCCTGATATTCCTGCGAGCAGTACTGGATACCCCTGTCCGAGTGATGCACCAACGGCAACGCCGTGCGTCTGCCGGCCAGTGCCATTTTGAACGCGCAGGCGACATGCCGGGTATGCAGACTGTCATGCACGTGATATCCCACGATTTTTCTCGACCAGGCATCCGTTACCAGGCTGACATACGCCGTCCCCGTTCTCAGCGGCAGGTAGGTGATATCCGCCACCCATACCTGTTCCGGACGGCTGGCTATTACTTGATTGTCTCCCGCTTTTAGCAGGTTGGGATGGCGATAAAAACGATGATGGCTGTGCGTCGTCTTGTGATACGCCCGTTTAGGCATCACCAGTAACCGCGCGCAGCGCAGGATACTGAACAACCGGTCACGGCCCACATGCAACGCCGGTTCGGGGTGTTGCCGCAACAGGTGATGCAGCTTACGTGTCCCCAGTCGGGGTTGGTGCAAGCGGATGGCCGTCACCTGTTCGACGAGATGCCGGGCCTGCTCCTCTTTGCCTGCTTCACGCTGCAGGGACTGATACCACGCTTGTCGGCTGATGCCCATCCATCGGCAGGCCCGCGTTACTGTGAGTCCCGGTACTTGTGTTTGCGCGATAAGGCGGTTAGCTGCTTTTTTGTCAGCGTGGCGCCAAAGTCGGTGTTCATCACTTTGACGACAGCTTCGAAGAACTGGGCTTTGACTTCAGATTCAGCCAGTTGCTGCTCAAGTTCTTTAATACGCTGTTCGGGCGTCAGGGGGAGTTTGGGCATGTTGTCTCCGCACGTTCTGGTGGAAGGAGAAGTTCGCCAGTCAAGTTGACCGTATTTGCGCAGCCAGTTCATGACAGTCTGGCTGCCTTGGATACCGTAGCGATCTTGCGCCTGGCGGTATGTCATCTCGCCTTTTTCGACCTGTTCGACGACAGCCAGTTTAAAGGATAGAGAGTAATCGCGTTGTGTGCGTTTAATATACTGGTTCATCACATTTTCCTCTGTGCGTGAGTAAAATGTGTCAACGCTATTCAGGACGGGTCATCAGCCACAAAAAAGGCCGCTTTCGCGGCCTTTTCCTTTTCTGCTGCGGCGGGTTTTATCCCACCAACTCTTTGCCGTAATCGAACAGCGCTTTCAACAGGGCGGTTTTCTCTTTGTCGCCTTCGTGCAGGTTATACAGTGATTCGAGCTGCAGCAGGTAACTCTGCACGCGCTCTGCGCTCAGCGCTTCCTGGCGGTGTTGCAGCCAGCGACGCTGCTCGGCGTCGTCCAG
>NZ_JBEOYR010000073.1:0-1560 GCF_040297165.1 Streptomyces sp. NPDC001851 | reverse complement strand
GGAGAGGGCGAAAGCCTTCGGCAAGGTTCGAGCTGTGCAGCGCAAGGCGCAGCCGGCCCGAAGGATGCGAAGCGAGTGATGAATAGTCCTGCTCCATCCCAAAATTCTACAGAAAAATCAGGTAGCCGAGTTCCAGGATGCGGGCATCGTATAATGGCTATTACCTCAGCCTTCCAAGCTGATGATGTGGGTTCGATTCCCACTGCCCGCTCCAAGATGTGCTGATATAGCTCAGTTGGTAGAGCGCACCCTTGGTAAGGGTGAGGTCGGCAGTTCGAATCTGCCTATCAGCACCACTTCTTAATTTCTCGCCCCCTGATTTTCTTTCTGTTCTGGATTCAACGAGCAAATGCTTGGTTGATGTGGTGATACCACCGATTTATCCGTGTCTTAGAGGGACAATCGATGTCTAAAGAAAAGTTTGAACGTACAAAACCGCACGTTAACGTCGGTACTATCGGCCACGTTGACCACGGTAAAACTACCCTGACTGCAGCGATCACCACCGTTCTGGCTAAAACCTACGGCGGTTCTGCACGTGCTTTCGACCAGATCGATAACGCGCCAGAAGAAAAAGCTCGTGGTATCACCATCAACACCTCTCACGTTGAGTATGACACCCCGACTCGTCACTACGCGCACGTTGACTGCCCAGGGCACGCCGACTACGTGAAAAACATGATCACCGGTGCTGCTCAGATGGACGGCGCGATCCTGGTAGTAGCTGCGACTGACGGCCCAATGCCTCAGACTCGTGAGCACATCCTGCTGGGTCGTCAGGTTGGCGTTCCTTTCATCATCGTATTCATGAACAAATGCGACATGGTTGATGATGAAGAGCTGCTGGAACTGGTAGAAATGGAAGTTCGCGAACTGCTGTCCGCTTACGACTTCCCAGGCGACGACCTGCCAGTGATCCGCGGTTCCGCGCTGAAAGCGCTGGAAGGCGAAGCTGAGTGGGAAGCGAAAATCATCGAACTGGCCGAAGCCCTGGACAGCTACATCCCAGAGCCAGAGCGTGCTATCGACAAGCCGTTCCTGCTGCCAATCGAAGACGTATTCTCCATCTCCGGTCGTGGTACCGTTGTTACCGGTCGTGTTGAGCGCGGTATCATCAAAGTTGGCGAAGAAGTTGAAATCGTTGGTATCAAAGACACCGTTAAGTCTACCTGTACTGGCGTTGAAATGTTCCGCAAACTGCTGGACGAAGGCCGTGCTGGTGAGAACGTAGGTGTTCTGCTGCGTGGTATCAAACGTGAAGAAATCGAACGTGGTCAGGTACTGGCTAAACCAGGCTCCATCAAGCCACACACCCAGTTCGAATCTGAAGTGTATATCCTGAGCAAAGATGAAGGTGGTCGTCACACGCCATTCTTCAAAGGCTACCGTCCACAGTTCTACTTCCGTACTACTGACGTGACCGGTACCATCGAACTGCCAGAAGGCGTAGAGATGGTAATGCCAGGCGACAACGTGAACATGGTTGTCACCCTGATTCACCCAATCGCGATGGACGACGGTCTGCGTTTCGCAATCCGTGAAGGCGGCCGTACCGTTGGC
>NZ_JBEOYR010000072.1:0-1563 GCF_040297165.1 Streptomyces sp. NPDC001851 | reverse complement strand
ACTCACCACCGCTGGCGATGGGCCCTCTGGATGTAACGCTTTCTCTTCTATAGAGTTTCTTCTTTCCATCTCGATGTGCTCTCATCAAGCCTCAATAGTGACATTGTCACACAAAAAGAAATCCTTACGCCGGTTTCCCAGCCAAATGCGACCGCCGAACCCGCAATTCCCCGTGCCGCCAAGCGCCGTCTGCCGTGGCGCGATTGTCGAGCAAGCGATTCAAGGCCTCTTCGACCAGCCGGTCAATACGTTGGCTGTAGCTGGTCAGCGCCCAGTTGGCTGAGCCGGCCTCGTCGATATCGTCGAAACCTACCACGGCCATGGCTGACGACGGTGCTACTTGCCTGAGCGCTTCGAGCGCCCCCAGTGCCAGCACGTCGTTCTCGCAGAACAGCGCTTCAACCCGCTCACTTTCCGGCGTTGCCTGCAGGTATTCACTCATCAGTTGGAAACCGCGCTGGCGATCGTAGTGGCCAGCGGTGAGCACCCGATCCAGCTGAAAACCGGCGGCCATCAGTTTGTCGCGGTAGCCTTCCATGCGCAGCAAATGGCTACTTTGCGTATCCGGCCCCTTCATGTAGCCAAAGCGCCGATGACCTTGCTCTATCAGCAGCGTGGCGATCTCTTCGCCAGCGCGGTAGCCGTCGATGTTCACCACATCAATGTGTTCACTTTCCGTATTGCGGCATACCTGCACCAGCGGGATCTGATGCAGATCTTGCGCAATCGCCGCCCACTCTTGGGTTAACACCGTCGCCAGGAACAGAATTCCATCGACCTGCAGCTGGTCGGCCATCGCCATTACCGCCCGGTAGTTTTCCCCGGCGGTGATGTTCAGCAGCAGCGCCATATAGCCGCGGGTTTGCAGCTGTTTGGTGACCATATCGAGCATCATCATCGAATGCGGGTTCTTCATCTCGTCGATGGCTACGCCTATGATGTGCGTGCGTTTTTGCGACAGGCTGCGCGCCAGCAGATTGGGTCGATAGCCCAGCTCGGCCGCCGCCGCCAGTACGCTTTCACGCGCGCTGTCTGAGATCGACGCGCCGGGCGTAAAAGCGCGCGATACCGTCCATTTGGAGACGCCGGCCTTTTCGGCGACGTCGCTGGCGGTGGCTTTGTGGTGTTTCGTCATGGTTGCGTCGATCCCTGCTTCGGTGAAGTCACACTATACCCTGCTCGCTCAGATCCCCTAAGCGCCTGCCGGCATACCTGCTGCGATTATGTCCCGTTTTTGCACCCGATTGCAATTTGTTATGCAACCGGGTGCAAAAGGTAAAGAGTTTGTGATCGTCCGCGCTGTTTTCACCTTTCCCCTGTTGACCAAATTTTCTTCATGGCCGACATTCACGGTGGCATTCAGAGACTCATCGCGGTTTTGTCTCCTGCTTTGCACCCGGTTGCAAAAGAACTGTTTTTACATAACACCTCTCTTCTCAACAGGATACCGTAATGAAAAAAACCAGACTGCTGTTGATGTTAGCCTGCTCGCTGTTTGTCGTGACCGCCCAGGCCAAGACCTACCAGGTCGGCGTGGCGCTGGCCAACTTCGTTCTCAACTTC
>NZ_JBEOYR010000070.1:0-1908 GCF_040297165.1 Streptomyces sp. NPDC001851 | reverse complement strand
CGGCCTCGGCAACTCCCCGTCAAAGCAGTCGCACACCTCGTCAAAAGCACGAGCGAACTCCGGCACCCGCTCATACAACTCACGCCCCATACCCAGCCGCTGACTCCCCTGCCCCGTGAACAGGAACGCGGTTCTGCCCTGCCCACGCCTGCCGCGGACCAGGCCCGGCGCTGGGCTGCCGTTGGCCAGCGAACCGAGACCGGCGAGCAGCTGGGCCCGGGACGCGCCGACGACGACCGCGCGCTCCTCCAGCGCGGCCCGGGCGGTGGCCAGCGTGTACGCCACGTCCAGGGCGTCCGGGCCGTTCGCACTCGACACGGACGCGAGCAGGCGCTGCGCCTGGGCCCGCAGGGCGTCGGCGGAGGTGCCCGACACCACCCAGGGGAGGACGGGAAGCCCGGTCCCCTCGCCCGCCCGGTCCTCGGTCGCGGGCTCAGTCGGCTGCTCGATGATGATGTGCGCGTTGGTACCGCTGATCCCGAAGGAGGAGATTCCGGCCCTGCGGGGTGTGCCGGTCACCGGCCACTCCCGGGCCTCGGTGAGCAACGACACCGCTCCCGCCTCCCAGTCCACATGCGGAGACGGCTCATCGACATGCAGCGTCCTGGGCAGAACACCATGCCGCATCGCCTGCACCATCTTGATCACACCACCGACACCCGCAGCAGCCTGCGCATGCCCGATGTTCGACTTCAACGACCCCAACCACAACGGCCGGCCATCCCGCCGACCCTGCCCATACGTCGCAAGCAACGCCTGCGCCTCGATCGGATCACCCAGCCTCGTCCCCGTCCCATGCGCCTCGACCACATCCACATCCGCAGCCGACACACCCGCATTCGCCAACGCCTGGCGGATCACCCGCTCCTGCGCAGGACCATTCGGCGCCGTCAGACCATTGGACGCACCATCCTGATTCACCGCACTCCCCCGCACCACCGCCAACACCCGATGCCCATTGCGCCGGGCATCCGACAACCGCTCGACCAACAACAACCCCACACCCTCCGACCAACCCGTACCATCCGCAGCCGCGGCGAAGGGCTTGCAGCGGCCGTCGGGCGAGAGCCCGCGCTGGCGCGAGAACTCGACGAATGTCTGGGGTGTGGACATGACGGTGACGCCGCCGGCCAGCGCCAGGTCGCACTCCCCCTGGCGCAGCGCGTTGGCCGCCAGATGCAGCGCGACCAGGGAGGACGAGCACGCCGTGTCCACCGTGACCGCCGGGCCCTCCAGACCGTAGGTGTACGCGACGCGGCCGGAGGCGATGCTGCCCGCGTTGCCGCCCGCCAGATAGCCCTCCAGGTCCTTGGGCACGCTGCGCAGGCGTGAGCCGTAGTCGTGGTACATCACGCCCGCGAAGACACCCGTACGACTGCCCCGCAGCGTCTCGGGATCGACTCCAGCACTCTCGAACGTCTCCCATGCGGTCCGTAGGAGAAGCCGCTGCTGAGGGTCGGTGGCGAGCGCCTCGCGCGGCGACATCCCGAAGAACTCCGGGTCGAACTCGTCGGCGTCGTGGAGGAATCCACCATGACGGGTGTAGGACGTGCCCGACGCCGAGGGGTCCGGGTCGTACAGCTCGTCCAGGTTCCAGCCGCGGTTGACCGGGAACTCGCCGACCGCGTCCACACCGTCCGCCACCAGCCGCCACAAGTCCTCGGGTGAGTTCACACCGCCCGGGAAGCGGCAGGCCATGCCCACGATCGCGATCGGCTCGTCGGTCGTGACCGCTGTGGTCGTCGTGGCCGGGGAATCGGCCGGCCGGCCGGAGATCTGCGTGCTCAGATACGTGGTGAGGGCGTCGGGGGACGGGTGGTCGAAGACGAGGGTGGTGGGCAGGCGCAGTCCGGTCGCGGTGTTGAGCTGATTGCGGAGCTCGACGGCGGTGAGCGAGTCGAAGCCCAT
>NZ_JBEOYR010000069.1:0-1945 GCF_040297165.1 Streptomyces sp. NPDC001851 | reverse complement strand
GCGTTCCACTCGCCGCGTATGGACGGGATGCTGGCGGAGTTCCGCGAGATCGCCGCCGGACTGACCTACCACACCCCCCGGATCCCCGTCGTCTCCACCGTGACCGGCCGCCTGGCCGCGGACGACGAGCTGCGCTCGCCGGACTACTGGGCCACACAGGTCCGCGAGGCCGTCCGCTTCGCGGACGCGGCACGCACCCTTCAGTCGGAAGGGGTTACCACCCTGCTGGAGCTGGGCCCCGACGGCGTGCTCTCCGCCATGGTCGACGCGACCGTCGAGGAGAGCGGGGCCGCCCAGGACGCCGTGGTGTGCGTACCGGCGCTGCGCGCCGGACGTCCCGAGACGACCACCCTCGTCACGGCGCTAGGCCGACTCCACGCCCGGGGCGTCCCAGTGGACTGGCGCGCCTTCTTCTCGGGCAGCGGAGCCCGCCGCGTCGACCTGCCCACCTACGCCTTCCAGACCTCGCGCCACTGGCTCACCCCCACTGGTGTGTCCGCCGACGCGGGCGGCCTGGGGCTCACCCCGACCGGTCATCCCCTGATCGGCGCGATGGTGCGCCGTGCGGACGGCGGCGACCTGCTGTTCACCGGCCGGCTGTCGCCCACCGCGCATCCGTGGCTGGCGGACCACACCATCCAGGGCACGACACTCTTCCCCGGTACAGGTCTGTTGGACCTGGCCCTGCGGGCCGCCGAAGAGGTCGGCCTCCAGCGGGTGGAGGAGCTGACGCTGACGGCTCCGCTGGTGATCCCCGAACGCGGTGGTGTCCAGCTTCAGATGGTCGTTGCGGAACCGGATGATTCCGGTGGCCGGCGGATTGATGTGTTCGGGTGTGTGGAGGGTGATGGGGGTGGGTGGGTGTTGCATGCCAGTGGTCGGTTGGTGGCTGGTGTGGGTTCGGGTGAGGGGTTGGGTGTGTGGCCGCCGGTGGGTGGTGTGGAGGTGGATGTTGAGGGTGTGTATGGGCGGTTGGCTGAGGCTGGTTTTGGTTATGGTCCGGGGTTTGCTGGTCTTCGGCGGGTGTGGCGGGGTGAGGGTGAGGTGTTTGCGGAGGTGGTGTTGGGTGAGGAGTGGCGGGTGGATGCGGGGCGGTTTGTGGTGCATCCGGCGTTGTTGGATGCGGCGTTGCATCCGTTGTTGCCTGGTGTGGTGGAGGGGGATGTTCCGGCGCGGCTTCCGTTTGCGTGGGGTGGGGCTGAGGTTCATGCGGTGGGGGCTTCCATGCTGCGGGTTCGGCTGAGGAGCACGGGTGCGGACACGGTGAGCCTGGCTGTCGCGGACGCCACGGGCGCGCCTGTGGGCTCGGTGGCGTCACTGGTGCTGAGGCCACCGGCCGAGACCGTCGTACGGAGCGATGGTTTGTTCCGGGTGGAGTGGCGGCGGGTCGCGGTGCCGGAGGTTGCTGGGGGTGGGGCGGATGTGGTGGTGCGGCTCGCGGGTGAGGAGGCGCCGCGTCGGGCGTTGGCGCTGGTGCAGGAGTTCCTCGGTGATGCGGTGGTGGAGGAGGGTTCGCGTCTTGTGGTGGTGACGTCGGGTGCGGTTGCGGCCGGTGAGGGTGAGGACGTCACGGATCTGGGTGCGGCGCCGGTGTGGGGCCTGGTGCGGGCGGCGCAGTCGGAGCATCCGGGCCGGTTCGTGCTGGTCGATGTGGACGGTGATGCGGACGGTGATGCGGAGGAGATGCTGGCTGCGGCTGTGGCGTCGGGTGAGCCGCAGGTCGCGGTGCGGGGTGGGGAGCTGTGTGTTCCCCGGCTGACCCGTAGTTCCCCGTCCGCGGCCGACCGGCCCGTGCTCCTCGATCCCGAGGGGACGGTGTTGATCACCGGAGGTACGGGCGGCCTGGGCGCCGTACTGGCCCGGCATCTGGTGACCGGGCATGGCGCACGGCGTCTGCTGTTGCTGAGCCGGCGTGGCGAGCAGGCTCCTGGGGCGGCTGAACTTC
>NZ_JBEOYR010000068.1:0-1964 GCF_040297165.1 Streptomyces sp. NPDC001851 | reverse complement strand
GGAAAAACAGTTGACAGTTGAAATTCGTGATGTTGAAATCGTGAAACCTAAGATTGAGAAATCGGTTCTGTTGCAAAGTTTTCTGATAAATCTATTTTAGTGTAAAATTGAGAAAAAAGACAGAGAGGACAGAGTAATGAATCATTTTAAAGGCAAACAATTCAAAAAAGACGTCATTATTGTCGCTGTTGGTTACTACCTGCGTTACAATCTAAGCTATCGTGAAGTTCAGGAATTGTTATATGATCGTGGAATAAATGTTTGTCATACTACGATTTATCGTTGGGTGAAAGAGTACAGCAAAGTCCTCTATTATCTTTGGAAGAAGAAAAATAGACAATCCTTCTATTCATGGAAAATGGACGAAACCTATATCAAAATTAAGGGACGTTGGCATTATCTTTATCGTGCAATTGATACGGACGGCTTAACCTTAGATATCTGGTTACGAAAGAAACGGGATACGCAAGCAGCCTATGCTTTCTTAAAACGACTCCATAAACAGTTTGGTGAGCCGAAAGCAATTGTGACCGATAAAGCACTTTCTCTTGGATCCGCCTTTTAAAAGTTACAGAGTGTGGGTTTATATACTAAGACAGAGCACCGAACTGTGAAGTATCTTAACAATTTAATAGAACAAGACCATCGACCTATTAAACGACGGAATAAATTTTATCAAAGTCTCCGTACAGCCTCTTCCACGATTAAGGGCATGGAGACCATTCGAGGAATATATAAAAAGAACCGAAGAAATGGAACGCTCTTCGGCTTTTCGGTGTCTACTGAAATCAAGGTATTAATGGGAATAACAGCCTAAGATATTTGGAGTTCAGAGAGGGCGCGTTTGATTTTCAAACTTCGCAACAGACCCGTGCAAAGAACTTTAAATAAGGCCATTAAATCACAAGACTATCCAGAAGCTGTTATTCTTCATTCTGACCAAGGAAGCCAGTATACGAGTCTAGAGTATGAAGAGTTGCTTAAGTATTATGGGATGACTCACTCTTTCAGTCGAAGGGGATACCCTTATCATAATGCCAGTCTTGAATCTTGGCATGGACATTTAAAAAGAGAGTGGGTGTATCAATTTAAATATAAGAACTTTGAAGAAGCCTATCAGAGTATTTTCTGGTACATCGAAGCCTTTTATAATTCAAAACGAATCCATCAAAGTTTAGGGTATCTTACACCTAATCAATTTGAAAAGGTAAGTGCTTAAAATAAATAGATTAAAATTCTACGTTTGTTACTCTAAAAACTTGACTTAACGTCATATAATGGCTAATATATGGAGTGTAATTATATTTGAGGAGATACAAATGAAAAAAAATGTTCTTTTATCTATTATTGTTCCAATATACAATGTTGAGAAGTATATTGGTAGTTTAGTAAATTCTCTAGTGAAACAAACGAACAAGAATTTTGAGGTTATTTATATTGATGACGGATCAACAGATGAAAGCATGCAAATTTTGAAAGAAATAATGGCAGGCAGTGAACAGGAATTTTCGTTTAAGTTGTTACAACAAGTTAATCAGGGTTTATCTTCAGCCAGGAATACCGGTATACTTAATGCAACTGGAGAATATATCTTTTTTTTGGATTCAGATGATGAAATAGAAATCAATTTTGTGGAGACAATTTTGACTAGTTGCTATAAATACAGTCAACCGGATACACTTATCTTTGGTTATAGTAGAATTGATGAATTTGGAAATGCTTTGGACAGTAATTATGGGCATGGAAGTTTTTATCGTCAAAAAGATTTGTGTACAAGTGAGCAAATATTAACTGCATTGTCTAAAGATGAGATACCAACAACTGCATGGTCATTTGTAACAAAACGCTCTGTGATTGAAAAACACGATTTACTATTTTCTGTTGGAAAAAAATTTGAAGATAACAATTTTACGCCGAAAGTTTTTTACTTTAGTAAAAACATTGTTGTTATTTCCCTAAGATTG
>NZ_JBEOYR010000067.1:0-2001 GCF_040297165.1 Streptomyces sp. NPDC001851 | reverse complement strand
TGGAGGATTTCTCGGGCACGGTAATGGTCAATCAGTTGAAGGGTATCGATGTTCGAGAAGATAACGATGCCTGGTATCTCCACGTCAGCTCCGGTGAAAATTGGCATGACCTGGTGCAATATACGCTGCAGGCTGGGATCTGCGGCCTGGAAAACCTGGCGTTGATCCCTGGATTGGCCGGTTCCGCCCCTATTCAGAACATCGGCGCCTACGGCGTCGAATTGAAAGACGTCTGCGAGTATGTCGATTTGCTGGACTTCTCTACCGGCGCTATCGATCGCATCCCGGCTGCCGAGTGTGGTTTTGGCTACCGGGAAAGCATTTTCAAGCACCGTTTCCAAACTGGGCATGTCATTGTCGGGCTGGGTCTGCGTCTCAACAAACAGTGGCAACCCAAATTGAGTTACGGCGATCTGGCCAAGCTGGAGCCCACCACGGTGACGCCGCTTCAGGTATTTGAATCCGTATGTGCTATGCGTCGCAGCAAGCTGCCCGATCCGCGCGAAACCGGCAATGCCGGCAGCTTCTTCAAGAATCCTTTGGTGAACGCAGAGAAAGCCGCAGAACTCGTCGCCAAATATCCTGGCATGCCGCATTATCCGCAGCAGGATGGTCAGGTGAAGCTGGCCGCCGGCTGGCTTATCGACCAATGCGAGCTGTTAGGATATCGCATCGGTGGTGCTGCGGTACACCGCCAGCAGGCGCTGGTGCTGGTGAACATCGACAATGCCCACAGCCAGGATGTGGTGGCGCTGGCGCGCCACGTACGCAAGACGGTGGCCGATAAATTCGGTGTGTGGTTGGAGCCTGAGGTGCGCTTTATTGGCGCGACCGGTGAGCTGAATGCCGTGGCGGTGCTGTCATGAAAGATACCAAGGTTCCGTTAAAACTGATCGCGTTGTTGGCCGACGGCGAATTCCATTCCGGGGAACACCTCGGTGAGTCACTCGGCATGAGCCGTGCTGCGATCAATAAGCATATTCAAACCATTCGCGAGTGGGGGCTGGATGTCTTTACCGTGCCTGGCAAAGGGTACAGCTTGCCTGCCCCCATGCCGCTATTGGAGGCGGAACGCATTCTAAAAGGGTTGGACGACAAACGCGTTACCGTGTTGCCGGTAGTCGACTCTACCAATCAATATTTGCTGGATCGTATCGAAACACTACAATCTGGCGACGCCTGCATCGCTGAGTATCAACTGGCTGGCCGCGGTCGTCGTGGGCGCCAGTGGATTTCGCCGTTTGGCGCCAATTTATACCTGTCGATGTTTTGGCGATTGGAACAGGGGCCAGCTGCGGCGATGGGGCTGAGCCTGGTGATCGGCATGGTGATGGCGGAGGTCTTGCAGCGCCTTGGTGCTAAAGACGTGCGAGTAAAATGGCCCAACGACCTCTACCTGAACGATCGCAAATTGGCAGGGATCCTGGTCGAGTTGACAGGAAAAACTGGCGATGCGGCTCAGTTGGTCATCGGTGCTGGCATTAATTTGGCGATGCGGGATACCAATGCCGGGGGGATCAACCAAGGTTGGATCAACCTGCAAGAAGCCGGCATTAACATCGATCGTAATGAGCTGACTGCTACTTTGCTCAATGAATTGCGGCAGTCGTTAAAACAATTCGAGATAGATGGGCTGGGGCCATTCATTGGTCGTTGGCGCACATTGGATAATTTTATCGACAGACCGGTCAAACTGCTGATTGGTGAGCGGCAGATTGTAGGGATCGCACGAGGCATCGATTCGCAGGGGGCACTGCTGCTGGAACAAGATGGGGAGATCAAACCCTTTATCGGCGGAGAGATATCGCTGCGCAGTGCAGAATAGCGAGCGCAACCAAGGGGACGTTACCGTCCCCTTGAGCGATCGGTAGTCTTACTTTCTTAAGCGCACGCTTTCAACGGCATGGTTGGCGCTTTTGGTCATGATCAGGCTGGCGCGTTCGCGGGTAGGTAGTATATTCTGCTGCAAATTCAAGCCGTTAATTTCATTCCACAATTGTG
>NZ_JBEOYR010000066.1:0-2386 GCF_040297165.1 Streptomyces sp. NPDC001851 | reverse complement strand
AACACAGTGGACGCGAGCAACTGAGGACAAGCCCTCGGCCTATTAGTACCGGTCACCTCCACCAGTTACCTGGCTTCCAGATCCGGCCTATCAACCCAGTCGTCTACTGGGAGCCTTACCCCATCAAGTGGGTGGGAGTCCTCATCTCGAAGCAGGCTTCCCGCTTAGATGCTTTCAGCGGTTATCCCTCCCGAACGTAGCCAACCAGCCATGCCCTTGGCAGAACAACTGGCACACCAGAGGTTCGTCCGTCCCGGTCCTCTCGTACTAGGGACAGCCCTTCTCAAGACTCCTACGCGCACAGCGGATAGGGACCGAACTGTCTCACGACGTTCTAAACCCAGCTCGCGTACCGCTTTAATGGGCGAACAGCCCAACCCTTGGGACCGACTCCAGCCCCAGGATGCGACGAGCCGACATCGAGGTGCCAAACCATCCCGTCGATATGGACTCTTGGGGAAGATCAGCCTGTTATCCCCGGGGTACCTTTTATCCGTTGAGCGACGGCGCTTCCACAAGCCACCGCCGGATCACTAGTCCCGACTTTCGTCCCTGCTCGACCCGTCGGTCTCACAGTCAAGCTCCCTTGTGCACTTACACTCAACACCTGATTGCCAACCAGGCTGAGGGAACCTTTGGGCGCCTCCGTTACCCTTTAGGAGGCAACCGCCCCAGTTAAACTACCCATCAGACACTGTCCCTGATCCGGATCACGGACCCAGGTTAGACATCCAGCACGACCAGACTGGTATTTCAACGACGACTCCACACACACTGGCGTGCATGCTTCACAGTCTCCCAGCTATCCTACACAAGCCGAACCGAACACCAATATCAAACTGTAGTAAAGGTCCCGGGGTCTTTCCGTCCTGCTGCGCGAAACGAGCATCTTTACTCGTAGTGCAATTTCACCGGGCCTATGGTTGAGACAGTCGAGAAGTCGTTACGCCATTCGTGCAGGTCGGAACTTACCCGACAAGGAATTTCGCTACCTTAGGATGGTTATAGTTACCACCGCCGTTTACTGGCGCTTAAGTTCTCAGCTTCGCCCTGACGAATCAGAGCTAACCGGTCCCCTTAACGTTCCAGCACCGGGCAGGCGTCAGTCCGTATACATCGCCTTACGGCTTCGCACGGACCTGTGTTTTTAGTAAACAGTCGCTTCTCGCTGGTCTCTGCGGCCACCCCCAGCTCAGGAAGCAAGTTCCCTCACCAGGTGTGGCCCCCCTTCTCCCGAAGTTACGGGGGCATTTTGCCGAGTTCCTTAACCATAGTTCACCCGAACGCCTCGGTATTCTCTACCTGACCACCTGAGTCGGTTTAGGGTACGGGCCGCCATGAAACTCGCTAGAGGCTTTTCTCGACAGCATAGGATCATCCACTTCACCACAATCGGCTCGGCATCAGGTCTCAGACTATTGCCAGGCGGATTTACCTACCTGACGTCCTACACCCTTACCCCGGGACAACCACCGCCCGGGATGGACTACCTTCCTGCGTCACCCCATCACTCACCTACTGCAAGTCTGGTTCGTCGGCTCCACCACTTTCCTTTCCCCGAAGGGTCCGGAACGGCTTCACGGACTTAGCATCGCCTGGTTCGATGTTTGACGCTTCACAGCGGGTACCGGAATATCAACCGGTTATCCATCGACTACGCCTGTCGGCCTCGCCTTAGGTCCCGACTTACCCTGGGCAGATCAGCTTGACCCAGGAACCCTTAGTCAATCGGCGCAAACGTTTCTCACGTTTGTATCGCTACTCATGCCTGCATTCTCACTCGTCAACCGTCCACAACTACCTTCCGGTGCTGCTTCACCCGGCAGACGACGCTCCCCTACCCATCACAGCACCCGTTGGGGCTATATGCTGCAATGACACGACTTCGGCGGTACGCTTGAGCCCCGCTACATTGTCGGCGCGGAATCACTAGACCAGTGAGCTATTACGCACTCTTTCAAGGGTGGCTGCTTCTAAGCCAACCTCCTGGTTGTCTGTGCGACTCCACATCCTTTCCCACTTAGCGTACGCTTAGGGGCCTTAGTCGATGCTCTGGGCTGTTTCCCTCTCGACCATGGAGCTTATCCCCCACAGTCTCACTGCCGCGCTCTCACTTACCGGCATTCGGAGTTTGGCTAAGGTCAGTAACCCGGTAGGGCCCATCGCCTATCCAGTGCTCTACCTCCGGCAAGAAACACACGACGCTGCACCTAAATGCATTTCGGGGAGAACCAGCTATCACGGAGTTTGATTGGCCTTTCACCCCTAACCACAGGTCATCCCCCAGGTTTTCAACCCTGGTGGGTTCGGTCCTCCACGAAGTCTTACCTCCGCTTCAACCTGCCCATGGCTAGATCACTCCGCTTCGGGTCTTGAGCGTGCTACT
>NZ_JBEOYR010000065.1:0-2710 GCF_040297165.1 Streptomyces sp. NPDC001851 | reverse complement strand
ACGACGGGTGAGGCGGTGCTGGCGGTCACCAGGCTGGATGCGACCGCCCTGCGCAACCAGAACACGGACACCACACCCGCCATGCTGCACGGCCTCGTGCCCACCGCTGCCCGACGGCGATCGGCCACCGCGAGCGGACCCGCCGAGGAGAAGTCGCTCACTCAGCGCCTGACAGGACTCTCCCCGGCCGACCAACAGCGCGCGCTCAGCGATCTCGTACGTACGCATGTGGCCGGGGTGCTCGGCCACGCCGACGCGAGCGGTATCGCGGGGGACCGGGCCCTCCAGGACATGGGCTTCGACTCGCTCACCGCCGTCGAGCTCCGCAATCAGCTCAACACCGCGACCGGACTGCGCCTGCCCACCACCCTCGTCTTCGACCACCCCTCCCCTGACGCCCTCGCGGCTCATCTGTGGGACCGGTTGGGCCTCGACGCGTCGCCGGCGGACGGGTCCGTACTGGCGGAGCTCGACCGTGTCGAAGCGGTGATCCGCAGCGGCGACGGAACCGCGGAGTCCGGTCACGAGCGGATCACCGCCCGGCTGCGGGAGCTTCTCGAACTAGCCGCCAAGGCCGGCAGCGCAGCCGAACCCGACAAGGCCGAGGACCTCGACTCCGCGACGGACGAAGAGCTCTTCGCCCTCCTGGACGACTTGGAATGACCGCGCCCCCGCCAACGGGGGCAGCACCCCGACCCGCATCCCTGACCACACCATCCCGGGAAAGCTGAGAGCACGTGGCTGACGAGGAAAAGCTCCGCGACTATCTCAAGCGGGCCATCGCCGACGCGCGCGACGCGCGCAAGCGCCTCCGCGACGTCGAGGACAAGCAGCATGAGCCGATCGCCATCGTGGGCATGGCCTGCCGGTATCCGGGAGGCGTGAATTCACCGGATGAGTTGTGGCGGCTGGTGGCGGACGGTGTGGACGCGGTCGGCGAGTTCCCGGTCAACCGCGGCTGGAACCTGGACGAGCTGTACGACCCGGATCCGGCGCAGCCGGGCACGTCCTACACGCGTCGCGGCGGATTCCTCCACGACGCCGACGAGTTCGACCCGGAGTTCTTCGGGATGTCGCCGCGCGAGGCGCTGGCAGCTGATCCGCAGCAGCGTCTGTTGCTGCAGACGGCGTGGGAGACGTTCGAGAGTGCCGGGGTCGATCCCGAGACGCTGCGGGGCAGTCGTACGGGCGTCTTCACGGGCGTGATGTACAGCGACTACGGGTCCCGGCCCCACCTTCCGCCCGAAGACGTCGAAGGCTACCTCTTCAGCGGCAGCGCGGGGAGCATCGCATCGGGGCGGCTGGCCTACACCTACGGTCTGGAGGGCCCGGCGGTCACGGTGGACACGGCGTGCTCGTCCTCCCTGGTCGCGCTGCATCTGGCGGCCAACGCGCTGCGGCGGGGGGAGTGCGACCTCGCTCTGGCGGGCGGCGCGACGGTGATGTCGACGCCCGTCGCCTTCGTCGAGTTCTCCCGACTCCGCGGGCTCTCCGAGGACGGCCGGTGCAAGTCGTTCTCGGCGGCTGCGGATGGTACGGGTTGGTCGGAGGGTGTGGGGTTGTTGTTGGTGGAGCGGTTGTCGGATGCCCGGCGCAATGGGCATCGGGTGTTGGCGGTGGTGCGGGGGAGTGCGGTCAATCAGGATGGTGCGTCCAATGGTCTGACGGCGCCGAATGGTCCTGCGCAGGAGCGGGTGATCCGGCAGGCGTTGGCGAATGCGGGTGTGTCGGCTGCGGATGTGGATGTGGTCGAGGCGCATGGGACGGGGACGAGGCTGGGTGATCCGATCGAGGCGCAGGCGTTGCTTGCGACGTATGGGCAGGGGCGGCGGGATGGCCGGCCGTTGTGGTTGGGGTCGTTGAAGTCGAACATCGGGCATGCGCAGGCTGCTGCGGGTGTCGGTGGTGTGATCAAGATGGTGCAGGCGATGCGGCATGGTGTTCTGCCCAGGACGCTGCATGTCGATGAGCCGTCTCCGCATGTGGACTGGGAGGCGGGAGCGGTGTCGTTGCTCACCGAGGCCCGGGAGTGGCCGGTGACCGGCACACCCCGCAGGGCCGGGATCTCCTCCTTCGGATTCGGTGGCACCAACGCCCACGTCATCATCGAACAGGCCCCCGCCGACGCCGGGCAAGAGACCGATGACGCTCCCTCCACTCCCTTGCCCACGATCCCATGGCTCGTGTCCGGGCGGAACGAGAACGCTCTGCGCGCGCAGGCCGAGCGGCTGCACGCCCATCTGACGGCCCACCCCGAACTGCCTTTGGCGGACGTCGGGTTCTCACTGGCCACGACCAGGGCAGCCCTGGAACGCCGTGCGGTCGTCATCGGTGGCGACCGTACGGAGCTGATGCGTGGCCTTGAGGCCCTCGCGGGCGGCGAACACCTACCAGAGGGAGGCCACGCCCCCGGACAGAAGACCGCGTTCCTGTTCACGGGGCAGGGGAGTCAGCGGTTGGGTATGGGGCGTGAGTTGTATGAGCGGGTGCCGGAGTTCGCTCGTGCTTTTGACGAGGTGTGCGACTGCTTTGACGGGGAGTTGCCGAGGCCGTTGAAGGAGGTGTTGTTCGCTGCGGCCGGTTCGGCGGAGTCGCTGCTTGTGGATCAGACGGTTTGGACGCAGCCGGCGTTGTTCGCGGTCGGGGTGGCGTTGTTCCGGGTGGTGGAGTCGTGGGGTGTGCGTCCTGACTTTGTGGCGGGGCATTCGAT
>NZ_JBEOYR010000064.1:0-2883 GCF_040297165.1 Streptomyces sp. NPDC001851 | reverse complement strand
GTGCGGCATCCGGCGTATGTGATCTACACGTCGGGTTCGACGGGCCGGCCCAAGGGTGTGGTGGTCAGCCACACCGGCATCGCCTCCCTCTCCGCCTCGGCGGCCGAGCACTACGCCGTCGACCGCGACAGCAGGGTGCTCCAGCTGTCCTCACCCAGCTTCGACATCTCGGTGCTGGAGATGTGCATGGCGTTCACCAACGGCGCCGCGCTCGTCGTGCCGGACGCCCAGCCGCTGGCCGGCGACGCGCTCGCCGAGGTCCTGGCCGGTGAACGGATCACCCATGCCGTCATTCCGCCGGCCACCCTGGCCACCGTTCCCGTCCTCGACCTCCCGCACCTGCGCACCCTGGTCACCGGCGCCGACACCGTCAGCGCCGAACTGGCGGCGCGGTGGTCCGGGCGGGTCCGGCTCAGCAACTCCTACGGACCCACCGAGGTCACGGTCGCCACGACCATGGGCCGCCCGCCGGCCGGCGACGGGGTCCCGCCGATCGGCGGCCCGATCCTCAACCTCCGCGTCTACGTGCTGGACGCGGGGCTGCGTCCGGTGCCCGCGGGGGTCGCGGGAGAGCTGTACGTGTCGGGTCACGGGCTGGCCCGGGGATACCTGAACCGGCCGGGGCTCACCGCCGAGCGGTTCGTCGCGGACCCGTTCGGCCCCCCTGGCGGCCGCATGTACCGCACCGGCGACCTGGTCCGGTGGCGCACCGACGGCCAGCTCGAATACGCCGGTCGCGCCGACACCCAGGTGAAGGTGCGGGGCTTCCGCATCGAACCGAGTGAGATCGAAGCCGTACTCGACGCCCATGAGCAGGTCGCGCGCAGCGCGGTGATCGTCCGCGAGGACCACCCCGGGGACAAGCGCATCGTCGCCTACGTGGAGCCGCTGCCCGGTGCCGCGGAGCCGGCGCGGCTCGCCGACTCCGCGACCCTGCGGTGCACGGAGCGGCTCCCCGGTTACATGGTGCCGTCCGCCGTGGTGGTGCTGGACCGGTGGCCGCTGACCCCCAACGGCAAGGTGGACCGCAAGGCGCTGCCCGCCCCGGGCCAGCCGGTCACGGCCGGCGACGGCCGAGCACCCAGGAACGCCAGGGAGGAGAAGCTCTGCGAGCTCTTCGCGGAACTGCTCAACGTCCCCCGGGTCACCATCGACGACAACTTCTTCAAACTCGGCGGCCACTCCCTGCTCGCCACCCGGCTGATCAGCCGGGTGCGAACGGATCTCGGCGCCGAGATCACGGTCCGGACCATCTTCGAGAACCCGACCGTCGCCGCCCTGGCCGAACAGTCCGGCAACGCCCGCCCGGCACGCCGCTCCCTGCGTTCCATGCGCCGCTCCTGACCCGCGGCCGCCACCGGTTTTCCTGAGCACACCCCAGAGGAGTTCCCTGTGTACCCCATGTCGTTCGCGCAGCGTCGGCTGTGGTTCGCGTTCCAGATGGAGGGCCCCAGCCCGACGTACAACGCCCCGTTGTACGTCCGGTTGTCGGGTGAGCTGGACCGGGCCGCGCTGACCGCCGCGGTGAACGACGTGGTGGAACGCCATGAGGTGCTGCGGACGCGGTTCGCGGAGGTCGACGGTGAGCCGGTCCAGGTGGTGGAGCCGGTCGCCGCTCCGGCGATGGAGTTCGTCGAGCTGGAGGGTGACCTGTCGCGGGCGCTGGCCGAACGGGCGCGGTACTGCTTCGACCTCGCGGCCGAGATCCCGCTGCGGGTGACCCTGTTCGAGGTGGCCGAACGGGAACACGTCCTGCTGTTCATGCTGCACCACATCGCGGGCGACGGCTGGTCGATGGGCCCGCTCGCCCGGGACCTGTCGACGGCGTACGGGGCCCGGTGCGCCGGCCGGGCCCCGGAGTGGGAGCCGCTGCCGGTCCAGTACGCCGACTACGCGCGGTGGCAGGAAGAGGTACTGGGCTCGGCGGACGACCCGGACAGTCTCATGGCGGAGCAACTGGCGTTCTGGCGTGGGGCGTTGGTGGGGGCTCCGGAGTTGCTGGAGCTGCCGGTGGACCGGCCGCGTCCGGCGGTGGCCAGTCATCGGGGTGCCACGGTCCGTTTCTCGGTGGACGCCGGTACCCACAGTGGGTTGGTGGCGCTGGCCCGCGCGTCGGACGTGACGGTGTTCATGGTGGTGCAGGCGGCGCTGGCCGTGCTGCTGTCGCGACTGGGCGCCGGTACGGACATCCCGCTGGGTACGGCGGTGGCGGGGCGTACCGACGAGGCCCTGGACGACCTGGTGGGGTTCTTCGTCAACACGCTGGTGCTGCGCACGGACGTGTCGGGCGACCCGACGTTCCGCGAGCTGCTGGCACGCGTGCGGGAGACGGACCTGGCGGCCTACGCGCACCAGGACGTGCCCTTCGAACGGGTCGTGGAGGCCGTCAACCCCGGCCGCTCACTCTCCCACGCACCCCTGTTCCAGGTGCTGCTGACCCTCCAGAACAACGCCGCGGGAGAGTTCGCCATCCCCGGCATCGACGCCTCCTTCGGTGAGGTGGACACCGGCGTGGCCAAGGTCGATCTCACCTTCTACCTGGAGGAGCGCCACACCCCCGACACGACTCCCGCGGGTCTGACCGGCGAGATCCAGTACGCCGTCGACCTGTTCGAACGGGACAGCGCGCAGACCATGGCCGCCCGGTTCGTCCGCGTGCTGAGCGCCCTCGTGTCCGCACCGGACCGCGCCGTGAGCGCGGTGGACGTCCTCGACGCCGACGAGCGCAGGACCCTGCTGCACGACCGCAACGCGACAGCACGCACGGTGCCGGCCGCCACCGTGACCGAGCTGTTCGAGGAGTGGGCTGGTCGTGTTCCGGATGCTCCGGCTGTGGTGTTCGGGGATGTGGTGGTGACGTACGGGGTGGTGGAGGAGCGGGCG
>NZ_JBEOYR010000063.1:0-3551 GCF_040297165.1 Streptomyces sp. NPDC001851 | reverse complement strand
GATCAACGTGCTGTTCGCGATCCTCCGCGACGGCACTTTCTACGAACCCAGAACCCCACGCCTCGCTTGACGAAAGACATAGAGGCACCCCCCCCAACTCGTCCATGAGCTCTTCGAGGGCCTCAAACAACCGGAGGTGTCAGGCGTGGAAGGCGTCGAAGGTTCATCGATGGACGGGCGTGGGAGTGGGGCCGCACACATGCCTTGCGCCGCAGGTACGACCGGCGATCACCTCGCGCTGGTAACAAGCATGCGATAAAGGCCAGTTAGTGATGGCGCGGCCGGTGCCTGCTGGGGCATGGTGGGAGCGAGCGGCGCGATTCTGCGCCGTACGGACCCGTCAAAGGGATGCGCCCGCAGGAGGTGATGGACATGACCGCTATGTCCCACCTGTGGATCAACTGCTACGACTCCGGAATCTAGCCGGGGCCAACCGCAAAGGCATTCCTGCACGGAGTCGGCAGTACGGACCCTGCCGCGCCTGTCCAGTCCCTCTCCGACCGGACGCACTCCACCGTTGGTACCTGGCTCTCCGGAAGTTGTCCCGACAGCTCTGGCCTGCCATCGGAGGACTCCCATGACGACGGTTCCTGCTCTCCTCGCGCAACTCGCCACTGGAACGCCCGGCCTCCTGCTCGCGGTGGTCGTGGTGCTTGCGGCGACGTTCCTGGTCGCCCTCGCCATAGCCGTACGCGGAACGCCACCAGAGGAACGCGCGGCAGTCCTACGCGCCTTCGCGCAGACGCTGCCCGTACGCCGCAGATGACCGCGTCCTGTGGGGGCACACGCGCGTATGCCCCCACAGGGCTCCACCGGCCGCGGCTACCGCCTGGCGCGCACCGAGACCGTCAGCCGGCCGCCCGGACAGTGCAACGGCGGCAGACCCGGGCATCGGGGTCAACTCCTTCGTGAGCCTGGCGACCCGTCACTAAAGTGGCTGCCAGACGAAGGCCGCCGCCAACAGCGCCTGACGGGGATATCGGAGAGACAGTGGACAACCCTTTCGCCCCACCTCATTCCGACAACGGCCACCGACCTGCGTGGTCCGCGCTCGACGAGTACCTGTGGCACTCGTGCGACATCATCGCCGACCTGGTCGAGAAGCGGATCGATCAGCGTCCGCTGGTCGCCACCATGGCCCGGCTCGAACCCGGTGACCGCGCACTGGCCGTCGGGCCTGCTCAGCGTCTGACCTGGAGGGCCATCGGGGATGGCAGCTACACGCACCAGAACATGTTCGCCTTCGGCAGCCCCGCCTTCGTGATCGGCAGCATGGTCGGCTCGGCTGTCGGTAACTCGGCCCGGCGCCGTGCCGCCGCCAACGACGCCCAACCTCGCTGGGTACTCGACGGGGCCGGCGAAATCACCGTCACCACGCGCAGGGTCTACTTCGGCCATCCTCAGTGTCCACTCGACCTCTTCTGGGTCGGCCTCGACACCATCGACCTCGTCGCACCGGACGTCTTCCAAACCAGTTTCCGGGACATCAACAACCACCAGTACACCACGGTGCAGCTCCGCACCCCCTGGGCATCGCTGCTGTTCGTCCTGGCCGCGATCACCGCATTCCCTGCCCATCCGCGGCTGCTGGGACGAGGCTGGCTTCCGACGGATTTCGAAAGCCGGTGCGCCCAGATCGGACGGCCATGCCGCCCGGCAGCCCGTCTCCTGCTGGAACACGGGCGCTGACTGCGCAACTGATCCCCGGCATTCCAGAGCGGCCCGCAAGACGACCGTCAGACGGACGCGACGGTCCAGGTGCGGAAGCGTCCAAGAAGAGGTCGGTGAGCGCTACGCAGGAGTCGAGAAGTGCTCGCCCTCGGAGCGCCGGCGCCGGATCCACTTGTGGGCTGTGGAACGGGAGATGCCCATGTCGGCGGCGACGCGACGGGACGGCCGAAGCAGACACGCTCGACGAGCAGCCGCCTGCCATGAACGGTCAGCCGGGCATTGCGGTGGGACACGAAGGCCCCCGCGCGGTGAAGATTCGACACCTCCGCCACACACACGGGGCCTTCGCCACGACCAAGACCGGCCAGCGTTACCAACACTCGTGATCAATACACCTGGGCCGTGTATCAAAAGTGGATCTCGAACTGTGGATGATCACGGTTCATGGGTCGGGGAGATCTCACGGACGAGCAGTGGGCGGTGCTGGAGCCGCTGTTGCCGAAGGGTGCCAGGACGGGGCGGCCGCCGGTCGGGCCTCGACGGCAGCTGATCGACGGCATACGGTTCCGGGTCCGCACTGGTGTTCCGTGGCGGGATGTACCTGTCGAGTACGGGCCATGGGGCCGGGTCTACGACCTGTTCCGCCGATGGCAGCGGAACGGCACCTGGCACCGGATCCTCACCACGCTCCAGTCCCTGGCCGATGCGAAGGGTGCGATCACGTGGGACCTGAGCGTCGACTCCACGGTCTGCCGCGCCCACCAGCATGCGGCCGAGGCTCGCAAACAGGGCGACCTGCAGAAGGAACCACCGGGTGGTGTGTTCAATGAGCCCTGTGATCACGGGCTAGGAAGGTCGCGCGGCGGTTTCACCACCAAGCTGCACCTGGCCGTTGAGCAAGGTCAGAAGCCCATGTCGATCGTGGTGACGGCAGGACAGCGTGGAGACTCGCCGCAGTTTGAACCCGTGTTGGCAAAGGTTCGCGTGCCCCGCCTCGGGCCGGGCCGGCCACGCGTCCGTCCCGATCGCGTGCGGGCGGACAGGGCGTACGCCTCCCGCAAGAACCGCGCCTACCTGCGCCGCCGCAGGATCCGATGCACCATCCCGGAAAGGCCGACCAGGCACGCAACCGCCAGAAGCTCGGCTCCCGCGGCGGCCGGCCTCCGCGCTTCGCCCCGGGCCGACTACCGCGAGCGCCATGCGGTCGAGTGCGGGATCAACCGACTCAAGAGACACCGGGCAGTGGCCACGCGCTACGAGAAACTCGCCGTCCGCTACGAAGCAGCCGTCCTGGTCGCGGCCGTCAACGAGTGGCTGTGACCAAGACTTTCACCAGGGGCGGGAAGGGATGTCAGCGGTGGCCCAGCACGTTGACCACCAGTCCGTTGGGGTCGCGAACGAAGAAACGCCGCACCCCCCACGCCTCGTCCTGCAAGGGGTGAATGATCTCCGCACCGCTCTCTCGTATGACCGCGTAAGCCGCATCCACGTCGTCCACTTCGACGCTCATGTCGGGGGCGACAGGCGCGGTCTTGTCGCTGGTCATGACGCTGATCTGCGCTGCCGGGCTGGACGGGGAGGCAAGCGTCATGATCCAGCCGTGGTTCATGACCTCCTCAAAGCCCAGCAGGCCGTAGAACTCCTGGCTCTCCTGGGCGGCATGCGACTGGATGTTGGGCACGACACGGCGAACGGCCATCGATGACTCCAAACGAGAAGGAACCTGTCTTTGCGTCTCCCCAGGAGTACTACGGCCCGTCCGACGCCGCACACACTTTCGACACATGCCCTAGTAGTGCTTCGTTAGGTTCTGGCTCTGGTTCTGCTGGTCGGCAGGGGTCGGCCGCAGGTGGTGCAGGTGCCGGTCCAGCACCTCAGCA
>NZ_JBEOYR010000062.1:0-5075 GCF_040297165.1 Streptomyces sp. NPDC001851 | reverse complement strand
GCCGACGGCTACTGCGTGTCGGGCACGAACCCGGTGACGTATCCGACGATGGTCATCGGGCTGCCGCACTCCGGGAAGCACCAGGTCGCCCTGAAGGACGGGGTGTGGGCCGAGTGCGACAACAAGGTGACCGTCACCCCGGTCTCGGCGGTCAAGCCTTCCTGACCCCACCGTCCCCACAACCTGCACATAAGTGCAGGTGAGCGACTCAGGCACCTTCGGTGCGCCCCCGGCGCGCTGGAGGTGCTTCTGTCTGCCCTGAGAAGGACGCCAAGGCGTGCGTCCGCACTTCGAATTCGAAGCGGCGGGTCCTTCACCACCGAGACCAGGACGTGGGGATCGACGACGAACGCGGTCCTGGATCTGCGGGACGTGCCTCGCGACCTCTACGACGACTGGTTCACACGCCGTTGTGCCTGGTGCAGCGCAGCAACTGCCGCCAAGAAACCCGAGCTTCCCAAGCTGAGGGCGCGAGTTCGAGAAACGAATCGGACTCGCCTCGTCCCTCCCACGCTGCTCCCCGTGCCCCCGGAATCTCCGGGGTCCACCCGACCGACGCGGGCCTGACCACCGTCGGCACCGGCCATCACGCTCTTCGCGGGGGATGTGACCTTTATTGCGGTATGGAGTCTCGGGCGGGTTCGCGGCGGTGCCGTCCGCTGACGACGGTGGCAGCGGCACATGTCCCGTCGAGGGAGGTCACAGGGCTGCGGGCGGAAGTGCACGGCAGGAAAGCCGCGCCTGCGGAGAGCAATATCTGTGCCCGTGAAATGAGATATAGGTGCGGGGTACGGCGAGTATTCCCCGACCGCCCGGCGGAGCGGAATTATCGACCACGCAAGGCCGATCGCACCGTGCTACTGTCGAACTCAGTTGCAGGTGTGGTTGCCAGAAGGTTTTTCCGACGGCTGATCATCACGGCGACACGGAATACGCACAGGGCGCATTCCTGACACCGCCTCCGAAGGAGAAACAACATGGCTACTGGCACTGTGAAGTGGTTCAACGCGGAAAAGGGCTTCGGCTTCATCGAGCAGGACGGCGGCGGCCCCGACGTCTTCGCCCACTACTCGAACATCGCCACCCAGGGCTTCCGCGAGCTGCTGGAAGGCCAGAAGGTGTCGTTCGACATCGCGCAGGGCCAGAAGGGCCCGACGGCCGAGAACATCGTTCCGGCCTGACGCACCGGCACGGACGCATACTTCGCAGCTGGGGCCCGCACCTTGGGGTGCGGGCCCCAGCTCGCTTCATTCCCAGGGTGATTCGCCCCTGTCATTTTCCGGCCAGTTCTCGCGATTCTCCGCGCCGCTCATTCTGCTGCGGAAATTCCCTGTCATCGCCACCGGTACCCGTTCGACCTGACCAGGACCGGGGTGCTCGCCTCGCTGAAGGGCGTCAGGCCCGAGCCGGCGAGGTCGTGCGGGCCATGACGCGTCTCGGCTTCACCTGCCACGACCGCCCCGGGGGCGCGCCCGTGGGCGAGGGTGGACCCACTGTCCTCGACACCGCGTCCGCACTGCTCGGCGGCACCGGCCCCGTGGCCGTGTGAGGACGGGCGGGAGACCGCCCTCAGGATCCCGGTGGGGCCCTGCCGACGCGCGTCGGCAGGGCCCCCGGCGTTGTGTCGCCGTCCGCTCGGAGAGCGCCGGCCGGGCAACGGGGCGGGGACAGCGACTCACTGGTCGATGTGGATGAGATCCCCTACGCTCCATGCGCTGACGTCCTTGATCGCGACTCGGTACATGCCGCCCGTCTCCGGGATACCGAGGCTGCCCTGCAGGATCCGGGCGAGATGGAAGTGCAGATGCGTGGGCGCCTCGCCGCGACCGGGCCGGTTCCCTCGCGGACCGCGCGCGAAGACCTCCGAGAACGGGCCGAGACGGTCCGAGTCCTTCAGGACCTCCGCCACCCGCTCCCTCCACACGGCCTCCGGAGCCAGCCGGCCGGTGATGACGGCGCCGCCGACGACCACGGTCAGCGGCATCTGATTGCTTCGCTCGGACTCCACCGCGGCGGAGATGGCGACGAGCAACTCATCGGGATTCGACATGACAGCAGAGCTTATTCGGCCCACCCGTATCAGGAACCGCCCGCGGGGCTGAAGCAGTTGCGCGCCCGGCGGGAGGCGGCTTCCGTCAACCGGTGAGGCCCGGTCGCGGCGGGCTTCCTCCTCCACCAGAAGAGTGAAATCTCCTCTCGCACGAGTAGATTTTCGCCCCTGACGTGGGTACGCTTCTTGTCGTAGACACGGTCGAACGAGACCCGCCAGACACGAACTGGCGGGTAGCTGAACACGAAGTACGCAGGTCAGTGCGGCTCTCGATCCTCGAAGCCAGAGTGTTCCCAGAAGGGTGACGGGGCTGAGAGCCGCACTGGGCGGCTCGCGCGTCGAGGAGCTGCCAACAGCAGTACCGGTTCAACAGATGGTGTTGAATTTCCTTCGGGGCCCTGGTGCCGTACGGCATCAGGGCCCCTCGACGCGTTGCACAGCGAGGTGACATGACATCGGACAACCCCCTGAATGATCGTCTGGACGACGACGACTACCCGGCGTACACGATGGGCCGGGCAGCCGAGATGCTCGGCACCACCCCGGCCTTCCTCCGGGCCATCGGTGAGGCTCGTCTGATCACTCCGCTCCGCTCGGAGGGAGGACATCGCCGGTACTCCCGCTACCAGCTGAGGATCGCCGCGCGCGCCCGCGAGCTCGTCGACAAGGGGACTCCGATCGAGGCCGCGTGCCGCATCGTCATCCTTGAGGACCAACTCGAGGAAGCGCAGCGCATCAACGCCGAGTACCGCCGTGCCGCCGGCCAGTCGGCGGACCGTTCCGGCTCCGGCTCCGGCTCCGGCTCCGGCTGAACGAAACCCCGGGCCGACGGCCCGGGGTTCGCTTGCCGAAGTCGCCTGCCCGACTACCTGAGCGCCGTACCGCCCCTGTTGCGATAGGCGATCGTCTTGCCGATCAGGTTTCCGCCGTCGGTCTCGACCGATGTCTGTTCCTGCTGCCCCGCACCGAACAGCAGGCCGGCGATATGCGCGTTCGCCACCTGGTCCATGTGCCCGAACAACCAGTCCACCTTGTCGTCCTTGTAGTGGTTGAGGGTGTTGTTCTGCGCCATGTTGCCCACGGGGATCTGCCACAGGACCACCGGCTTGCCCACGGACTCGGCCATCGTCTTGTAGAACGCCAGACGGGCTTCGGCCTTCTGGTCGGTCCAGAAGGTGTCACGGCCGCCGTGGGCCGGCTGTGCGTACCAGCCCGCATCGCGGTCCGTCACATCGGAGACCAGGAAGTCGGCGTTCTGTGCCCCGAGGTGCGCGTAGTCCTTGACGCATTTCTGGGTGCTGTACTCCCAGTCGAAGCACGAAAGGTGCATCCCGACGGCGGTGTTCGGCGCGTACTTGCGCGCCATGTCGACCAGGCAGCGGGAGAGTCCGGCGGCGCTGTTCTCCTGCGATCCGCAATCCGTCGGGTTCGCGCCCGTGACCTGCGCGGGAACCTGGTGCGGATCGCCGAGCGACCGGACGTAGCCCCAGAAGTCGGGCTCAAGGTCGATCATGTCGTGCGAGGTGCCGATCTTCTGGAGGAAGAAACGGTAGTCGTTCAGGTACCGGGTGAGCAGGTCGGCCCTGTTGATGGCCTTGACCTCGCCCGGACCGTCGCCCTCGCCCGCAGCATCCCCGAGGTCGCGCAGCGAGTACCAGGTCCAGAGCATCTTCTGCGGGCGCGGGCTGCCCTTGTACGTCGCCTGGGCCACCTGGGCGTCCCGATAGGTCACGTAAGTGCCCGGCGCTGTGGTGCTGCCGGTCCAGCAGCCCCACCAGCCCGACCACGCGTCCTGGCAACGCGATGCCGAGTAGTAGTCCGACGACGGCGCGGGCTGGCTGTGCACATAGGCGTACCGCACGTCGAACGGGGCGGCGCTCGCCGAGGCGTCGGACATCGAGCCGCCGATGAGCACGGTGCTGCTACCCATGAAACGTTTCGTCGGGCTGCCGTCACCGGGTGCGGGAGACGACGCCGGCGACGGGCGCGTACCGCTCGGAGCCTGGCTGGTGGGAACGCTGCCGCCCGGCGCGGTGGGCGTGCCGGTGCTGTCGACGCTCCCGGCCGGGACGAGCTGCCACTGCTGATTGGCGCCGCCCCAGTCGCCGTACTGGACGACGTCGCCCCCGTCGGCCTTGGCGGCGTTGCGGACCTCGACGGCCATGCCACTGAAGCGATTAATCAGCCGCATGTAGCCGTCCGAGGACTCCGCCAGTTTGAACTGCTGGTTGGCGCCGTTCCGGTCGCTCCACTGCACGAGGGCGGAGCCTGCGGTCTTCGACCAGCCGAGGTCGTCGAGCACCTTGCCGGAGTTCCGGTTCTGCAGCCGGTAGTACCCGTCGCCCGCGGCGATGAACCGCCACTGCTGGTTGGCTCCGCCGTGGCGGGCCCACTGCACCACCGCCGCGCCGTCGTTCGTGGCGTAGGCGCGGTCGTCCAGCACCTTGCCGCTGTTGCGGTTGACCAGCACGTACCAGGTCTTCAGATCCACGGTTTGCGCTGAGGCGGTGCCGACCACAACGGCGGAACCGGCCACGACGGCCATGACGACGGCCGCCCAGAAACCCCGGCGCGTGAACAGCCGACGGGCGCGATGCATCGGGCGACTACCGCGGGCGTGGCCGCCGGCCCGGCGGCCGCCGGGCCGGGACGTCACCGATGACGCGGGTGGGCCGGGGGCATGTCTGTGCTTTCGTCCGAAGGACAACTCTGTGCTCTCTTTCCGCCGTGGGATCTGACCGGACCACCTGCCCGGACACCACTGAGTGGTCCGGGCAGGCCGAAAGGTTGCCGCGGAGATCCACAGATTTTCCGTCTTGACCGCTTCCCCTTCGCCGCGCAGCGCGGCACGGCGGCAGGCAGGTCAGCGCTGGAGGGTGAGGAGACCCGGCCGCCACGGCAGTTGGTCGTAGGGGCCGCTCGCGGTGGGGGACTTGCCCTGGTAGAGGAGCTGCAGGTGGCAGGGGTCGATGGTCATGGTCTGGTCGGGGTTGTCGCGGACCAGGTCACCGTGGCTGATGTCGTT
>NZ_JBEOYR010000061.1:0-6117 GCF_040297165.1 Streptomyces sp. NPDC001851 | reverse complement strand
ACTTCGACGGCATCTATTTCTGCCCGCATCATCCGGAGGCGGCAGTAGAGGAGTATCGTCAGGTGTGCGACTGCCGTAAACCGCAGCCGGGCATGCTGTTGCAAGCGCAGCAGGAATTGAACATCGATATGGCCGCTTCTTATATGGTGGGGGATAAACCGGAAGACATGCAGGCGGCGATCGCGGCCGGCGTCGGCACCAAGGTGCTGGTGCGTACCGGCAAGCCGGTGACGGAGCAGGGCGAAAAGCTGGCCGATTGGGTGCTTAATAGCCTGGCGGACCTGCCTGCAGCCATCAAAAAGCGGGTTTAATAGGCGTTACGAATGAATAGTGAGCGGTCAGATAAAAAATGCATATTAACGCTTGTCATTCTGAACCGGCTCCCTATAATGCGCCTCCATCGACACGGAACATGTGAACAACTTCACAGAGTATCCGGGGGTCGCAGAGAAAAAATCCTGAAAATTAGGGTTGACTCTGAAAGAGGAAAGCGTAATATACGCCACCTCGAGTTAGCAAGCGAAAGCGCCTAACTCACTGCTCTTTAACAATTTATCAGACAATCTGTGTGGGCACTCCACAAGACGATATCCAGCATCTTCGGATGCAAAAAAATATCAAGTCTTGAAGAGTGACTAACTGAAGTAAAATTCATGCAGTAAATCTTTGAGCATCGCTTCTCGAGTGGAAGCAAATCAAGCTTTTAATTGAAGAGTTTGATCATGGCTCAGATTGAACGCTGGCGGCAGGCTTAACACATGCAAGTCGAGCGGTAGCACAGGGGAGCTTGCTCCCTGGGTGACGAGCGGCGGACGGGTGAGTAATGTCTGGGAAACTGCCTGATGGAGGGGGATAACTACTGGAAACGGTAGCTAATACCGCATAACGTCGCAAGACCAAAGAGGGGGACCTTCGGGCCTCTTGCCATCAGATGTGCCCAGATGGGATTAGCTAGTAGGTGGGGTAATGGCTCACCTAGGCGACGATCCCTAGCTGGTCTGAGAGGATGACCAGCCACACTGGAACTGAGACACGGTCCAGACTCCTACGGGAGGCAGCAGTGGGGAATATTGCACAATGGGCGCAAGCCTGATGCAGCCATGCCGCGTGTGTGAAGAAGGCCTTCGGGTTGTAAAGCACTTTCAGCGAGGAGGAAGGTGGTGAGCTTAATACGCTCATCAATTGACGTTACTCGCAGAAGAAGCACCGGCTAACTCCGTGCCAGCAGCCGCGGTAATACGGAGGGTGCAAGCGTTAATCGGAATTACTGGGCGTAAAGCGCACGCAGGCGGTTTGTTAAGTCAGATGTGAAATCCCCGGGCTCAACCTGGGAACTGCATTTGAAACTGGCAAGCTAGAGTCTCGTAGAGGGGGGTAGAATTCCAGGTGTAGCGGTGAAATGCGTAGAGATCTGGAGGAATACCGGTGGCGAAGGCGGCCCCCTGGACGAAGACTGACGCTCAGGTGCGAAAGCGTGGGGAGCAAACAGGATTAGATACCCTGGTAGTCCACGCTGTAAACGATGTCGATTTGGAGGTTGTGCCCTTGAGGCGTGGCTTCCGGAGCTAACGCGTTAAATCGACCGCCTGGGGAGTACGGCCGCAAGGTTAAAACTCAAATGAATTGACGGGGGCCCGCACAAGCGGTGGAGCATGTGGTTTAATTCGATGCAACGCGAAGAACCTTACCTACTCTTGACATCCAGAGAACTTAGCAGAGATGCATTGGTGCCTTCGGGAACTCTGAGACAGGTGCTGCATGGCTGTCGTCAGCTCGTGTTGTGAAATGTTGGGTTAAGTCCCGCAACGAGCGCAACCCTTATCCTTTGTTGCCAGCGGTTCGGCCGGGAACTCAAAGGAGACTGCCAGTGATAAACTGGAGGAAGGTGGGGATGACGTCAAGTCATCATGGCCCTTACGAGTAGGGCTACACACGTGCTACAATGGCATATACAAAGAGAAGCGACCTCGCGAGAGCAAGCGGACCTCATAAAGTATGTCGTAGTCCGGATTGGAGTCTGCAACTCGACTCCATGAAGTCGGAATCGCTAGTAATCGTAGATCAGAATGCTACGGTGAATACGTTCCCGGGCCTTGTACACACCGCCCGTCACACCATGGGAGTGGGTTGCAAAAGAAGTAGGTAGCTTAACCTTCGGGAGGGCGCTTACCACTTTGTGATTCATGACTGGGGTGAAGTCGTAACAAGGTAACCGTAGGGGAACCTGCGGTTGGATCACCTCCTTACCTAAAGATATTGATTCGAGTGGCGTGCTCACACAGATTGTCTGATAGAAAGTAACGAGCAGAAATACCTTTATAGGCTTGTAGCTCAGGTGGTTAGAGCGCACCCCTGATAAGGGTGAGGTCGGTGGTTCAAGTCCACTCAGGCCTACCACTTCTTCGAAGTGGAAAAGGTACTGCACGTGACTGTATGGGGCTATAGCTCAGCTGGGAGAGCGCCTGCCTTGCACGCAGGAGGTCAGCGGTTCGATCCCGCTTAGCTCCACCATATAGTCCGGTATTTCAATACTTCAGAGTATATTGGCGACAGTATGCTGCGAAGTATTTTGCTCTTTAACAATCTGGAACAAGCTGAAAATTGAAACATGACGGCTGAAATTTATCCCTCCGTAGATGTACTGGGATGAAGAGTAACCTGTCATAGAGTCTCTCAAATGTTTGCAGCACGAACGATGGAAACATCTTCGGGTTGTGAGGTTAAGTGACTAAGCGTACACGGTGGATGCCTAGGCAGTCAGAGGCGATGAAGGGCGTGCTAATCTGCGAAAAGCGTCGGTAAGGTGATATGAACCGTTATAACCGGCGATACCCGAATGGGGAAACCCAGTGTGTTTCGACACACTATCATGTCATGAATACATAGTGGCATGAGGCGAACCGGGGGAACTGAAACATCTAAGTACCCCGAGGAAAAGAAATCAACCGAGATTCCCCCAGTAGCGGCGAGCGAACGGGGAGGAGCCCAGAACCTGAATCGGCTTGTGTGTTAGTGGAAGCGTCTGGAAAGTCGCGCAGCAAAGGGTGATAGCCCCGTACACTAAAATGCACAGGTCGTGAGTTCGATGAGTAGGGCGGGACACGTGACATCCTGTCTGAATATGGGGGGACCATCCTCCAAGGCTAAATACTCCTGACTGACCGATAGTGAACCAGTACCGTGAGGGAAAGGCGAAAAGAACCCCGGCGAGGGGAGTGAAATAGAACCTGAAACCGTGTACGTACAAGCAGTGGGAGCACCTTCGTGGTGTGACTGCGTACCTTTTGTATAATGGGTCAGCGACTTATATTTTGTAGCAAGGTTAACCGTATAGGGGAGCCGTAGGGAAACCGAGTCTTAACTGGGCGATTAGTTGCAAGGTATAGACCCGAAACCCGGTGATCTAGCCATGGGCAGGTTGAAGGTTGGGTAACACTAACTGGAGGACCGAACCGACTAATGTTGAAAAATTAGCGGATGACTTGTGGCTGGGGGTGAAAGGCCAATCAAACCGGGAGATAGCTGGTTCTCCCCGAAAGCTATTTAGGTAGCGCCTCGTGAACTCATCTTCGGGGGTAGAGCACTGTTTCGGCTAGGGGGCCATCCCGGCTTACCAAACCGATGCAAACTCCGAATACCGAAGAATGTTATCACGGGAGACACACGGCGGGTGCTAACGTCCGTCGTGAAGAGGGAAACAACCCAGACCGCCAGCTAAGGTCCCAAAGTCATGGTTAAGTGGGAAACGATGTGGGAAGGCATAGACAGCCAGGATGTTGGCTTAGAAGCAGCCATCATTTAAAGAAAGCGTAATAGCTCACTGGTCGAGTCGGCCTGCGCGGAAGATGTAACGGGGCTAAACCATGCACCGAAGCTGCGGCAGCGACGCTTAGGCGTTGTTGGGTAGGGGAGCGTTCTGTAAGCCGTTGAAGGTGGCCTGTGAGGGTTGCTGGAGGTATCAGAAGTGCGAATGCTGACATAAGTAACGATAAAGCGGGTGAAAAGCCCGCTCGCCGGAAGACCAAGGGTTCCTGTCCAACGTTAATCGGGGCAGGGTGAGTCGACCCCTAAGGCGAGGCTGAAAAGCGTAGTCGATGGGAAACAGGTTAATATTCCTGTACTTGGTGTTACTGCGAAGGGGGGACGGAGAAGGCTAGGCTAGCCGGGCGACGGTTGTCCCGGTTTAAGCGTGTAGGGGGTGTGACCTGGTAAATCCGGTTGCATACTAACCCTGAGGCGTGATGACGATGCACTACGGTGCAGAAGTAGTTGATGCCCTGCTTCCAGGAAAATCCTCTAAGCATCAGGTAACATTAAATCGTACCCCAAACCGACACAGGTGGTCAGGTAGAGAATACCAAGGCGCTTGAGAGAACTCGGGTGAAGGAACTAGGCAAAATGGTGCCGTAACTTCGGGAGAAGGCACGCTGGCATGTAGGTGAAGTCCCTCGCGGATGGAGCTGAAGCCAGTCGAAGATACCAGCTGGCTGCAACTGTTTAATAAAAACACAGCACTGTGCAAACACGAAAGTGGACGTATACGGTGTGACGCCTGCCCGGTGCTGGAAGGTTAATTGATGGGGTCAGCCGCAAGGCGAAGCTCTTGATCGAAGCCCCAGTAAACGGCGGCCGTAACTATAACGGTCCTAAGGTAGCGAAATTCCTTGTCGGGTAAGTTCCGACCTGCACGAATGGCGTAATGATGGCCAGGCTGTCTCCACCCGAGACTCAGTGAAATTGAACTCGCTGTGAAGATGCAGTGTACCCGCGGCAAGACGGAAAGACCCCGTGAACCTTTACTATAGCTTGACACTGAACATTGAGCCTTGATGTGTAGGATAGGTGGGAGGCTTTGAAGCGTGGACGCCAGTCTGCGTGGAGCCATCCTTGAAATACCACCCTTTAATGTTTGATGTTCTAACTCGGCCCCATAATCTGGGGTGAGGACAGTGTCTGGTGGGTAGTTTGACTGGGGCGGTCTCCTCCCAAAGAGTAACGGAGGAGCACGAAGGTTAGCTAATCACGGTCGGACATCGTGAGGTTAGTGCAAAGGCATAAGCTAGCTTGACTGCGAGAGTGACGGCTCGAGCAGGTACGAAAGTAGGTCTTAGTGATCCGGTGGTTCTGAATGGAAGGGCCATCGCTCAACGGATAAAAGGTACTCCGGGGATAACAGGCTGATACCGCCCAAGAGTTCATATCGACGGCGGTGTTTGGCACCTCGATGTCGGCTCATCACATCCTGGGGCTGAAGTAGGTCCCAAGGGTATGGCTGTTCGCCATTTAAAGTGGTACGCGAGCTGGGTTTAGAACGTCGTGAGACAGTTCGGTCCCTATCTGCCGTGGGCGTTGGAAGATTGAGAGGGGTTGCTCCTAGTACGAGAGGACCGGAGTGAACGCACCACTGGTGTTCGGGTTGTCATGCCAATGGCATTGCCCGGTAGCTAAGTGCGGAAAAGATAAGCGCTGAAAGCATCTAAGCGCGAAACTTGCCTCAAGATGAGTCTTCCCTGGGCCTTTAAGGTCCCTGAAGGAACGTTTAAGACTAAGACGTTGATAGGCTGGGTGTGTAAGTGCAGCGATGCATTGAGCTAACCAGTACTAATGATCCGTGAGGCTTAACCTTACAACACCGAAGGTGTTTTTAGAGAGATTTTCAGCGAAGTTCCGAGATTGGTTCTGATGGCTTCATGGAAGTGAGGCGGTTGGAATGAAACAGAATTTGCCTGGCGGCAATAGCGCGGTGGTCCCACCTGACCCCATGCCGAACTCAGAAGTGAAACGCCGTAGCGCCGATGGTAGTGTGGGGTCTCCCCATGCGAGAGTAGGACACTGCCAGGCATCAAATAAACGTTATCAGTGTGACGACTGGTAATGCGCAAATCGCAAAGCGCGAATTTGCCGGCATCGAGAGATGCAACGTAAAAGAATCGGTGGAGCGGTAGTTCAGTTGGTTAGAATACCTGCCTGTCACGCAGGGGGTCGCGGGTTCGAGCCCCGTCCGTTCCGCCACTTATTTAATTATGCCTGCTTTATTAGCAGGCATAATGTTAAGCGAGATTTAGGGGCGTAGCTCAGTTGGTAGAGCACCGGTCTCCAAAACCGGGTGTCGCGAGT
>NZ_JBEOYR010000060.1:0-9093 GCF_040297165.1 Streptomyces sp. NPDC001851 | reverse complement strand
AACGACATCAGCCACGGTGACCTGGTCCGCGACAACCCCGACCAGACCATGACCATCGACCCCTGCCACCTGCAGCTCCTCTACCAGGGCAAGTCGCCCACCGCGAGCGGCCCCTACGACCAACTGCCGTGGCGGCCGGGTCTCCTCACCCTGCAGCGCTGAACCAGCCTGTGTACCTCGCCGGCGGCCGGCCCCACCCTGATCGGGCCGGCCGTCGCCTTCCGTCACAACTACCCGGCGTCACCTCGGCGACGACCCGGGCCGCGCACCGTGAGGCAGCTGGAGACTGCGGGCCGACCAGCGGCGGCGATGACGCAAGCCGGATCGGCGGCTCACGGCCGGTCGATTTCGCATCCGGGTTTCACGGCGACGGTACGCCGAACAGAGCCGGCAAGGCACAGGCGCGATGCTCGCGGCAAGGGCCGCAAGAAGTGGATCGTGCGCTGGAAGGCACCGCTGAACGCCTTCCAAGTCGCCTTCGAAGGCCGGCTCACCCGGCCACCCGACTCGGCTTGCTCAGGTGCGGGCAGCGTGAAGGTGAGTGGCGAAGAAGGTCTCGATGCGCTGCCAGGCGTCCGCCGAAGCGTCCGGATCCGGGCCGATGTTCATGACGCGGAACAGGGGGCGCAGTGGCCTGGGGCCGGCCTCGGCGTCGTTGAGAAAGGCGTGGCCCGCTTGCGGGTACTCCTTGACGTCATGCACGACTCCATGGTGTTCGAGGGCCGCGCTCAGCCGGTCGGCCGCCCCCTTCAGGGTGCGGTCCTTGCCGCCGAAGCTGGCGACCACGGGGCAGGCGTCGGCGAGGACGTCCAGGTCCTTGGGAAGCCGTCCGTAGTTGGCGCACGCCGCGTCGTAGTCACCGCCTCCGGCCGTCATCAAAGCGAACGCGCCTCCCATACAGAAGCCGATGATGCCGACCGCACCGGTGCAGTCACTCTGGGCCAGCAGATAGGAGCGGGCAGCCTCCAGGTCCTGGTAGGCACGCCCGGTCCCGGACATGGCCGCGCGGATCGTAGGGATCAGACAGCGCCGGGCGCCGCCCTCGGTGAACAGGTCGGGCATCAGTGTGAGGTACCCGGCGCCGGCCAGGCGCTCGGCTTGGCGGAGCATGACGTCGTCAACGCCGAGTACCTCGTGTGCAATGACCACGCCTGGCCAGGGGCCTGGGCCATCCGGTCGGGTGAGGTGCCCCTTCAGCCTCTGCGAACCCCCGGCCGGGCCACTCAGGCTGCTCAGGTCAATGGCTTCCACAGCAGACATGGAGCTTCTCCCGGAGGCTGAGTGCGTTGGGTGCGGTTCTTTTGAAGGGATGATCAGTCCGATCTCGCGAGCTGCCGAGCTCAGTGGCCGACACCACCTAGGCCCCTCTGCGGGCGCCGGGATCAGCTGTCACAGCCGCTCGGCGAGACGCCGGTCCCCTCCGGGAAGCGACGGCGGGCCGTTCGGGCTCCTGCCGGCTGGCGCCGAGGCCGCCGGAGTGGAAGACGCCGGGCCCCGGTGCGCGCTGTCCCCGGAGGCGAGCAGCCGGGGCCCAGCCGGGTGCGCGCGTGGAGGGCCTCGGGGTACACCGCCTGGTCGGTGCGACTCCTCGGACTTCCCTGCCCCGTCGCGCCGGTGGGCGGGGAAGAGGCCTTTTCCTGGTGCTCACCAGCAGCAGGTCGCGGTCATGACGATCGCCTCTCTCCTGTCCAGTGCGTGACGCCTCTGCCGCAGGACTGCGGCCAGCGTGGACCCGCCACTGACAGTCCCCGCTGACCGGCGCGAACGGCGTGCCGCGACCGCTCACCCGCCCGTCAGCCCGCCCGCGGCGGGCGTATCACCACCGCACCGGCAGGCTCCGCCTCCCCCGGATCAGTATCCCCGGGAGCCACTCGCCCGGCTCCCCGTCCGCCGCCAGGTCCGGGCAGCGCTCCAGCAGCGTGCGCAGCGCCACCTCGCCCTCGAGGCGGGCGAGCGGGGCGCCCAGGCAGAAGTGGATCCCGTGTCCGAAGGAGAGATGGGCCCGGGCATCCTCGCGCCGTACGTCGAAGCGATCCGGATCGGGGAAGCGCGCCGGGTCGCGGTCCGCGCCGGCCATGGCGATCAGCACGATGGCACCGCGCGGCACCTGTACGCCGCCGATCTCGGTATCCTCCAGGGCGATGCGCGGCGTGGTGGTCGGCACCGGCCCGTCGTAGCGCAGCGTCTCCTCCACCAGGCCCGCCGCCAGCCCCGCCGGATCGGCCCGTACGGCCGCCAACTGGTCGGGGTGCGCGAAGAGCGCGCGCACGGCGTTGCCGATCGTGTTGACCGTCGTCTCGTGCCCGGCGACGAGCAGCAGGAAGGCCAACGAGACCAGCTCGTCCTCGGTGAGCCGGTCGCCGCCCTCGTCGACCGTGTGGACGAGGGCGCTGAGGAGGTCCTGCCCGGGGCTCTCGCGCTTGGCGGCGATGAGCCCCGTGAGATACGGCATGACCTGCTCGTACGCCTCCTTCTCCGCCTCGGGACTGGTGGGTGCGAGGGTCTCGTTGGACCAGGCGTGGAAGGCGGCGCGGTCCAGGCCGGGGACGCCGAGCAGTTCGGCGATGACGATCATGGGGAGCGGGGAGGCGAACGCCTCGATGAGGTCGGCGCGGCGCGCTCCGTCCGCCGTCATGCGGTCCAGCAGTTCGTCGGTGATCTCCTGGACGCGGCCCCGCATCTCCTCGACCCGCCGGGCCGTGAACTCCCGCGCCACCAGCTTCCGCAGCCGGGTGTGGTGGGGCGGGTCGCTCATCAGCATGTTGGCGTTGCCGAGCTTGTCCAGGGCGTACGGCGGGCGCCAGCCGGTCTGCCGCCACTCGCGATGCCAGTCCCGGCTGAGCTTCGGGGAGCTGAAGGCCTCGTGCGCGGCCTCGTACCCGACCACGAGCCACACCACGCCCCTGTCGGGCGTCACTACCTGGTGCACCGGACCGCGCTCGCGCAGCCGCGCGTAGGCGACGTACGGGTCGGCTTCGAAGTCGGGGCTGAGCGAGGCGAGTAACTCGATCCCGTCGGGGCTGTCGGGCCGTTCGGTTCGGTTGGATATCGCGGGATCGGCGGCGGCGTTCTCGGTCTCGGTCAAGACGGAATTCCTTTCCCTCAGGCCCGGGTTGACCGGCCCCCGCCGACCACACCGAGCACGGCCGTTCACTTTAATCCCGCACTCTCACTCGCACAACAGTCCACTCCCCTTGCTACTTGACCTTGAACGCGTGATGTCGTCACGGTGAATCGAGGAGTCTGGTGCCGGTGAGAAAGCCGTCGAGGACGTCCTGTCGGTACTGGAGTTGGCGGAGGCCGTGCCGGATCGCGGCCCCCCGGCCGACGGTCTGACGATGGTCGGGCACCTGGCGCTCCCGGCCGGCGCCGATCGTCGGCTACGGCACCGGGGGCGCCATCGGGCTGGAACTCGGGCGCGCCGGTGTCGATCCATCCGCTGTCCTGTGTGGGCAGCGGTCGGATCGGAGGACTCTGCCTGGAGTGACGTCGTCGGTCCGCTCGACGAGTGTCTGCCCGTAACGGAGAGATGCTTCCAGGAGTGCCGGTTGGGGGCTGCGAACCAGCAGGTGTCTTGTCCCGCGGCCGGTCAACAAGGGCGGACCTCCTTGTGGCGCATCCGTTGTCGCGGACGCTCCCGGCATCATGCGCGTCGGAACATGACCGCCTGGAGATCAGCAACAGCGTTCCGTGGCCGTGCCGGAGCCACGTCACGCCCTGCTCCGCGAAGGCGGCCCGCCGAATTGAAGGACCGAGTCGACGGTGCGGCGCAGCGAGCGGGTCGTTGGCGGCGACGCGTAGGAGAGCCGGAAGAGCATGAGTTCGGCCTCGTCCGGCTTGCCGGGGATGATGGCGGTGAACCTGGTGCGCAGAGTGCGCAGAACGTCGGTCTCGGTGGCGTCGAGTCCGGTCTCGCCGCCGCCTTCCACGCGGGCGAACAGGTAGAGCAGGGAGGTGTGGGGCTGGAATCCCAAGCCGAGGGAAGTGGCGGTGAGCCAGAGCCGTTGCAGGGCGCGGCCGCCGTTGGCGAAGGCGTGAGGGCCCTTGCCCGGGATGGTGAGGCAGCCGACGGCCGACGAGGCGGCAAGGGCTTTTCCGGCACTCTCCTCGAAGGCTTTGCCGCCGCCGATCCGGCGAACGAAAGCCAGACCGGGCCATTGCCGTGCCAGACGGAGGCCCGCGAGGTCGACGTCGTCGAGCCCCAGAGTGGCGACGTCTATGCCGTCCCGCGTGCGCCGAGCCTCCTCGGGGTCCCAGCGCAACTCGTTCATCATGTCCCGATGCAGTTGCGGGGAAAGTATCCGCAGCCGGTCGCCTGCCCCCAGGATCCGTCCCATCTCGTCCAACTGATCGCGGTCGGTGACGAGGTGCAGCCGGGCGCCGCTCTCGGTGGCGCAGTCCCTCAGCGCTGCGGCGTGCGACTCGACGAGCGGGCGAACGGGGCCGGGGTTGCGGTTGGTGGTGCGGTGCTCGATCCAGTCGAACAGTGCGGGGCGCGGGACGTCAGCCGCGCTGGAGAAGGTGAGTCGGCAGACCAGCCCGGGGTCGGCCGGGGTGGGGAAGTACTGCACATGGCAGGCCCAGCCCGAGGCTTGGGCGGCGAGGTGAATGTTCTCCACCGCCGCGCCGATGGCCAGATGGGTGGCGCGGGCTTCGAAGTCGAGCAAGGTCTGCGGCTGCGCGGCGTCGATGCGGCAGTCCAACGCCTCGTCATGGGCTATGAACCGCCAGGGCTGGCTGTTGCCGCCGGACGGCGCCTGGATGCCGTGGGCGACCAGGCGGCGAATGCCTTCTTCACCCAGGGCGGCGCCGGCGTTGCTGGGCGGCGGCGGCGGCAGGAGGAGGGGAGGGGTGGCCGCCTCCGCAGTGGCCTCGGACGTGGGTTCCGCTGGTGTCAAGGAGGTCTCCGCGCCCTCGCGGATCAGCGTGCCGGTGTCGACGAAGTACCTTCCCGAGGCGGTGAACTGACCGAGGAGGAGACGGCGAGCGGTGTCTGTCACCAGCGCGGCGCCCAGGCTGACTCCCGAGGCGAGCTGTGGCCATGAGGAGATGGTCTTGCCTGTCTCGACGAGGGAGGAGACCAGGCGCTCGGAGGGCTCGTCCTGACCGAGGATGCGGAGGAGGTGCGGGAGCTTTTCGCGGGTCGACATCGCCTTGACTTCGGAGGCTGCCACTTCCTGCAGAAGGCCGTGCAGAAGGGGACGTTCAGGTTCGAGGTCGAACCGCTCCACATCCAGCATGCCGCGCTCGTTGGTCTCCATCAGGACGGGGATGCCGAGCGCGCGGGCGCGTTCACGGACGTGGACCTTGAGGAACATGTCGTCGCACTCCTCGACGAGGAGGTCGGTGCGGCCACCGCCCGCGAGGAAGGCGTCGGTGTTCTCCTCGGTCAGTCCCTCCGGCCAGACACTGATGTCGAGGTAGGGGTCGATCTCGTACATCTGCCGTGCGGCGATGACGACTTTGGGCAGGCCGACATCGGCGACCGAGGCGCGGAGCCGGTTGAGGTTGGAGAGGGAGAGGTGGTCGAAGTCGGCGAGCCGGAAACGCTCGCCCACACCCTCCTGGGCGAGGGTGACCGCACTTGCGGCGCCCACGGAGAGGCCGACCACGGCCACGGTCTTCCGTGACAGGAGGTTCTGCTCCTCCGCGGTGATCTTGTAGCGGTTGCGGGACTGACGGAGCTCGCGGTGCTCGGCCGGCGGTAGGACGTGGACGAGCTGCCGCGACCAGGCGTACCACGCCCATGTGCCGTACTCCGCCGGGGGCCTGCCGCCGAGGTGGTCGGTGACCGCCGAGGCCAACTCATCGGCGTCCGGACGCCAGTCGGGGCGCCGAGCGGAAAGGAGCTCTGCCAGCTGGTCGGCGCACGTGTCGTGGACGGAGCCGACGACACCGCTTTCGAGGAGCTGTGTCAGGGCAGAGCGTTGCTCGGGCTCGACCGGTACGTACAGCCTCGGTCGCCATGGAGCCGTGTTGCCGGCGGTCTGGGTGAAGGTGCCGAGATGCGCTTCCAGGTTCAATTGATCGCCTAACGTGCGTTGCCTGAGGACGCCGAGACGGTGGAGTGCCCGAGGCCGAGCTTTTCGGCGACGGCGCGGACCACGTCGGTGGGGATACAGGGGGCTTCGTCCAGGGCGCGGTCCAGCAGGACCGCCGCATTGGTCAATCGCTCCTCGCGATGGCGGATGGCCTCGGCCCGGTTGATGGAGTAGTACGCCGTGATGCCCGGAAACGGGCGGTCGTGCAGGGGGCGATCGTGCCGGAAACGGAGACCGCACCGTTCGTACCCCTTGATTCGCTCAGTGGGGCCGCTGCCACAGATCACGGTGGCCCCCAGTCGCTGAGCCGCCACGACGGAGGCGAAGCACAGCAGGGACGCGAGGCTGCGGCCCCTCCAGTCGTGGTCCACCCAGATGCCGCAAATCTCTGCCACCGACTCGCCGGCGGCGACTTCGTCCGCCAGGGCATCGTTGAAATCCTGGCTCGCGAGGTGTATCTCGGACGGCAGCTGACCCGCTATTTTCCGGTGGATTCGGATACCGCCGACGAGCCTCTCGCCGTCGTCGCCTGCCGTCTCGTCGAAAACAGCAAGGTAACTCAACGGGTCGCGAGTAGTGCGCGCGTCCGTGCTTCCGTACTTCGTCAACGTCTCGTAGCCGGTTGCGGAGTATGCGCGTTGCTGGGCTTCGAGATAGGCGTCATAGGCGGGATCGTTGAACTGTGCCTCGAGTAGCCGGAGATACACCAAGGGTCCTCGTAGGTTGGGTCGGATGCGGGTCATTGATGTGGCTTTGGTAGAAGGTGAGCCAGTCGCGGTCGGCGATGTAGCGGCGCATTCGGGCGATGAGATGGGTGTTGAGGTTGACGCCCCTATGTAGCGTCAAGCGGCTGTGGATCAGGGCTTGGGGATTTCGCGGGCGCATACCGCTTGAGGCATCGAATGACGTCGGCGATGGTCTTCCTCGGGGTGGCCAGGTCTGCGAGTCGTGCTTCGGTGTCGGCCAGGGCGGTGGTCAAGTGGTCGCTCTGGCCGCGCAGTTCACCGGCACGGGTCGTGGTTTTGTCGTCCTTGAAGCCCTGGTCCACCAGGGCCTTCTCCAGACGGGCGCGGCCACTGCCCCGAACACCCTTGCCCGGCCGAGTCGCCTGCCGGGACCGCCGCGCCGCGTACGACACGAGCCGACCCGGACGAGGTCATCGCGAGGACGCTGCGGATGGACGCGGAGTGCGGTCGGCGCGGCATCACCGTTGAGGTGACCTGGATCACTACAGTCCCGTCTCATGACGACGGTTACCACGCGCACGGTCGAGTATCCGGCCGACGGCCTGACGATGATCGGGCACCTTGCGCTCCCCGCCGGTGCCGACCGCCGGCCCGCGGTGCTCGTCGGGCCCGAGGGGATTGGGCTGAACGACTTCCAGCGCCGCCGGGCCGACGCCCTGGCCGAGCTCGGATACGTGGCGTTGGCCTTCGACATCAACGGCGGGCGCTGGTTCACCGACCCGGAGGAGATGCTGGCGCACGTGATGCCGCTGCTCGCCGACCCCGACCGGATACGGGACATCGGCCACGCGGCGCTCAAGGTACTGCGCGCCGAACCGCGGACCGATCCCGACCGGATCGCCGCCGTGGGCTACGGCACCGGGGGCGCGATCGCGCTGGAACTGGGACGCGACGGTGTCGACCTGCGCGCGATCGGGACGGTCAACGCACTGCTCACGGGCCGGCCGGGCGAAGCGGCGCGCATCCGGTGTCCGGTGTGGGCCGGTGTCGGGTCGCAGGACCCGATCATGCCGCCCGCGCAACGGGAGGCGTTCACCGCGGAGATGCAGGCCGCGGGCGTCGACTGGCGGCTCGTGGTGTACGGCGGCGCCTTGCACGCCTTCCACCATCCCCCGGTCGAGCACGCCGTGCGCCCCGGCGTCGGCTACCACCCGCTGCATGCGCAGCGAGCGTGGCGCGACGTCGTCAACCTGCTCGCCGAGTGCCTGCCCGTGGCGGGGTGATCCGGCCGGCGGTCGCACAGGTACCGGACCGCAGGGATGTCAGGACACGCCGACGACCGACCGCGGCGACACCACTTGGTCGATCAGCCCGTACGCCTTCGCCTCCGGCGACGTGAAGAACCTGTCCCTCTCGATGTCGTTGGAGATCCGCTCCAGCGATTGCCCCGTGTGTTCCGCCAGGACCCGCTCCATGAGCAGACGCAGCCGTTCGACCTCCGTGGCCTGGATCTCTAGGTCGGATACCTGGCCCTGACTTCCCTCGTGGGCGGGCTGCTGAATGAGGATCCGGGCGTTCGGCAGCGCCATCCGCTTCCCCGCTGTGCCCGCGGCGAGGATCACCGCGGCGGCGGAGGTCGCCTGACCCAGGCAGACGGTCTGGATGTCCGGCTTGACGAACTGCATGGTGTCGTAGATGGCGGTGAACGCCGTGAAGGAGCCCCCGGGCGAATTGATGTAGAGGGAGATGTCCCGGTCCGGGTCCATGGCTTCCAGGCAGAGCAGCTGCGCCATGATGTCGTTGGCCGACGTGTCGTCGACCTGGTGCCCGAGGAAGACCACCCGTTCACTGAAGAGCTTGCCGTACGGATCCAGTTCCCTGGTTCCCTGCGCGGTGCGTTCCACGAAGTGCGGAACGACGTAACGACCGGTCATGGGCACGCCCCGGTGCTGGGACGCGTGTTCAAAGGGCTTCACTGAGCGCGGTACCTCCGTGCGCAGGGGGGTGGTGTTCCACGGGGCGGTCATCGAGCGGACGCGTGCTGGAAGGCCTTGCCGGGCGCCCCGGAGGCACGGGTCATGATGTCGTCGATGAGGCCGTACTCCTTGGCCTCGGCGGGCGTGAACCAGTGGTCCCGGTCCGAGTCCTTGGTGATCTGCTCGAACGTCTGGCCCGAGTGATGGGCGATCAGCTCGGCCATCTCCCGTTTCGTTTCCAGCATCTGCTTGGCGTGGATCTTGATGTCCGTGACGACGCCCGAGAGCCCGGCCAACGGCTGGTGCATGAGGATCCTGGTGTGCGGCAGCGCGAACCGCTTCCCGGGGGTGCCGGCCGTGAGCAGGAACTGGCCCATGGACGCGCAGAAC
>NZ_JBEOYR010000059.1:0-10536 GCF_040297165.1 Streptomyces sp. NPDC001851 | reverse complement strand
CAGTCGCTTGTGTGCGGTCTGGAACGAGCCGAGCTCATAAGGAAGGTCCCTCCAGGGCGAGCTGGTGCGGTACTTCCACGCGATGGCCTCAAGAGCGCGGCGATGGTCGGCCCATCGCCGCCCGCGGACCGGATCCGCGGGCATCAGCGGCTCGATCACGGGGTCGTGCCCGTCGTGGACACGATGAGCCTCAGGCCCCGTATGGCGGGCGGCGAGGAGAACGCGCTGCGGGAGGAGGCCGTCATCGAGGAGGCGGACGAGCTACGGCATCCCTTCTCCCTGAAGGATGTTCGCCTCGACGACTACAACGCGGTCTACTACCCCGGAGGCCATGGCCCGATGGAAGACCTGGCGGTCGACCCGGACTCCGGGGCACTGCTGCGGGAGGCACTCGCCTCCGGCCGTGCACTCGGCATCGTCTGCCATGCCCCGGCCGCTCTCCTCGCGACCCGTGACGCGAACGGCGGCACGCCTTTCGCGAACTACCGGGTGACGGGTTTCTGCAATGAGGAGGAGGCCGGAGTCGGTTTCGCCGACAAGGCCAAGTGGCTGCTGGAGGACGAGCTGAAAAAGCTCCCCACCGAGTACTCCCGGGGCCCCGCGTGGGAGCCGTACACGGTCGTGGACCGCAACCTCTTCACGGGGCAGAACCCCGCGTCCTCGGGCCCGCTCGCCAAAGAACTCGTCGAAGCTCTGCCCTGACCTCGCTTACGTAGAGTTCAGCGAGGCCTCTCCCCGATCCGCTCGGCAGCCTTTTCCGCGATCATGATCGTGGGTGCGTTGGTGTTTCCACTGATGACAGTCGGCATGACCGAGGCGTCGACGACACGGAGTCGCTCGACTCCGTAGACCTCCAGATCCGAATTGACGACGGAGTCGTGTCCGGTTCCCATGGCGCAGGTGCCCACCGGGTGATACGCCGTGGCACTCCATCTGCGGACGTGCTCTTCGAGAGCCGCGTCGTCCAGACCGTCCAGACCGTCCAGGTCGTCACTGGCCGGCAGGTACGACCGCCCCAGGTATTCGGCGAACGGTGCGTGGTGGGCGATGCCCATGACCGCTCTGAGTCCGGCGACCATGACCGACGCATCCACGGGCACGTCGAAGTACCGGGGGTCGATCAACGGTGGGGCCTGCGGATCAGCCGACGCGAGACGGACGGTGCCGCGAGTCTGCGGGTGCAGGGGGACGCAGTTCATCGTGAACACCGGCCGGTCAGGTTGTTCCTCACCGCTGAGAACGAGTGCCGTGGCCCCTCCCACCAGCTGGACGTCAGGACGGCTTTGGCCGTCCGTGACGTTGAGGAACGCGCCGACCTCGCCGTAGTTGGAGGCGAAGGGCCCGTCGCCGTGTGTGCGCCACCGTTCGAGGTTGTCCGAGGTGAGCAGGTCACGGACGATATCAGTGGAGTTCCGGGTCTCCCACACGATGGGAGCCATCAAGTGGTCCTGCAGGTTACGCCCGACGCCGGGCAGGGGGACTAGGACGTCTATCCCCACATCGTGCAGCTCGTCGGGGTCGCCTATGCCCGACAGGAGCAGCAGCTGGGGCGAGTTGATGGATCCGCCGCAGAGCAGAATCTCCCTGTCGGCGTGTGCCGTCCGCTCCTGTCCGTCCCGGAGATAGGTGATGCCGGCCGCACGTGATCCGTTGAGTGTGATCTTTGTTGCCAGGGCGCTGGTGCGTACCGTGAGATTGGGTCGGCCGAGGGCCGGGCGCAGATAGGCGTCGGCCGTGGACCACCGTCGCCCGTGATGGCATGTCACCTGGTACAGGCCGGCGCCGACAGGGGACGCACCCGCGAAGTCGTCGTTGCGGTCCAGTCCCCATTCGACGGCGGCGTCCAGCCAGGATTGTGAGAGTTCGTGGGTGTAGTTGCGGTCCTCGACGTGCAGGGGTCCGTGCGAACCGTGGTAGGGCTCTCCGAGGCGGCGGTTGGACTCGGACTTCATGAAATAGGGCAGGACGTCGTCGTAGCCCCAGCCTTTCGCACCGTACTCATCACGCCAGCTGTCGTAGTCGTTCCGGTTGCCCCGGGTGTAGATCATGACGTTGGTGGATGATGAGCCGCCCAGAGTCTTTCCCCGGGGCCAGGAGAAGGTGCGCCCCGGCCGGGACTGCTCGACCGTGCGGTAGCTCCAGTCGGTGTGCGATCCGAAGAGCATTCCGAGCGCGGCTGGGATGTGGATGAGTTCGTCGGCGTCGGGGCCGCCCGCTTCGAGGAGCAGCACCTGAACGCGGTCGTCGCGGCTCAGGCGGTCTGCGAGTACGCATCCGGCGCTGCCGGCGCCCACGATGATGTAGTCGAATCCTTCGGTTCCGGTGGAAGTCATGCTGGTTCCCTCGCCCGGCGAGCGGCCGTCGCCCGGACTCGCCGAGCCGGGTGACGGCTGTCGCATCAGGGGTGGTAGATCGACTGGAGCTGGTGGTAGGAGTGAAGTCCCTCGGGCCCCAGTTCGCTGCCGAGACCACTGGCCTTCCTGCCTCCGTAGGGGGAGGCGAGGTCGGGCAGATAGCCGTTGAGCCCGACGGTGCCGGTCCTCAAACGGCGGGCCACCTGGGCACCATGGTCCAGGTCCGTGGTCCAGACGGTGCCGGCGAGGCCGTAGGACGACTCGTTCGCCAGGCGCACTGCCTCGTCCTCGCCGTCGTAGGGCGTGACCGTGAGGACCGGGCCGAAGATTTCTTCCTGCGCGATGGTCGATGAGTTCTCGACGTCGACGAATACGGTGGGTTCGACGAACCAGCCTCGATCGAGGCCGGATGGCCGACCTCCTCCGGTGGTGAGCCGAGCCCCTTCGTTGAGGCCGGTCTTGATGTAACCCAGGACCCGTTCGCGCTGGCGCTGGCTGACGAGCGGGCCGATCTGGGTGTCGGGGTCGAGCGCGTCACCGATGACGGCGTCACGGGCCATCGTCGTGCAGAACTCGACCACTTCCTGGTACCTGTTGCGGGGGGCCAGGATCCTGGTACTCGCGTAACATGTCTGACCGTTGTTCAGCAGACTGGCCATGAAGAACTGCTCCGCGTTCGCGGCGAGGTTGGCGTCGTCGAGGACAACGGCGGCGGACTTGCCTCCCAGTTCCAGGGTTACCGGCCGCAGCAACTCGGCGCATGCGGCAGCCACTTGACGTCCCGCTCTGGTGGATCCGGTGAACGACACCTTGTCGATGTCAGGATGGGAGACCAGATAGGCGCCGGTGTCACGGCCGCCCGGAACGATGTTGATCACGCCGTCGGGAATGCCCACTTCCTCGACGGCCTCCGCCAGCAGCACCGAGTCGAGGACCGTCTCCGGAGCCGGCTTGAGGACGAGCGTGCAACCGGCCGCCAGAGCCGGGGCCACCTTGAAGAACGCGATGGTCTGAGGGAAGTTCCAGGTCATTATGGCGGCTACGACGCCTGCGGGTTCCCGTCGGACCAGCGTGGTGCCACGGGGCAGTCCAGTACGCAGCTCCTCGGACGTCATGCCGTCGGCCAGACCCGCGTAGTAGCGCAGCAGGGCTGACGGCACCACCCCTTCGAAGGAACGGGCGACAGTGATCGGCATGCCGTTCTGCGCGCTGACGGCGGCGGAGGTCGCCCCCTTCCTGGCATCGAGCGCATCCGCGAGACGGATCATGGCGGCCGCGCGATGTTCAGGGCCCCAGGAGGACCAGCCGGTCGGTGCGTCGAATGCGGTACGAGCGGCTCCGACCGCCCGGTCGATGTCGTCCGGAAAACCGTCCGGTACAGCACCGAGATGATCGCCGGTACTCGCGGATGCGACGTTGATGACACGGTCACCGGACGTCTGCACCCAGCGTCCGCCGATGAACAGTTGGTTGGGATCCATTGGTGAACTCTCCCCACGGCATGGCCTTGGGACCACGACATTCCGTGGTGTTCGATACGTGGATGACCAGCGGGCACGAGGGTGCTCAGCGCGGTACGCAGGCCGCTGCCGGTCATGACTTTCCTGCGCAGTGGCCCGGCGCGTCGAACCTGCGGGTGGGCCACATCTGCGACGCCCCTTGCGGCTGGTACCGGCCCTGGGGTAGCGCTGTCATGATTCACAACTGAATGAATCCGACATTACACCTATCTGGGGTAATCTGTCACCAGATGGGTGAAATACGGCAGTGAATGCTGTGGCCGTCGCCCGACGAGGGAAGGCCGGACCGGCGGCTCAAGACCTCACACGAGGCCACCGAGCAGCACGGTCGGCAGGCCGGCCCCCGGGTGCGTGACAGCGCACCATGAGCAGGACGCCTCAAGGAGAGGTGGCACATCGTGAGGACATATGGCGGAGCCACGGCGGAACAGCGCGCTTCACTCCGCCGTCGGCGCCTCATGGAAAGCGGACTCGAACTTTTCTCCACCCAGGGATACGCCCGCACATCGATCAATGCGGTTCTCCGCCACGCCGGACTCAAAGACAGGTACTTCGCGGAGAGCTTCGCGTCCCTCGACGATCTCATGGCAGCGCTCATGAGAGACATCTACGAGGAACAGATCAGCCGGTGCACCGAGGTGATCGCCACAGACCAGCCGCTGCGCGACCGGGCTCGAAACATGATCGACCTCATCGCCGGGCTTCCTCTGGCGGACCCCAGAAAAGGGCGCGTCAAACTCACGGAATCCCTGGGGGCCGGTCCCCTCACGGCACGCGAACGGCGTCTGGGCCTGCAGCGCATGAGCGGCCTCGTGGACTCCCTCCTGAGGGAAGGGCTTCATGATCCCCGGATCGACACCGCCACCCTGTCCGTGGCCGTCGTGGGCGCGGTCAGCGAGATGCTGCTGAGCTGGTTCAACGGAGATCTGGGCATCTCAAGGGAGGAACTGGTGGATCAGGGCCTCCTCCTCTTCGAGGCCATCACCGAGCATGCCTCGGCAACATCACGAGAGTGACAGGACAGCCACCGTCGACAGCTCCCAGAGACCATCCGGAGTTATGCGTTCACCACGCTCAGCCGACCGCATCCACCGGCATCCGCACCTCCCCACCCGGCTTCCCGTCGGGTGGGGACTCAGGCGTTCACGACCGGGTGCCGAGCTTCGTCGTCCCCGCGCGAGCTGGGTCGCTCGTCAGCTCAGCAGCGATCGAGGCCGTGCGGCCAGGATTGCCTCGGCCTCGTCACTGATCGTCCGGACCACTTCGGCGGCGGGACGGACGGCATCGACGAAGACCGCCGACTGGCCGTAGAGAATCGCGCTCGTGTCAGGGTCGGGCGGGTCCTCAACGGGACTGACGCCCTTGGGGGGCGCGAATTCCTCTTTGCGGCCCCGCAGCGTCGCCTCGCGCTCTGACCACTCATCGGTGAACCGATTGCGGCGGACTCGTTCACCGATGGTCGCCGGCCACGGAAGCCCTGACACAATGTCGTAGGCCCGCGTCCATACGGTGTCGCTGCCGTCACTCTCGACGATCAGGCGCTTGTGGACATCGTTCACCTCGATCGCTTCGGTCGTGGCGAGAAACGCCGTGCCCAGCCAGGCGCCGTCCGCCCCGGCGGTGAGGACGGCCGCGAGCGTGCGGCCATCGCCAATGCCTCCTGCGGCCAGCACCGGAACATCGGGGTAGCGCCTCACGATCCCGGCCAGGAACGGCAGGAGGCCCATCGTTCCGGTATGGCCGCCGGCCTCGCTACCCTGCGCCACGAGGACATCGGCACCCGCGGCGACGGCCGTCCGCGCGTCCTCGTAGTTCTGTACCTGGCACATCACCCGGGCTCCTGCGGCCTTGGCTCGGGCAAGCCACGGCTGCGGGTCGGCGAACGACAGTGCGATGACCTCTGGTCGCTCTTCCAGAGCGGCCTCGAAATGCGGTTCGGTGAAGGGGAGGAACGGCGTGATGAAGCCGACTCCGAACGGGAGGTGAGTCGTGGCGCGAATGGTCGCGATCTCCGCACGGATCCAGTCAGGCCCTTTCCAGGGATGTGTTCCCCCGAAGGAGCCGAGCCCGCCGGCCGCGGAGACCGCGGCGGCGAGTGTTCCGCCGCTGTGCAAGGCCATCGGGGCCGCCATCACCGGGTAGGTGATGCCGAACATTTCGGTGAATCGCGTATGCAACATGGGTAGACGCTAGCGAACACGGTGAGTCCGGCCCACCAGAAGCGCCGTCTCGCCCGCGTGAAGCTACTCGATCGCACAATGGAACCGCGGAGCGCCTGACCCGTCAGTCGGAGTGTTAGGTGGTGCCGTAAAGCTTATGACGCGATCTTATTGAAAGTACTCTGGTTGGGCGTGAACGATGCGATGATTCGGCATGCCGATGTTGTGAGGCTGATCAGGAACCAGCTCCGGGCAGCTTCTGCGACAGTTCGATCATGTTGCCCCACGGGTCGCGGAAGAACGCCAGTCGCCGACTGATGTCCTCGATCTCGAAAGGTTCACCGATAAGGTCGACACCTCGGCCGGCGAGCTCCGCACGTGCTTCGTCGACATCGTCGACATGGAAACACATGTGCTGGTAGCCGCCGTGCTGCAGGCTGCCTCCGAGGTCGTCGAGGACCTCGTTCGGGAAGGGTACCGGTCCGGCCAGCAGTTCTACATGGAAGCTGTCATCGTTGGGCGGGCAGAGGTACGCGAGCTTCAGCTCACCGTACGGCCACTCCTGGAGCACTCGGAAGTCCAGCTTCTCCGTGTACCAATCCTTCGCCGCGTCGTAGTCGGGAACGCGGATACCAACATGGTGACCACTGAAGGAGGAAAAGGGGCTTGATGGGTTTTTCGGCGGGTGCGCTGGCATGGGCATCGCAATCACTCCCTATCCCTGCTGAACCATCAGGGGATGGCGGGATGAATCAGACGGTTCAGTCTATCGCCCGGTTCGCTGCGGAATAATCAAGGTCCGGATATTCGCGATCAGGTTTGATGGCTCGCCGCGTAGAGCTTGTAACACGATTATGATCTGTGCGGCATTCCCCGCGGACGGCGCAATGTCGATGAGGACCAGGTTGGCCTGCCTGCCTTCCGCTTCGAGGCTCAGGAGTACCAGGGAAAAGTCGACGGAGCGACCGCGGACCGCAGTTGGGCATGGCCGGCACGGACCGTTGCACAGCTGCTGAAGAAAGACCTCCGAGAAAGCACCCACTGGCTCGCAGGGTGGGAGTGCGAACTCGGCGCCGTGTCCGCCTGGTCCTGGGAACCGGACCAGGTCAATGTCTTCCTCTTCCATGGCTGCAGTTCCGGATGATCCTCGCCGTCTCCAGTGACGACCCGGTGGGCCAAGCTGAACGGCTCGCTGAGCAACTCGTCGCAGCCGACCCGCGCCAAGCCGCCGAGGTCTGCGGTGGCTCACCGGAGTTCGCCCGCCAACTCGGTTACCCATCGCTCTGACTCCCGCGGACATCGCGCGCTACCAGCACGCGGCCATCGACCTTGCCGAGACGGCTGACTGCCGCTTTGGCCCCAGTCTGGCTGACGACTACCAGGGCCGGGGCGTCGGGACGCTCGTCTTCCCGCTTGTCACGGAGGTTGTACGGCTGCTTGGCAGGACGAGGGTCATCCTGTGGGGCGGCGTCCCCGCCGACCATCCCCGTCCCATCCGCTACTACGAGGAGCACGGCTTCCCACCGGTTGGCTTCTTCACCGGGGCGGACGGCTCTCTGTCACTTGACATGATGCTGGACCTGCACCCCCTGCCGGATCCGGCAGGGCCCTGACCAGACACAGCCACTCGCAGGAGCGTCGGCCGGCCGCGAGGCAGGCATTGTGCCGATCGACCCGCACCGCACGAGCGCGGCTCGGCAGTCATCCACTCGGCTTGCCGCGGAGCGGCCACAGTCGGAATCCAGCCGGGGTGGGGCGTGGGTGCCTCGCGCAGGGCGGGGCGGCAGTCGGTGAGGGCATCGACGCCGACGAGTGTGGTGGATCCGGTCTCAAGCCCCGGAGTGGCCCAGTGGTCCGTCGGGGCTTCAGGCGGCCCGCCCGTGTGAGGGGTGCACACAGCTGGCTACGGGTGAGACCGGCATCTGCACCCGGCGCGTGGCTGAGGAGACCGCACACCTGGACCGCGCTGGTTACTCCCTTCATGGGGCGTCGTCCGCGTGGCGGTGGACGCCCGCACGGTGGAAACGACCAGAGCTGGGCCTCGGCCGGCTGAATGTCCGGCTCGGGTAAGGGCCTGCTGGCGGTGGGGTCGTGCGGCGAAGGGAAGCGTTGTGCCCCCGGCGCACGAATGTACGTCCGGCGACCTGCCTCGCTCGGTCGGTCATCGTCCGGATGGGTGTCAGCCGATGTCGATCACGACCTTGCCCTGGGCGGTGCCGCTCTCCACGGCGGCGTGGGCGGCCGCGACGTCAGCGAGCGTGAAATGCCGGGGGTCGAGAAGCGGCTTGAGTGCCCCGGCGTCGGCCAGTGCGGCTGCCTCGCGCATGATCTCTCCGTGGTGTTCACGCCCGCGCCCCGTCAGCAGGGGCAGCAGGGTGAAGACACCGGAGTAGGTCGCTCCGCGGAATGACAGCGGCGCGAGGCTGTGTGTTCCCCACCCCAAGGCACTCACGACATGACCCGTGTAGGTGCGCACCGCGGTGAAGGAGTCGTCGAGCACGGAACCACCGACGGTGTCGAAGACGACGTCGAAGCCCTCGCCGCCGGTGTGCTTGGCGACGTATTCGTCCACGGTGGCGGCGGTGTAGTCGATCGGGCTGGCCCCCAGGCGCTCGACGACCTCCAGTTGCGGAGGCGACGCGGTGGCAAAGACCTCGGCACCGCGAGCACGGGCGATCTGCACAGCCACATGACCGATACCGCCAGCTCCCCCATGAATGAGGACCCTCTGCCCCGCGTGGACCTGCGCCCGGTCCACCAGCCCCTCCCAGGCCGTGATGACGACCAGGGGCAGGGCCGCGGCCTCGCGTGCGGTGAGCGAGGCCGGCTTGCGCGCGAGCAGACGCGCGTCCACAGCAGCGAACTCGGCAAGCGAGCCCTGCACGTCACCGACACCTCCGGTCATGCCGAAGACTTCGTCGCCCGGCGCGAAGCCGTGGACACCTGGGCCGACCTCCTCGACCACACCGGCCAGGTCCAGGCCGAGGACGGCCGGGAGCGTGCGCCTGGCATGAGCCGCCTTGCCTGCCCGGATCTTGGTGTCCAACGGGTTGACGCCGCTGGCCTCGACCTTGACCACCACCTGCCCCGGGCCGACATCGGGCTTGTCGATCTCAGCGAGGACCAACGGAGTGCCGAACTCTCGGAGAACCGCTGCACGCACGACTTCTTTCCTGTCTTCGTTGGTATGGGTATGTGGCCGACACGGTGGTGCACCGGCCGCGATCAGAGTGACTGCCGACGAGCAGGCGTGCCGTCGGCTTCGCCTCCTCCACGACGGCGCGGTCCTGCAGCAGGCGTCCCGAGGCCAAGGCTCCATCAATCAGGAGTCCGATCTGCCGGGCCGGCGCGCCGACGTCGTCTGCGCCGGCCTTCTCGCACAGTCAGTCAGCCACGGCTGACGCCGCCGAGTGTGCTGCACGGTGACGGCCCGGGCCTCCGAGTCCAGGTCCGCTTCGCTCCAGGAGTCGTCGGTCCTGCGCAGATACGCCGCGATGAGCTCCTCCAGTATGGCGAAACGAGCCCGCGCCCAGGCGGTGGGCGCCACTAGAGCCCAGGCAGAAACATTTGCCTGAACTCGTCAGCTTCATTGTCCCGGGCATGGCGGCGATGGATGAAGCCGACTTCTGGGATAGGGAGTGGGAGTCGGAATTCACACGGGTTGCGGGCCGGTTCTCGAGGGTGGATCCGCGGTGGCGGATGCGGGACTACGTGCAGAGGCAGTTCCGTGCGGCCGGCCGCACGGAACTGCCAGATCGGAGTCATCGCCGCCTCCACTGTTGCCCCGGATCACAATCAGGCGCGTGTCTTCCGTTGTTCCGCATGGTAACCACGGGAATACGGGGTGTGGGCATCTCCCGCGACCGGACATGGCCGCTTCGCTGGAACCGTCACGGCGACCCGAGCAACGACCGGGGATCGACTGGGGCGAGACTCTTCCCATGAGAGTCAGGTGCCGGCAGATCATCCACCCCGCGGCCGACATCCCCGTCGCGGAGTACGACGGGATCCGGGTGGGCGGTGTCTACCCGGTTCTGGAGATGGTCGCCTACGACATCGATTGCCAGATCCGTGTGCTCGGCCCCGGTACACCCGACCCCGGACTGCTCTGGGACCCCGCCGACTTCGAGACAGTGGACACTCGAATACCACCCGGCTGGACCATGGTCATCGCCGACGGCCGCACCCGCCTCGCGGACGCCCGCTGGCAGCGCCCCGGATTCTGGACCGGCTATCACCACGGCGACCCGCAGGCCCTGGCCGACTAGCGCGTGTCTCTTTGATGGGTTGGTCAGTTGATCGGATGTGTCTGTCCGATTAGTGATCACTGATGCGATGTGGGACCGGATCGAGCCGCTGATGCCCGCGGATCCGGTCCGCGGGCGGCGATGGGCCGACCATCGCCGCACTCTTGAGGCCATCGCGTGGAAGTACCGCACCAGCTCGCCCTGGAGGGACCTTCCTTATGAGCTCGGCTCGTTCCAGACCGCACACAAGCGACTG
>NZ_JBEOYR010000058.1:0-12914 GCF_040297165.1 Streptomyces sp. NPDC001851 | reverse complement strand
GGGCTGAGACGGTGGTCCATGCTGATCACTGGTCCTTGTGGGGCTGTGTCGTTTTACCGAGTGCGCGGACGGTACGGGACGGGCTGGGCCGGTCCTGCACCCGTCACCGGCTGCCCTGGCCGAGCCCCTCCGTCTCTGGTGCGGAACGGACTCTGCCTGGCCGGGGAGTCCCAGGCCGGCGCCGGCTCGGTCACCGGCTCCCGGGAGACCTCACCCGTGCGCACCCGCTCCAGCTGCACGTGTGTGCTCGCCGCCGGCCGATCGCCGACGGGCGCGGGGCGTTGTCATCCCAGCGGGGGCCAGGTGAGGACCGCTTCGTTCTGGCTGGTGAACTTGGACAGGGGCGCGAACCGGAAGTAGAGGTCGCGCATCCGGGAGGAGAACGGGCCCTCCAGCTGCTCGGTCTCGCTGAGTGCCCGGGCCGCGGCGACCAGGGCTCCGGTGCGCGGCCGGCGCTGGTCCTCGTAGCCGCGCAGGGCCGAGGGCAGGTCCGTCGCCTCCTTGAGGTGTTCGGCGAGGACGACGGCGTCCTCGATGGCGAGCGCCGCGCCCTGGCCGAGGCTCACCAGCATCGGGTGCGCCGCGTCCCCGAGCAGGGTCGTGCGTCCGGTGCCCCACCGCTGCAGGAACGGGCGGTCCTGGGCGGTGATGCGGACGATCGTCTCCTCGGGGGTGACCCGGATCGCCTCCTGCACCTCGTCGGCCCAGCCGGCGAAGAGGCGGATGATCTGCTCCTTGCCGAACCGCCGGCTGACGGAGGCACCGGCGGGGATGTTCTTCGTCCCCCACCAGTACGCCCGGCCGTGGCCGATGTCGGCGAGGCCGAAGCGCTGGCCGCGCCCCCAGTAGTGCGCGGCGTAGCCCTTGGTCATCCGTGGATGGCTGAAGGGCACCGTCGCCAGCCAGCACACATAGCCGCCGGGCCGCGGCTCGTCGGCGACCGCGATCTGCCGGCGGATCGCGGAGTTGAAGCCGTCCGCGCCGATCAGGATGTCGCCCGTGGCCTTCCGGCCGTCCTGGAAGGTCACCTCGACGCCGTCGTCCCCGGTGACGAATCCTGTCGCTGCGGCGTTCAGTTCGATGGCCTGGTCGTCTCCGAGTGCGTCCAGCAGTGTCTGCTGGAGATCGGCCCTGTGGACGGCGTAGTTCGACGCGCCCAGCCGGTCCGCGAGTTCACGGAACGGGAGGGCCCTGATCAGCCGGCCGCGCCTGGTGAGGAACTTCAGCTCGTCGAAGATCTCACCGCGCTTGTCCAGGCCCGGGGCGATGTCGATGCCCAGGGTGCGCAGGGCCAGGATCGCGTTGGACATCAGGGAGACCGCCGTGGTGCCCGGTCGCAGTTCGGGGGCCCGTTCGAAGATCTGGACCTCGGCACCGATCCGGCGCAGGGTGGCCGCGGCGGTCAGCCCGCCGATCCCGGCCCCGATGATGAGGGCCTTGGGTGTGGAGTGCTGGGTCATTTCCCGCTCCTCTCGCCCGGCTGCCCGCCGGGGCGGTCGGCCAGCGCTTCTGCGATTCTCTGCGCGACGGCGTTCACGTGCGGTTCCTCCAGGAGGACCAGGTGGTCGCCGGGCACGTCCACCACCTGGAGCCGGCCGGTGGTCAGGGCTCCCCAGCCGTTGGTGGGGTCCTGGTGCAGGCTCTGTGCGGCTGCGTGCATCGGCCGGAGGATCTCCGGCAGTTCGGCGGTGGCGCGGAGCAGGACCAGGTCCTCGTCGCCGGATCCGGGCCGGTAGGAGAGGATCGCCTGCCAGTGGGCCCGGAACATCCGGAACAGGCGCCGCACGGTGGTGCGTGAACTGCCCGCCGGCAGCACGCCCGCCCGTGTGGCGTGTTCGACGATGAAGCCGAACGCCGCCTCTTCCTCCAGCCCCTCGGGCAGCGTGGTCACCGGCGCGGTGCCGCCGCGACCGGCCCACAGCAGCTCCCAGAAGAACCATTCCAGCAGCGAGTGGTCGGCGACGTCGGGCCGCTCTCCCTGCTTGACGAAGACCGGATCGATCAGCACGGTGCCGTGGAGGGCGCCCGGGTCGGCGCGCCGTAGCTGACGCGCCATCTCGAAGGCGATGAAGCCGCCGAACGACCAGCCGGCGATGGCGTACGGGCCGTCCGGGCATGCCCGGCGCATCGCTTTCAGATAGGTGTCGGCGAGCTCGGGGATGGAGCTGAGCGGTTCCGTGCCGGGGACGGTCCCGGCAGCCTGCAGCGCGTAGACGGGCTGGTCTTCGGGGAGGTGGCGGGCGAGGCGTACGTAGCACAGCACGTGGCCGCCGAGCGGGTGGACGAGGAACAGGGGTGGCTTGCTGCCCTGGGTGCGGATCGGCACGACGGGGTCGAACTCCGCGGCGGGGTCCTGGGCCCGCAGCCGTTCCGCGAGTCCTGACACGGTCGGCGCCGCGACGAACGCGGAGAGCGGGATGCTGACGCCGTACCGTTTCTCGATCGTCATCACCAGTCGCATCGCGGTCAGCGAGGTACCGCCGATGTCGAAGAAGTTGTCCCGCACGCCCACCGCGGGCAGTTCCAGCAGTTCCGCCAGGATGCCCGCCAGGGCCTTCTCGTGCTCGTCACGGGGCGGGGTGGCGTCCGCCGTCGGTGCGGCGAGCGGCATACGGCGCAGCAACGCGTCGTCCCGCTTGCCGCTGGGCGTCAGGGGCAGGCGCGGCAGCCACTCCAGGTGGGAGGGCACCATGTAGTCCGGCAGCGCCGTGCGCAGGCGGGTGCGTACCTCGTCCAGGTCCACGGCCGCCGGGTCACCGACGAGGAACGCCGCGAGGAACGCGTCGCCGCCTTCCCGGCGCCGGGCCACCACGGCGGCCTCGCGGATACCGGGCTGCTCCTCGGCGAGTTTGGCGATCGCGATCTCCACCTCGGCGAGTTCGACCCGGAAGCCGCGCACCTTGACCTGGGAGTCGGCGCGGCCGAGCCACACGAGGTTTCCGTCGGGCATGATCCTGGCCAGGTCGCCGGTGCGGTAGAGGCGGGCGCCCGGTTCGCCGGAGGGGTGCGGTACGAAGCGCTGCTCGGTGAGATCGGGCCGGTTGCGGTAGCCGTGGGCCAGGCACACGCCGCCGACGTAGATCTCGCCCTTCGCGCCGGGCGGCACCGGCCGCATCAGCCCGTCGAGCAGGTGGATCTCGATCCCGTCGATCGGGGTGCCGATGGGCGGCAGGTCGGGGAAGCGGGCCGGGGCGCCGGTCATCGTGTGGTGGGTCAGCAGGTGCGTCTCGGTCGGTCCGTACTGGTTCTCCAGCACGGTGCCGGGGAGCGCGGCGCAGAAGCGCCGGATCTCGTCGGTGATCCGCAGCTGCTCGCCGGAGGAGATCACGACCCGCAGCGCGCGGGGCCGGATGCCCAGTGCCTGGGAGGTCTCCGCGAGCTGCTGGAGCGCGACACAGGGCATGAAGGCCCGCTCCACCTCCTCGCGGTCCAGGAGACGCAGCAGCGCCGGCATGTCGCGCCGCTCCTCCTCGGAGAGCAGCTGGAGGGTGCCACCGCCGCACAGGGTGGAGTAGATCTCCTGGAATGCCACGTCGAAGCTCAGCGGCGCGAACTGGAGGGTCTTGCCGCCCGCCGCGCCGCTGGCGGAGGGGATCTGCCACTGCATGTAGTTGGCGAGCACCCGGTGCGGGAGTTCGACGCCCTTGGGTTCGCCGCTGGACCCGGAGGTGAACAGCAGGTAGGCGACGGTCTCGCCGGTGATGTCCGGCAGTTCCGGGCCGCCGCCGGGTTCCGGTTCGGCGGCGAGCAGGTCGTCCACGCTCAGCAGCCGGGAGGAGTCGTCGAAGAGGTGCGCGTGCGTGTCGTGTGTGATGATCCGCAAGGGGTCGGCCTGGGTGACCATAGCCGCGAGCCTGGCCGGCGGATAGCTGATGTCGAGGGGGACGCAGGTGGCGCCGGCCTTGCCGACGCCCAGCACGGTGGCCAGCGTCTCGGGCGACCGGTCCATGGCGATGCCGACGGTCGATCCGGGCCGGGCGCCGGCGCCGATCAGGCCGCGGGCTATCCGGTTCGCGGCCTCGTCGAGCTGTGCGTACGTCCACTGCCGTGATCCGCAGGAGACGGCCACCGCGTCCGGGGTGCGCGCGACGTGCTCGTCGATCCGCTGGATGACGTTCAGGGGCGTGTCCCCGCCGGTGCCGGGGGCGGGGCCGGGTCGCAGTGCCGCTTCGGTCCGTGGATCGCGCAGGAAGGCGAAGTCGGCGTCCGCGTCGGGGTGTTCGGTCATCTGCTGGAGGATGGCGAGGTACGTGCGGCCGATGCTCTCCACCTGTGACCGGGAGAAGGTGCGTCCGTCACCGTCCATGCGCAGCCAGAGGCGTTCGTCCACCGGGTCGACCACCGCGTTGACCAGGAGCTTGAAGTTTGTCTCCTCCCAGGTCCTGAAGTCGGTCAGCACCATGTCGGTGTTCTCGAAGAGGGAGGTGAGGACGTGCAGGTGGACGTAGTTGAAAGCGGTCTCGAAAATGACGTCGCCGCCGCGGTCCTCCTGGATGGCGCTGAGCGGGTAGTGCCGGTGGGGGTGGCTGTCGCGTTCCTGCTGGTAGACCTCGCGGGCCGAGTCCAGCCAGGTACGGGGCTGGGTGTCGAGGCGCAGCGGCAGCGTTTCGAGGAAGAGCCCGGTGATCCGTTCGGCGCCGGCCTCCTCGGGCCGCCCGCCGGTGACCAGGCCGGTGGTGATGTCCCGTGTGCCGGAGAACAGCCGCAGGGTCAGGCAGTGCGCCGCGAGCAGCAGGGACTTGACCGGCAGGCCGTGGGCGCGGGCCAGGAGGCGCACCTTGGTGCCGAGGCCGTCCGGCAGTTCCACGTGGTGGACGATGAGTCCCTGGTCGCCTGCGGGCTCGTACGGCCGGAGTCCGTCGATCTGGACCAGTTCTGCGCCGGTGAGCAGCCGTTGCCAGTAGCGCCTGGTGACGTCGGAGGCGAGGGCCCGCCGTTCCTCGCGCACGTAGAGGGCGGGGGACGGCAGTTGTCCGGACGGGACGGCGGGGACCGGCCGCCCGGCGTTGTGGAGGTAGTCCTGGAGCAGTTCGCGGACGAGGGTGGCCACGCTCCAGCCGTCCAGGATCGCGTGGTGGAAGCTGAACACCAGCTCCACGGAGGCGTTCAGGACGTGCGCGCGGAACAGGTACAGCGGCGGGCGGTCCAGCCGGTACTCGTGGTACCGCCGCTCCTCGACGTGCCGGGCGATCTCGGCCTGTGCCTCCTGGTCGCCGAGGTGGCGCAGGTCCGCGATCTGCAGTCCGCCGTCGGCCTCCGAGTGGACGAGTTGCAGGGGTTCGGAGTATCCGCCCAGGTCGAATGCGGAGCGCAGGACCGGGTGGCGCCGGACCAGGCTGTCGAAGGCGCGGCGCAGCGCCTCCTCGTTCCAGAAGGTCTTGAGGGAGTAGCGGAAGACGTCGTGGTACACGGCCGTCTTCTCGTGTTCCCGGCTGTGGTAGAGCAGACCGAGGTGCAGCCGTGTCGCCGGATAGGCGTCCGCGAGGCCGGTCAGTCGCGCGCGGTCGACTGCGGACACCAGGGCGAAGGGCTCCAGCGGGGTGTCCTGCCCGTCCGGCGACGAGGTGGTCGCGGTCGCGGCGAGCGCTGCCACGGTGGGGTTCCGGACCATGTCGGCGAGGGTGAAGTGTACGCCCGCGCGCCGTGCCTCGGCCTGGATGCGGAGCATCATGATCGAGTCGCCGCCGAGGGAGTAGTAGTCCTGGTCGACGCCGATCACGTCGGTTTCGAGGACGGCCGACCAGGCCGCGGCGATCTTCGCCTCGATCTCGTTGGCCGGCGCCGCGGTCGTGGCGTCCGCCGTCACGGCGGGGGCGGGCAGCCGGCGTCGGTCGGCCTTGCCGTTCGCGGTGAGCGGGATCCGGTCGATCCGTACGAAGAAGGCCGGGATCATGAACTCCGGCAACGACTCCAGGAGCCGGGCCCGGAGGTCCGGGAGCCGCACTTCCTCGTCCGCGACGTAGTAGCCCACGAGATGGACGCCACGGGCCGGTGAGTTCCGGTCCACGACGATCGCGTCCCGGATGCCCGGGAAGGCCGCCAGACGGTCGCGCACCTCGCCGAGCTCCACCCGGTTTCCACGGATCTTGACCTGGTCGTCCAGCCGGCCCAGGTATTCGAGGGTGCCGTCCGCGAGCCAGCGCGCCCGGTCACCGCTGCGGTACATCCGCCCGCCGGGTGTGAACGGGTCGGGCACGAACACCGCCGAGTCCAGTTCGGGGCGGTCCAGGTAGCCGCGTGCCACGCCCACGCCCGCGATGCACAGCTCACCCGGCACCCCGGTGGGCTGCAGGTCGCCGTGTGCCCCGACCACGTAGAGCCGTGTGTTGTCGATCGGCCGCCCGATCGGTACCCGCCGTACCTCTTGGGCCGGGTCGCCCGGACAGTCGTAGTAGGTGACGTCGACCGTGGCCTCGGTCGGGCCGTAGAGGTTGACCAGCCGTGGTGCCGGGGCGCCGGCCGCGGCGAAGGCCCGGTTGAACCGGTTCACCTGAGCGGGCGTCAGCGCCTCGCCGCTGCAGAACACCAGGCGCAGGGACGCGATGTCGTCCACCAGTGCCGGGGTCTCTTCGAGCAGGTCGAGGAAGGGGCCGAGCATCGAGGGCACGAAGTGGGCCACGCTCACCCGGTGCGCCCTGACCGTCCCGAGGATGACCGCGGGGTCCCGCTCGCCCCCGGGCGGGAGCAGTGCGAGTCCGGCGCCGGTGATCGCCCACCAGAACAGCTCCCACACCGACACGTCGAAGGTCACCGGTGTCTTCTGGAGCAGGACGTCCCCGTCGCCGACCGGGTAGCCGCGCTGCATCCACTCCAGCCGGTTCACCACGGAACGGTGCTCGACCTGCACGCCCTTGGGCCGCCCGGTGGACCCGGAGGTGTAGATGACGTAGGCGAGGTCACGCGGACCGCCGGCGGGCCGGGGCGGGGCGGGCGCGGCGCGCCGGGTGGCGTCGAGGTGCCGCACGGGTACCGCGTCACCCACCAGGGATCCGGACACGGTACTGCCCAGCAGTACGGTCTTCGCCCCGCTGTCGGCCAGCAGGAACCGGACCCGTTCCGCGGGATGGCCGGGGTCGACCGGTACGTAGGCGGCGCCTGCCTTGAGCACCCCCAGGACGGCCGCGACCAGTTGCGGGCTGCGCTCGGCCACCACGGCCACCCGGTCGCCGGTGGCCACGCCGTCGCCGCGCAACTGGTGCGCGACGTGGTTCGCCCACGCGTCCAGCTGCGCGAAGGTCAACGACTCGGCGGGATCGTCCGCGACGACGGCCCAGCGGTCCGGTGTCCTGGCCGCCTGCTGCTCGAACAGCGCGTGGACCGTGGTGTGCTGGGAGTAGTCGGTCACCGGGCCGCTGCCCGCCGCGATCAGCGCGGCGCGCTCGGCGTCGCTGATCATGGGGATCGCCGACAGCGGGCGGTCCGCCTGGGCGAGGGTGCCCTTGAGGATCGCCTCGATGTGGGTGGCCACCGACTCGATGGGGAAGTCCGCGTCGAAGACGTCGAGGGCGTAGTCCATGTCGACCAGGACGTCGCTGACGTCGTCCAGTTCGTTGACGACGACCGCCAGTACGTCGTCGTCGTGGGCGCGGGCCTGTACGACGGTCTCGTACGCCACGCCCTGTACGTCGAGCGGGCTGGGCCAGCGCAGGTAGGCGATGGTGGTGTCGAACAGCCGCTTGGGGCCGCTGTCCTGGAGTGGCACCGAGCGCAGCAGGTCGCCCAGGGAGAACCGCTCGTGGGGTTTGAGTGCCCGGGTCGCGGCCTGCACCTCGGCGACCAGTTCGCTCATCGTGCGGTTTCCGCCGGGGGCCACCCGCAGGGGCAGGGTGTTGGCGAAATGGCCGACGGTCTGCTTCTGCCCGGCGGTGGGCCGGTTCAGCAGCGGGACGCCCAGAACGACCTCGTCGGTGCCGTGGATCCGGGAGAGGTAGACGGAGAAGGCGGCGGCGACGAACGCGAAGACGGAATGGCCGCGTTCGCGGATGCGCTCGATGAGAGCGCGCTCGATCAGGAAGCTGTGGCGGGCGCTCCGCCGGTTGCCGGCCGGTGCGGCGCGGCGGAAGAAGGCCGGGGTGACGCCCTTCAGCTGTTCCTGGAAGAAGGCACGGTCCCGCTGGTGGTCGTCCGAACCCTGGTAGCGGCGCTCTTCCTCGACGAAGTCCAGGTACGACGGGGCGGGCCGGTCGTCGAACCGCCCGGTCCGCCGCACCTGGTCGTACTCGGCGCGGACCTGGGACATGAACAGGTTCAGGCCCCAGGCGTCGGCGACGATGTGGTGCACCTTGACGTAGGTGTGGACGACGTCCTCGCGCTCTTTGAGGACCGCGATCATGAATAACCGGCGGCGCTCCACCTCGAAGGGAACGTCGAACGCTTCCTTGATCCATGCCTCACAGGCGGCACGTGGATCGGCAGCGGCGGAAAGGTCGATCGTCGGGATGTCGAACGCCTCGTGCTCGGCCCACTGCCGCGGCGTTCCGTCCTCCGGGTCGATCCGGAGCCGGATGGCGTCGTTGCGGTCGGCCGCACGGCGCAGGCACTCCTTGAGCAGGTCGACGTCAACCTCACCGGTGAACCGGTCGGTGATGAAGCAGTTGAACTGCGGGAGATCCGGGAAGAGGGAGTTCGCCGCCCAGATGTCCTGCTGGTAGGCCGTGAGAGAGGTGCGCCCCCGTAGATTCACGATCGCTCCATTGTCCTCGGCTGTTGCCTTCGATGTCTGAGCTGTGCTCCTGCCTCAGAGTGCGTTCTCTGCGGCGATGGTGCTGCCGTGGTACCAGGGGTTTCCGGCCGCCTCGGAGATGAGATTGCGTGACTTCGTCTCCCGCGCCCTTCCGAGGTCGAGGGTCAGGTACTGCACGAACTCCAGGGCGGTGAAGTACTGGCGTATGAAGGTCGGCTGGTCGAGCTCGATCTCGGTCACGGTGACGTTCGCGTTCTGCGGGATCGGCGCGGTCAGCAGCGACACCAGGTTCTTGCGCTTGTCCCGGGTGTACGCGTCCTCGTCCGGGTCGGAGAAGATGAGGATGCTGTGCCTGCGCTCGGGATCGGTGAGCGTGGCCACCTCGCTGTGGCAGAACTCGTGGAAGTAGTTCCGCGTCGCCGGCACCATGGCGATCTCGTTGAAGTGCATCTTGGCGAGCTTCAGCAGACTCTCGTGCCACTTGGGCGACCCGAGCATGATGATGTTGGCGTTCTCGCTGCGGGCGGCGGCATCGGCCGCCAGGGCACGCAGGGCAGGCGTGAAGTCGGTCTCCAGGGTCCTGGCCAGGGCACGGACCTCGGGACCGTGGTCCGCGTCGAGGAGCCCGAGCTTCAGGAACATGTCGACCAGGATCGAGAAGTACTGGCCGACGTGGAACAGGGGGTACTCGCGGTCCGGCTTGCTCAGGGTCCAGCGCGCGATGGACACCCCGTTCTCCTCGCCGAGTTCGCCGAGTCGGCCGCCGGAGGTGAGCAGCAGAACCCGGTCGTGCATCGGGCGCAGTGCGTGGAAGGCGCGTATCGGCTCGTTGGAGTGGCCGCTGTACGAACTCAGGATGATGAGCGTCCGGTCGTCCTCGATCACCGAGCGCGGAATCAGGTACTCGAAGTCGTAGTCGTTGAAGACATGTACTTCGAGGTCGCTCCTGATCGAGTTGAAGAAGACCCTGATCACGTCCGACACGATGGCCGAGCAGCCCATTCCGCTGAACACGATGCGTGTGAACCGGCCGTCCCGCAGCTGCTTCACAAGATCATCCGACATCCCGGAGATGTCGTACTCGTCCGACTTCGTGAAACCGGAGCGGTACTCCTGCTCCAGGAATTCCCGGTAGCGCTCAAGGCGTGATTTCATGGACTTTTCTCTCCTCAAGGGCAGATGATGTCAGAGGGCGATGATTCGCGACCGTCAGGAGATCGCCGAATCCTTCACCACATGAACTGGCCGCCGTCTACGATCAGTTTCTGGCCCGTGATGTAGACGGCACCTTCGCCCACCAGGAATTCCAGGGCGTCCGCCATCTCGTCGGTGGTGCCGATCCTGCGCTGCGGAATCTCATCCAGCAGCGCGTTCATGTATTCCGGCTCGGCCACGCGGTAACGGGTCCGCATTTCCTCTGTGTCGATCATCCCCGGGATGAGGCAGTTGACCCGGATGCTCGGCGCGAGTTCCATGGCCAGACACTTGGTCAGGTGGAGGAGGCCCGCTTTGCTCGCACAGTAGTTGGCACCGTTCAGCCGGGGGCGGATCCCCGTGGTCGCCCCGATGTTGACAATGGAGCCGCCGCCGGCCTCCACCATGTGCGGAGCGAACGCCCGGGTCATGTAGAAGGGCCCCGAGAGATTGGTGTCCAGCACCCGGCGCCAGTCCGAGTCGGAGATGTCGAGCACCGGCCGGTCGATGTTCAGACCGGCATTGTTGACCAGCACCTCCGGAATTCCGTGCTCGGCGCGTACGAGTTCGGCCAGGCGTGCCACGTCGTCGGGGTCGGACACGTCCGACCGGACGACTGAAAGGCCCTTTTCGACCTCGTGCAGGGCCTGGTTCGCGGACTCCTCGTCACTGCGAAACGTCGCGACCACCCGATATCCCATCCGGGTGAGCCTGTGGCTGAATGCGAGCCCGATGCCCTTGGTTCCGCCGGTAACAATGGCCAGCCTGTCAGGTGAATTCATTCAAGCCCCCGTTGCGTGAACAATACTTTTACGCCAGAGCTTCGCGAGCGACCGCCGCCGCTCCGGGTCGCGGCGATGCCTTTCGGGAAACGAGCCAGGGCCCTCGGGCGGCGGCACAGCGAGGGCGAGCCCGCCGGCCGCGTCCGCTGCGGCGGACAGCCGAGGCCGAGGTGGCGGTGCGCCTGGCTGGACCGCGGCGACTCAGCCGGCCGCGGGCTTGCGGGCGCGCAGGATGACGTCGAACCGCCCGGGATACTGGCGGTCCATCGGCTCGAAACCCGCTTCGGTGCACCACTGCTCGAAATCCCGTGGCGTGTAGATGCGGCCCTCGGGCGATGCGACCGTCTGGACGTACGCCGACATGAACGCGGCGTGGGCGGGACCGGTCTCGTCGTCGTTCTGAGCACAGGCGACGATCACCAGGTGCCCACCCGGCTCCAGCGCCCGGTAGCTCTTCGCGAAGAGGGTGCGGACCTGGTCCGGCGACCAGATTTCGAGGAACCGGGAGAACACGACGCAGTCGTGGGACGTGGGGAACTCGTCCTGCCAGATGTCGGTTCCGACCGCACGGACCCGCTCGGACAGGCCGGCCTCGGCGATCCGGTCCTCCGCCATCTTCGCCACGTTCGGCAGTTCGAGGATGGTCGCCTGGAGGTGGGGCCATCGCTGGGCGAAGCCGATGGCGTTGGTCCCGGTCCCCCCGCCGACGTCGAGGACCTTGTGGTACGGCGAGAAGTCCACGGCGTTGACGAGGTCCTCGACCACCGAGCGGCTCTGGTGCTCCATCATGGCGGTGAACACCTGCTCAAGGTTCTTGTCCTCGGCGAGGAGCTCGTAGAGCGTGGTCGCCGACGATCCGGCGAGCAGCTCGCGGTGCAGCCCCAGGTTCTCGTTGTTCACCAGCGATTCGTAGAGCCAGCCGATCGGCCGGTACAGCATCTCGTGGGTGTAACGGACGATGACGGGCATGAAGTCGTCCTGATCGCCCGCCAGGAGGTCGGTCGCGGCGGTGTTGTGGTACCCGTCGCCGTCCTTGCGCACGAGCTCGAACGCGCAGCACCCCAGCAGCAGCACGTGTCCCGCGCGTTCTTCGAGACCCAACGCGTCGGTGATCTCGTCGAGGGTGCTGCCCGGCCGCTCCTTGAGCAGGGTGAACAGTCTCAGGCGCAGTGCAGCGTGCAGGTACGGGAACCGGAAGCTGGTGTACACCAGCTTCCACAGCTCGTCCAGGGCGGTCGCCGACGGTTCGGTCATGGTGATCCCCTTCACGGTATGGCGGGCCTCAGGTGCGTGCCCTCGGCCGAGTCGTGGTGAAGTCCAGCCCCGTCCGGCTCTGCCGGCCGGTGGCCGCTTGGGACAGTCAACGGAAGGAGGCGCTGCGGATCGCCATCCGCAGCCGGCCCCTCTCCCTGCTCCGTCGTGGAGACGGAGTACGCCTTGTTCAGCTTCCAGCGGGCGCGCGGGCGGCCGTCGTCCTGGGAGGCACGCAGCGCGGCGGTGACGTGGTGGGTATCGGCGAGATGTGGGCGTCGGGTGGAGCGGCGTCGCCTCTCCACGATCTCCTGCATCGTTGGTGTCTACAGGCAACAACAAACTCGGGGATCACACAAGGTCTCTCAAGTCACCAACCTCCCGGTGGGTGGCGTGAATCGTGCGGTGCTCCGCTTCTGTACCCGGCCACTTGGGGTCGCTGGAGCCGCGAAGACGACCGGAACCCGTTCGGCTACGAGACCGAAAACTTTCCCCGGCGACGCCGGCACCGACGGCATGCGCGGTCCTCGCCGCCCCGGGGTCCACGTCTGGTGGCGAACGCTCAGGGCAAGCCAAGCGCGGTGACATCTGACTGAAACGCATCGCTATTCGTCCGAGACTGCATGCTACGGGCAGGCAGGCCGCGGCCTATCCCCAACCCCCCTTATGCGTAAGGGGGGTTGAGGCCCTGCCTCCGCTCTCAGCGAACGGCAGACGAAGCCGCACTTCATGGCGTGTGAGCGTGTTAGCTTCAAATGAAGCTGGGGGAGGCCGAGTTCGACCATCGCTTGCCCGACGCAGTTCCACCGGGGTGCCGTTCCCCAGGGGCGTCCGGGGCTCAGTCAAGAACAGGGGAATACCATGAGTGACGTGAAGTTCCACCACCCGGCACCGTCGACGGCACCGTCCGCCTACAGCCCCAACGGCGGCGTCGCGTTCGGTGACCAGATCTACAATCGCCTGCTCAGCGATCGCATCATTTTCCTGGGCAAGGAAGTCGACGA
>NZ_JBEOYR010000057.1:0-13790 GCF_040297165.1 Streptomyces sp. NPDC001851 | reverse complement strand
CCTGCTGAGGTGCTGGACCGGCACCTGCACCACCTGCGGCCGACCCCTGCCGACCAGCAGAACCAGAGCCAGAACCTAACGAAGCACTACTAGGGCAGGTCGGAGCGCAGGGCGACCGCACGGCGCAGGGCCTCTCGGCAGGCGCGGACGCCGGGGTGCCGGCTGCGGCCGCGGCGTACGACCGTGAAGATGCGGCGAGTGCGCTGCCCGCGGGGCAGTCGCCGCAGGGCCACGGTCGGAGCCCGGCCGTCCCAGACGAGGGCCGGCAGGAAGGCCGCGGCGTGTTGCTGCTCGACGAGGCGGAGGTGCAGCAGCAGGTCAGTGGTCTCGAACCGTACGTCGGGTTCGAAGCCGGCGTTGCGGCACAGGGTCATGGCCCAGTGCCGGGCGGCCGTGTCCTCGGGCTCCATCACCCAGGGATGGCTCGCGAGCGAGCGCAGGACCGCCAAGGAGCCCTGGCCGCCGGCGCCGTGGACGGATTCGGGCAGGGCGAGGTGCAGGGCGTCCTCCAGCAGATCCTCCTGTTCCAGTTCGGCGGGCCGCGGGTTGGGGTTGCCGGGGTATTCCTCGGCGAGGACCAGGTCGAAGTCACGGGCCTGCAGGGCGGGCAGGGCCCTTTCCGGTTCCATGTGGGTGACGTGGACGCGCAGGCGCGGGTGCTGCTCGCGCAGCAGGCCGAGTGCGGTCGGCACCAGGGCCAGGGCGGCGGTCTGGAACGAGGCGATGCGCAGGGTGCCGGTCAGATCGGTCAGGGAGGCGGCGATGTCCGCCTCCGCGCGCTCCAGGCGCTCCAGGACCGCTTCGGTGTGGGCGACGAGGATCTCGGCCTGTTCGGTCAGCCGCACCCGCCGCCCCACCGGTTCCAGCAGCGGGACGCCGACTTCGGTTTCCAGCTGGGAGAGCTGCTGGGAGACGGAGGACGGGGCGTAGGACAGCGCGGCGGCCACGGCCGCCAGAGTGCCGCGGTGCTTGAGTTCACGCAACAGCCGCAGCCGGTGCAGGTCGAACATCGCCGGCCCACCTCCCTCGTCGTCGAGGACAGCGGCGAACAATCGGTTTCTCCGACGACTACCGATCGGAAACATGTGCTGGACCGATCGTACGAGAGCCACGGATCCTCTTCGTGTGTCCGAGAACTCCTCCCGCCCTCCTGCGCTGCCGTGGTGGGTGCGCCCGGGTGTGCCTGCCTGGCGGTGCGCCCCCGCATCCGCCGAGGCGCGGGTCTTCCACGCCGCGCTGCCCGACTACGCACCCACGCCGCTGACGGAACTCCCGGAACTGGGCGCAGAGTTGGGGGTCGGCCGGGTCTTCGTGAAAGACGAGTCGTGCCGTCTGGGACTGCCCGCCTTCAAGGCGCTCGGCGCGTCGTGGGCGGTCCACCGCGTCCTCGCCGAGCGGGCCGCCGGCGGCATGCGGACCGACCCGGTCACCTTCGTCACCGCCACCGACGGCAACCACGGCCGAGCGGTGGCCCGTATGGCCCGCCGGCGCGGCCAGCACGCCCATGTCCTCGTCCCGCAGGGAGTGCATCCGCGGGCGGTCGCGGCGATCGTCGACGAGGGGGCGAAGGTCACCGAGGTTCCGGGGCCGTACGACGAGGCGGTACGGCGTGCGGCCGAGGCGGCTGCCGCGCCGGACGCGGTGCTGGTCCAGGACACCGCCTTGCCGGGGCATGAGCGGATCACGGGGTGGATCGTCGAGGGGTACGCCACGCTCTGCGCGGAGCTCGACGAGCAGCTGGCGGCCCAGGGGGTGGCGGACGGGCCGGACCTGGTCTCCGTACCGGTGGGCGTGGGCTCCCTGGCCCAGGCCGTCATCACCCACTACCGCGGCCGCGGCCGCGGACCCGCTCCGGCGCTGCTGGCGGTGGAGCCCGAGGCCGCCGCCTGTGTCCTGGCCAGCCTCACCCGGGGCGAGGCCGTCGGCGTCACCACCGGCGAGACCGCCATGGCCGGGCTGAACTGCGGCACACCGTCGAGCCTGGCCTGGCCGTACCTGCACGGCGGGCTGGACGCCGCCGTCGCCGTCTCCGACGGTGCCGCTTCCCGGGCGGCCGCCCGTCTCGCGGCTCTCGGCGTCTCCTCGGGCCCCTGCGGGGCGGCGGCGCTCGCCGGCCTCCGTGCCGCGCTCACCGGGGCGGGCGCCGACGCCCGCCGTACGGCACTGGGGCTCGACACCACCTCGGTGATCGTGCTGCTGAGCACCGAGGGCACGTCCGCAAACCCCCACCACGCGGCTGGAAGGGCCCTGAGTTGAACCGACGCACCCGCACGAAGTCCGCGCCGGCCGCTCGTCCGGGGAGGGGTCCGGAGGCATGCTGACCCATCTCGCGGCGGCGATCGGCGTCCTCGGCCTGCTGACGATCGCGCCCGGACCGGACATGGCGGTCGTGACCCGCAGGGCCCTGGAGGCCGGTCCGGCGGACGCGCTGCGGACCGTCGCCGGGATCGCGACCGGGCTGCTGCTCTGGGGCGCGCTGACCGTGGCCGGGCTCGCAGCCGCGCTCGCCGCGGCCCCCGCGGCCTGTCAGGTCGTCAAGCTGCTCGGCGCCGCCTACCTGGTGTTCCTCGGCGCGCAGGCGCTGCGGCAGCACCGCCACGCCGCACCGCACACCGGGACCCCCTCCAGGGGCGGAAACCCATGGCGGACGGGACTGATCAGCAACGTCCTCAATCCGAAGATCGCCGTCTTCTACACCGGGCTGCTCCCCGCACTGGCCCCGCCGCACACGCCGGCCGCCTGGGCGATGACCCTCCTCGTCCTCCTGCACGTCGCCCTCACCGTCACCTGGCTGGGCGGATACACGCTCCTGCTGGCCAAGGCCGGGCCGTTCCTGCGGAGACCCCGGGTGCGTGGTGCGCTCGGCCGTACGACGGGCGTCGTACTGATCGGGTTCGGCCTGGTCGTCGCGGCCACGGCGGGCTGACCCGCGCACACCGCGCACCGCCCCGGTCCGGGGTGGGCTGACAAAGGGACCCGGAAAGGGCTAACGAATACGGCAAATGGGTACTTTTCGTAAAGGTTAGACGCAGGCGGCACGCGAGTGCCGTCAGCCCGCCTCGGGGTTCCGACCAGCACGTTCACGGGCTCGGTGAGCGTCGGCTGCTGGTGCTCTGGTCGAAGGGATGCCGGACATGAACGAGGACACGAGGAGCCTCCACCCGGAGCGGTCACTCGCGGACAGCCCGCGCCCGACGGGAACGGGCGACCCGGCCCCGCTGGGCCTGGCCGGGTTCGCCCTGACCACGTTGCTGCTCTCGATCGTCAACACCCACCTGCTGACGGAGCCCGCCGCCATCGTGCCGGTGCTGGGCCTGGCCGCCTTCTACGGCGGACTCGCCCAGTTCGTCGCCGGTCTGTTCGAGTTCCGCCGCGGCAACACGTTCGGCGCGACGGCGTTCGTCTCGTACGGGGCCTTCTGGCTGACGTACTGGTGGATCGCACCGCGCCTGGCATTCGCCGGTGACGCACACAACGCGCTCGGCCTGTTCCTGCTCGGGTGGGCGATCTTCACGGCCTACATGGCCGTCGCCGCGCTGCGGGTCAGCCTCGCCGTCCTGCTGGTGCTGGTGCTGCTCGCGCCCACCTACCTCTTCCTGGCCATCGGGGCCTTCCAGACGGGAGCGGAGCCGCACGCCCTGACCCAGGTCGGCGGATGGTTCGGTATCGCCACGGGACTCGTCGCCTGGTACGCGTCGGCGGCGACCGTCATCAACGAGTCCCACGGCCGCACCGTCCTGCCCGTCGGACACCGCCGGCCCGGCACGGCGCCGCCGCCACGGGGCGAGCGCCTCCCCTGAGGTGCTGCGGGCGGGCATGCCCGGAGTCGTCAGGACCGACAACGACGCCCTGCGGCCTGATCGACCACCCGGTCGACACCGAGTCGACGGCCCGCCTGCACGGCTTCCGACGGGACCACGGGCATGACGCGGCGAACAGACATCGGCGTACCACAGCACATCGAGCTGCCCGACTCCCTCTCGCGGGGTCTGGATCCAGCCACCGACGCGGTATTGCTGCAGGCTCCTGACATGGTGTTTTACAGTGGCGGCATCAGCTTCCGGCGATAACACCTGTGAGGAACACGCGAACATGCCGACTGAAACACTTGAGTTTCAGGTAGAGGCCCGTCAGCTGCTGCAGCTGATGATCCACTCGGTCTACTCGAACAAGGATGTCTTCCTGCGGGAGCTCGTCTCCAACGCCTCCGACGCGCTGGACAAGCTGCGTCTCGAAAAGCTGCGGGACGACTCGCTGGACGCCGATGTGTCCGATCTGCACATCGAGATCGACATCGACAGCGACGCCCGCACCCTCACCGTGCGGGACAACGGCATCGGGATGTCGTACGACGAGGTCGGGCAGCTCATCGGCACGATCGCCAACTCCGGCACCGCGAAGTTCCTCCAGGAGCTGCGCGAGGTCAAGGACGCGGCCGGGGCGGAGGGGCTCATCGGCCAGTTCGGCGTCGGCTTCTACTCCGGCTTCATGGTGGCCGACGAGGTCACCCTGGTGACCCGGCGCGCCGGCGAGAGCAAGGGCACCCGCTGGACCTCGCGCGGCGAGGACACGTACACGCTGGAGCCGGTCGACGACGCGCCGCAGGGCACGTCGGTCACGCTCCACCTGAAGCCCGCCGACCCGGAGAACCAGCTCCACGACTACACCTCCCCGTGGAAGATCCGGGAGATCGTCAAGCGGTACTCGGACTTCATCACCTGGCCGATCCGCATGGTCCCGGAGAGCTCTTCCGGCCAGGACGACAAGGCACCCGAACCCGAGACGCTGAACTCGATGAAGGCCCTGTGGGCGCGCCCGCGCGACGAGGTGTCCGACGACGAGTACCACGAGCTGTACAAGCACACCGCCCACGACTGGCGCGACCCGCTGGAGACGATCCGGCTGCAGGCCGAGGGCACCTTCGAATACCAGGCTCTGCTGTTCCTCCCCGAGCACGCGCCCCACGACCTGTTCACCCGGGACTTCAGGCGCGGCCTGCAGCTCTACGTCCGGCGTGTGCTGATCATGGACGAGTGCGAGGCGCTGCTGCCGCCGTACCTCCGCTTCGTCAAGGGTGTCGTCGACGCGGCCGACCTCTCGCTCAACGTGTCCCGCGAGATCCTCCAGCAGGACCGGCACATCGAGATGATCCGGCGACGGCTGACGAAGAAGGTCCTGTCCACGGTCAAGGACATGATGGCCAAGGACCAGGAGCGGTACACCACGTTCTGGCGGGAGTTCGGCACCGTCCTCAAGGAGGGACTGGTCACCGACCCGGAGAACCGCGACGCCATCCTCGCCTTCGCCTCCTTCGCGAGCACGCACCACGACACCGAGCAGACGACGCTCAAGGGTTATGTGGAGCGGATGAAGGACGGGCAGGAGGACATCTACTACCTCACCGGCGAGTCCCGGCCGAGCATCGAGAACTCCCCGCACATGGAGGCCTTCCGGGACCGGGGCATCGAGGTGCTGCTGCTCACCGACCCCGTCGACGAGGTGTGGGCCGACGCCGTCGGCGAGTACGAGGGCAAGAAGCTGCGGTCCGTCGCCAAGGGGCAGATCGACCTCGACGCCACGAGTGAGGACAAGGGCGAGGGCGAGCGGGAGAAGCAGAGCGAGGAGTACGCCGGGCTGCTCGGCTGGATGAAGGAGCAGTTGGACGAGGACATCAAGGAGGTGCGTCTGTCCTCCCGCCTCACCGTCTCCCCGGCCTGCGTGGTCTCCGACGCGAACGACCTCACCCCGGCGCTGGAGAACATGTACCGCGCCATGGGCCAGGAAGTGCCCCGCGCCAAGCGGATCCTGGAGCTCAACCCCGACCACCAGCTGGTGAAGGGCCTCAACCAGGCGTACAAGGAGCGCGAGGACCGCACCGCGCTGACGGAGACCGCCGAAGTCATCCACGGCCTCGCGGTGCTCGCCGAGGGCGGCCAGCCGAAGGACCCGGCCCGCTTCGTCAGGCTGATGGCGGACCGCCTGGAACGGGCGCTGTAACCCCGGTCGCACGACATCGGCGGCCTGCCCGGGGAGCCGGGCAGGCCGCCGATCGCGTACGGCCCCGGCGGCTGGACAAACACGGAGTCTCATCTAGACTGCTCATCCAGAGATGGACAATCAGTCCAAGAGCTTGGTGGAGGGCTTCCCGTGGACCAGGCGGCACACAGGGCGACGGCCTCCGCCGAGGCCGACGAGCACCTCATCCGTGAGGCCGAGAAGATCGCCGTAGCGCTGGGCCGCATGTTCCCGGGGCTGTGCGAAGTCGTCCTGCACGACCTGCGCGATCCGCAGCACGCGATCCGGGCGATCGAGAACAACCTCTCCGGCCGCCGGGTGGGGGACTCCGCCACGGAGCTGGGACTGGCCCGCATCGAGGACCCCGACTACCCCAGCGTCATCCAGAACTACCCCAACCAGTTCCCCGACGGCCGCCCGGCCAAGAGCACGTCCATCGGCATCAAGAACGCCGCGGGGCAGTACGTCGCGGCCCTCTGCCTGAACCTGGACGTGTCCGTCCTGTCCCCGGTGACCCTCGCGCTGTCCAACCTGGTGGCCACCGGGACCGAGCACCGCGAGCAGCCCCTGGAGACCCTCCGGGACCGCAACGCCCGCGAACTGCGCCGGGCGGTGGAAGCCCGTGCCGCGGAGCGCGCCACGACCCCCAGATCACTGAGCCGTGAGGACAAGAAGGCCCTCGTGCGGCAGTTGCAGCGCGACGGCTACTTCGACTCCCGCGACGCCGCCCAGACCATCGCCGACCTGTTGGGCGTCTCCCGGGCCACGGTGTACAACTACGCCAAGTAGCGGCGGCACTTCATGACCACCGAGCGCACGGCGCGACCCGTCCGATCCTGAAGGAGCTGGAGTTCCCCGTGAACACCCCAGTGAACACCGCCGTGAACACCCCAGCGACCCTGGCCGACCCGGACACCCCGTTCGCCGTCGTCGACATCCACACCGTGCGGCGCAACATCGCACGCCTCAAGGACCGGGCCGACGGGCTCGGGGTCACCCTGCGCCCGCACGTGAAGACGGCCAAGAGCCTCGACGTCGCCGCCCTCCTGCACTCCGGCACGCCCTGCCCGGTGACGGTCTCCACGCTGGCGGAGGCCGAGGCGTTCGCCGACGGCGGCTACACCGACATCACCTACGCCGTCGGCATCGACCCCCACAAACTCCCGCGTGTCATCGCGCTGTTGCGCCGCGGTGTCACGCTGCGCATCCTGCTCGACAGCGCCGAGCAGGCGACGATCGTCGCCGAAGCCTCCCGCCGGGCGGGCATCCCGCTGCCCAGCCAGATCGAGATCGACTGCGACGGCCACCGCGGCGGACTGAGGCCCGATGACCCCGCGCTCCCCGAGATCGGCCGCGTCCTGCACGACGCGGGCTGCCTGGACGGCGTCCTCACCCACGCGGGCGAGTCCTACTCCGCCCACACCGCCGAGGAACAGCGCCTGGCGGCGAAGAACGAACGCGACACCGCCGTCGCCGCCGCGGAACGGCTGCGCGCGGCCGGCCTGCCCGTGCACATCGTCAGCGTGGGCTCCACACCCACCGCCCACGCCGCCGAGGACCTCACCGGCGTCACCGAACTGCGCGCGGGGAACTACGTCTTCTTCGACCTGGTCATGGCCGGGCTGGGGGTCTGCCGGATCGAGGACATCGCCCTGTCGGTGGTCGTGACCGTCATCGGGCACCGCCCCGAGTACGGATGGATCATGACCGACGGCGGCTGGATGGCCATGTCGCGCGACCGCGGGACCGCCGCACAGGCACAGGACCAGGGCTACGGCCTGGTCGCCGACCTCGCCGGCCACCTCATCCCGGGCCTGGTCATGACGGCCGCGAGCCAGGAGCACGGCACCCTCACGGCCCGCGACGGCGCCGAACTGCCCCACCTGCCGGTGGGCACCCGCCTGCGCATCCTGCCCAACCACGCCTGCGCCACCGCAGCCCAGCACCGCGGCTACCACATCGTCGACGGCACACACCGCGCCGGACCGGCACCGGCGATCGAGCATGTCTGGGAACGCGTCACCGGCTGGTGAGCATCGGCTGCGCACCGCCGCAGCGACGATGACACCGGCGAGCGGTGCACCAGTGCCGCGCCCCCGAGAACGGAACGTATGTGGACGCGCCCGGAGCCGACGCTAAGAGGTGGAGCGGAAGAGGCCCGCGACGGCATCGCCCGAAGCCGCCGCGCGGGCCTCCACGAACCATTCCCGGCCGAGCAGCCAACCGAAGACAGGGACCGGCAGACGAACCAGCACCCTCAGCACGGCGGCGAGCCGGCCCGTGCCCGAGACCTGCGAACGGTGGGCGGCCAGAGCTGCCCGCTTGCGTGCGGCGAAGCGCCGGACATCGACGGTGTGCGTGATGGCCGCGCGCGGGGTGTAGCAGGTGCGCACCGCGTCCGGGTCGAACCGCAACGGGATCCCCAGCACCCGCACCAGCTTCACCAGGCGCGCCACCGCGTCACGCGGAAGGGTCGCCTCCAGCACACGGGGCACCCCGGCCAGTTCGGCGGCGCGTCGGCCGACCTCATGCACCTTGACGTGGTCGCGGTGGCCGTATCCGCCGCGTGCGTCATAGCTGAGGAGCAGGCCCACGTCCTCCTCGCGGAGGAGGGCGGCCAGCCGTTCGGCCGCCTCCTCCGTGCCGGCCCGCACGAAGCGTGCCCGGTCCGGCGGATCGGGGTAGAGGATCGCGCCGTGACCGCTGTCCGCATACCCGAGGTGCACCACGCGCTGCACACCCAACGCGGCAGCGCTGGCGCGGAGTTCGGCCAGACGTGGCGTCTCGCCGTCCGGCGCGGCGTCCATGACGCCGTCCGTGGCGACCACGACCACCACGCGGTGCCCCTCGGCGGCGGCCCGCGCGAGCGTGCCGCCCGTCAGGAGCACCTCGTCGTCCGGGTGGGCGTGAAAGGCCAAGACGGTGGTCATGAGGCCATTCTGACGCCGTTATCGTTGTGTCGCATGAGCAAGTGGCTGCCGCTGTCCGCGGTTCCCAGGCTGGCCGGCGCGGTGGTCGTCGGAGCGGCGGTCGGTGCGGCCGTCGGTGTGGCGACGCGGCCGCCGCTGGGGATCCTCGCCGGCACCGCGGCGACGCAAGCCGTCTTCGTCGCGACGGGCTGGCTGGTGCTCTGGCCGATGGACGCCGCCGCGACCCACCACAACGCCCGGCGTGAGGAGCTGCGGCCCCTCGTGGAGGAGCTGGTGGTGGTGGCCGCCTCGCTGTGCGGGCTGGTCGGGATCGTGGTGCTGCTCCTCCTGAACGGTTCCGGATCCGGTCGTGCCGCTGCCCCGACCGCGCTCGCCGGTGTGTTCCTGGCCTGGGCGGCACTGCACCTGATGTACGCCACCCGCTACGCCCACCTCTACTACGACGCGCCCGCCGGCGGGATCGACTTCAACAACGAGCAGCCGCCCGCCTACCGGGACTTCCTCTACTTCAGCTACAACCTGGGCATGACCTACCAGGTCTCCGACACCGCCGTCTCCAGCCCGATGGTCCGCGAGGTCGTGCTACGGCACACACTGCTGTCCTACGTCTTCGGCACCGGCATCCTGGCGACCACCCTCAACCTGGTCGCGAGCATGGTCACCGGCTGACACATGTGCGGCGATGGTCCGTGCGCACTCCATCGACTCGGTGCGCGTGGTGTCCACTTCCAGGTCGTAGGCCACGCCCCGGTGGACCACTTCCGCCTGGGCGGCGGCCATGCCGATGGTCCGGTCGCCTCGGGCGACCTCACGGCCCGCGGCCACCGCGGCGTCACACCTGACACCGACCCACAGCACCCGCAGGTCACCCAGGGCATTCCGCCATCGCCGCTGTGAGTACGCCCCGCCGAGGAAGACCTCGTCGACGATGACCCGGGCGCCCGCACGGGCCATCGCGGCGACCCCCTCGATCCAGGCCGCCTCCACCGTCCGGAACTCCGGCCCGACGCTCACCTCTCCGTCCGGAGCGAACTCGATCCCACCGGCCGATGTGTGCAGGGCGGGTGGCATCGCATCGACCAGTGTGTCCGTCCCGAGCGCCAGCCACGGATCCGGCAGCACGGCCTGCAGGCACCGGACGATCCCCGACTTCCCCGAGCTGGAACCACCGTTGACCACGATCACCTGAGTCGTCACCGCGCCACGGTAGAGGCGTCCGGGCTCCGCTCACAACGGATTTCGCGGCGGGACACCCCGGCCGCGCACGGCTTCCGGGCGTGTCTGCGGTGCCGGCCGTACCGGATGGCCGGGCCGATCGCCAGTGACACTTCCGAACTGCCGTGCAGGGCGGTACAGATCCGCCGGTGGCCGAGGTGGCGTTCGCGTCCGGGTTCGGGTTCGGCAGCGTACGGCGGTTCAACCGGGACACGCGGTCCCTGTTCCGGACCTCGCCGCCGTCCGCGCGGTGATCGCGGCCGGTGTGACCGGCCGGACTGGTCCGCCGCGGCCCCCTGCCGGTCACTGACGTGGCCCTCGGTCGACCAGCACCCGTCCGGCCCCGGCCCGGCGGTTCGCTGACGATCAAGACGCTCAGCTCCGACCGGCTCGACCGGGACGCCTCCGGGCGGGTCCGAGCAGGGGAACGCCCGACTGCGCGGTTTCGACGCCCCTGCGGATCGGCCACGGCCACGATCGGCCGGCCGTTCCGTTCGAGCAGGGGGCGAGGACGTCGACGCTCTGTGCCGCGCGCCCCACAGCTTCCGGACGGTCGTCGCAGGGGAGCCGGCACGGGCGGCCGGGACAGGACGTACCCTGTCCGGGCGATGAGGGAGGGCGCATGAGGGACAAGGCGTGCCCCGGTGCGGTGCTGGTCGTCGACGACGACGCGGCGATCCGGCGGTCGCTGGAGCGTGGCCTGAGGCTGAACGGCTTCCTGGTGCGGACCGCGGCCGACGGGCCCGGGGCGCTCACCGCGATCGAGAAGGAACCACCGGACGTCCTGGTGCTCGACGTGTCGATGCCCGGTATGAGCGGTATCGAGGTGTGCACGCGGCTGCGCGACCGGGGACGGGACCTTCCGGTCCTGATGCTCTCCGCCCTCGACGAGACCGCCGACCGTATCGCCGGACTCCAGGCGGGCGGCGACGACTACCTGGTCAAGCCGTTCGCCCTGCAGGAACTGGTGCTGCGGCTGCACGCCCTGCTGCGCCGCCGTCCGCCCGCCGACCGCGGGGTGCTGCGGGTGGCGGGCCTGTTCATCGACCCGGCGGCGCGCACCGCCGAGCGGGACGGTCACCCGCTGGATCTGACCCGCCGCGAGTTCGAACTCCTTGAGGTGCTCGCCCGCAACGCCGGCCTCGTCCTGACCCGCGACCAGCTCCTGGAACGCGTGTGGGGCTACGACTTCGACGTGCGCACCGACGCCGTCGACACCTTCGTCAGCTATCTGCGGCGCAAGCTGGAGGCGGACGGACGCCCGCGGCTGATCCACACCGTGCGCGGAGTCGGCTTCGTGCTCAGGGAGGCCCGGGACACGCCGTGAGACTCTCCACCCGTATCGGCCTCGCCGTCGGCTGCACCGTCCCGCTGCTGGTCCTGGCCTCCGGCTGGCTGCTGCTGCACCTGGTCGCCCGGGACCTGCACCGCACCGAGGACCAGCATCTGCGCGAGCGGGCCGCGGCCGTCGCCCCGGACGCCCGGTCGCTGCTGCGGGCCTCGCAGAGCGGCCGGCCCAAGGCCGCCGACACCAGGGAACGCAAGCTGTTCAGCGCGGCCCTCGACGTCGGCGTACGCGTCGTCGGACCGGATGCCGACTTCCGCGGCGGCCCCCAGCCCGGCCCGTCCGTGGCTCTTCCGCCGCGGCCCGTCGGCCCCGTCACCGTCCGCGACGGCGCCCGCGGCTGGCGGGCTCTGGCCCGGCCCCTCCGGGGCACCACCGGCACCCTGTGGGTCTTCTCGACCGACACCGCCGACCGCACCCAACTCCGGCTCGTGCGGCGCCGCGTGGTCCTCGCCGCGCTCCTCGCCGCGCCCCTGTCCGGCCTGCTCGCCTGGGGCCTGGCCACCGGCGCGAGCGCCCCGCTGCGCCGCCTCACCCGCCGTACCGCCGGCCTCGACCCGCGCGCCAGCAGCGCCCGGCCGGCCGACCGGCGCACCGGGGTGACCGAGGTCGACGAGCTGGCCGCCACCCTGCGGACCGTCCTCGCCCGCTACGACGAACAGGCCGCCCGCACCGCCGAGGCCCTGGACACCGCCCGCTCGTTCTCCGCCGCGGCGGCGCACGAACTGCGCACCCCGCTGATGAGCATGGGCACCAACCTCGACATCCTCGCCGACCACCCGGGCCTGCCCGCAGCCGACCGCGCCGAGGTCCTCGCCGATCTGCGGCGCGAACACGCCCGGCTGCTCGGCCTGTTGGTGATGCTGCGCGAGCTGGGCCGGGGTGATCTGGTGGAGGCGGAGGCGTTCCGCCCCGTCGACCTCGCCGACGTGGCGGACGCGGCCGTCGCCGAGGCCCGCCGGCGGGCCCCGGACGCCGAGATCGCCCTGGACGCCGCTCCCGGGCTCACCGTGCACGGCTGGGTGCCGGGCCTCAGGCTGCTGCTGGACAACCTGCTCGGCAACGCCCTGGCCCACGGACGGGACGCGCGTGGCCGGGCCCGGGTCCGGGTGGGCGCGAGCGCCACCGCGGACCAGGTCGTGATCACCGTGGACGACCGTGGGCCCGGCGTGCCGCCCGCCGCCCGCGGCCGGATCTTCGAGCGGTTCCAGCGGGGCCGGGACAGCGCCGGCTCCGGGCTCGGCCTGACCCTCGTCGCCCAGCAGGCGGCGCTGCACCGGGGGAGCGTCACGGTGACGGACGGACCCGGCGGGGCCGGTGCCCGCTTCGCCGTACGGCTGCCCTCGGGCGGCGGCGGGCTGCCGGACCGGCGGGACTGGCTCATCGGCACAGCCGGGGCAAACCGGTCACAGAGTTTCCCCAAGGACGCTCCCTAGCCTCCTCCGCGACGGACGGCAGACCTGGTCGTCCGCCGGAAGTGAACGGAGAGGCAGATGAACGTACGACGACGCACGCGCACGCTGCTCGCGGGGCTCGCCGTGACGGCGGTCCTGGCGGGAGCGGCGGGGACCGCCTCCGCGGCCGACGGCACGCCCACCGCCAAGCCGGCCGGTGACGGGGCCCACGCACTGTGCAAGCGGGTGCCGAAGATCGACCACCGGATCGAACGGGCCCTGAAGCGGCTCGACGCCGGAGCCGGCACGCGGGGCTCGGTGGCGCGGCTGCAGAAGCGGGTCGACAACGCGAAGAAGGCGGGCCGCACGGAGATCGCCACTTTCCTCCAGGACCGGCTGGAGTTCCGCAAGTCGCTGCGGACCAGCCTGGAGCAGCGCCAGAAGGACCTGGCGGCCGTCAAGACGTGGTGCGCGGCCAACGGCAGCGGTAAGGCGGCGAGCTGATGCGGGCCCGGCGCCGGAGCCTGACGCTGGCGGCGGCCACCGTGCTGGTGGTGGGGCTCGGCGCGGGCTGCGCCCACCACGACGGCGCCTCCCCGAAGGCGACGCCCGACGCCGCGTCCAGCACCGTGCCGCCCGACGCCGCGTCCACCACGGCGCCGTCCGCCGGGCCCTCGCAACTGGCCGAGATGCGGAAGAAGGTGAACGCGGCCGAATCCGCGGCCGCCGCGGCCGACCGGGACGCGGCGGGCACCGCCGACCGCTGACCCGCGCGGGGAGCGCCGCGCGGCGCTCCCCGCCCGCCCCCGCCGGCCGGCCGGGGTGGGGGGTGCCGCCCACAGGCGCCGGGCGCCCCCCGGCGCACACCGGGCAAGACCGGGGGGAGGTGGC
>NZ_JBEOYR010000056.1:0-14577 GCF_040297165.1 Streptomyces sp. NPDC001851 | reverse complement strand
CTGCAGACCGAGCATCTGGTGTCAATTCAACAAGTCAGGGGCCTTGCCGAGTTCAGGCGCCATCACGGTTCAGACCGCCCGAGCAGGCCGGTGCCATCCATCCAGCACGTCACCATGCGAGAGGCGAACCACCATGACGATCAGACAGCTCAGCACCTCCTCGAGCACAGACCCTCCCGTGCGGAAAGAGGTCGTACTGGGCGTGGACACGCACGGCGAGGTGCATGTCGCCGCCGTGATCTCCCCGCTGGGGAAGGTAGGTCCTGGGCACCGCGTCCTTTCCGGCCACGGCGGCCGGCTATCGGCAGCTTCTCGTGTGGGCCCGCAAGCGGGGGACGGTGCGCCGTGCCGGTGTGGAGGGCACCGGCACCTTCGGCGCGGGCCTGGCCCGCTACCTGCTGGCGCAGCAGGTCGAGGTATACGAAGTGAACCGCCCCGACCGCTCGGCCCGCCGCCTGCTGGGGAAGTCGGATCCGCCCGACGCTCAGGCCGCCGCGCAGGCCGTGCTCAGCGGTCGCGCCCGGGCCCGGGCCAAGTCCGGCGACGGTCCGGTGCACAGCGCCCGGATGTTCAAGCTCGCCAAGGACTCCGCGGTCAAGGACCGGCAGGCCAATGCCGCCCTGCACCGCATCGTCTTCACCCGCCTGCGCCACGACCCGCGCACCCAGGAGTACTACGAACGCCGCACACAGGAGGGCAAGACCCGACGCGAGATCATCCGATGCCTCAAGCGCTACGCGGCCCGCGAGGTCTTCAACCTGGTCAGACCGGTTGCCCGCACCCCTGCGTTATAGGGGCGTCTGTGAGTCTCGGGTACGCGGAGGCGGCCGACCGCGGCAGCGGGAGAGGTGAGGTTCGCATGCGTACTGTCGGCAGCCGCCCGCCTACCGCCCTGCGAGGCAGCCCACTGCGGGGCCGGGTCGCTGTGATCGCGGGGGCGGCGCGCGGCGTGGGCGAGTGCGGCGCCTGGCCGCGGAGGGCATGCGGATCGCCCTGCTCGGTCGTGAGAAGGAGACGCTGTCCCAGGTGGCGGCGTCGCTGGCCACCATGACCGTCTGCATCGAGGCGGACGTGACCGATCAGACCGCGCTCGACCGTGCCGCGCGGCAGGTCGAGGAGCGGCTCGGAGCGGCCGGTGTCGTGGTGGCCGACGCCGGCAGCGCTGTAGGCGGGCCTTTCAGCCGCACCGATGCCGAGCTGTGGCGACGCGTCGTCGACGTCAACCTGGTCGGGGCGGCGAACACCGCCAGGGCCTTCCTTCCTCAATTCGCGTTCGTGGTCGGCCGCATCACCCGGCGCGGACTACGGGAGGGATCGACCGACGAGCTCGGTGCCGATGTCGAAGTCCTCGGGGCGGGTGGCCGTGCCGACTGGACGTCGGTCAGGCCCGAGACCTGAACTGCAACGGGGCCGGGAGGCGTCCAGAGGGTGCCCGACAGACAAGCCACGAGGCCCGGTAGGACCCAGGCAAGTACCTGCCTGGGCCCTCGGGTAGTGCACGGCTTCAGTGCACTACCCGAGGAGTGGTTTCCCAGGACGGAAGCGGCCGTAGAGCCCTCAGGCGGGTAGGTGGTCGCCATGGACGAGGATGACGCGGCCGCGGCGCTGCGAGCGGCGCTCGACCAGCTGGCGTTCGCCACCCGGAGCGCGGCGGCGCTGTCGAGCACGCTGGACGCGGTCGAGGGGCTCAGGCGGGTGTGCCGCGTGCTGGTGCCGGGGCTGGCCGACTGGGCCGCGGCCGATCTGATGGACGAGGACGGCGCCGTCGAGCGGGTCTGTGTCTCACACCGTGACCCCAACACCGCCCTGACCGGCCTGACGGGACCGTTGCCGCCGGCGCCGGAGACGCCAGGAGGGCCGCTGTCCCGGGTGCTTCGCGGCGGTGGCCCCCTGCTGTTGTCGGCCGGGCGGCTGCCGACCGCGCAGGAGGCGTCCGATCCGCTGCACACGGCAACCATGCAACCGTTCGCCCGACTCGGGGGAGACTCCGTGATCGTGGCACCCCTGCGGGCACGTCGGCGAGTGCTGGGTGCGCTGACCCTGGTCAGGGGCGAGGGACACCCGCCGTGGGGCGAGGCGGACCTGGCGCTGGTCGAGGACCTCACCCACCGCATCGCGCTGGCCCTCGACAACGCCAGGCTCTACGCCGAGACCCAGGCCGTCGCCGAGCGCCTCCAGCGCTCCCTGCTGCCGGACCTGCCCGTCGTACCGGGTCTTCGCGTCACCGCCCGCTACTCCCCGGCGCTTGCCACTGCGCAGATCGGCGGTGACTGGTACGACAGCTTCGTCCTGCCGGAAAGCGGTGACACCACTCTGATCATCGGCGACGTCACCGGCCACGATCTGCATGCCGCCGTGACCATGAGCCAGATCCGGAACATGCTGCGTGGCATCGCCTGCGACCGCCGGGAGCCCCCCGGCATGATCCTGCGCCGCTTGGACCTCGCAGTCGACGCCCTCTACAGCCACCGCACCGCCACCTGCGTGTACGCACTGCTCAAGGGCCAGGAAGGAGGGCCGTACCAGCTGGAGTGGGCGAGTGCCGGACATCCACCACCCCTGCTGGTCACTGCGGACGGCGACACCACCTACCTCTGGGAAGCACACGGCCTGCTACTGGGCGTCGACCCGCACGCCGAACGGCCCAGTGCCTGCCTGCCCCTGCCCGAGGGCAGCACCCTGCTGTTGTACACGGACGGTCTCATCGAACGGCGCGGCGAATCCATGGATCACGGCATGACCCGGCTCCGGCAGCACGCTGCCGCCCTGGTCGACCAGGACATCGACGAGCTGAGCGACGAGCTGATGAACGGACTCGTGGCAGGGGCCCACGACGACATCGCCCTGCTCGCCCTGCGACTGCCACAGTCGGACGAGGGCGTCTCGCCCTGAGGCCGATTGCTCGCCGTACGCGATGTAAGTCTGGGGTGGGACGTTTTGGTCAGGTGGGTTCGGGGACACGTTGGGCGGAGGTCGTGTCGCGTGCGGGTTCGGAAGTGAGCTGGCATTCCATTCGTCCGCCCGCCCTGCCGTCCGGCTCAGAACGCGGGCGGCAGAGCTGTGCTGCGTTCAGATGACCGTGCTCCGGCCAGTGCCTTGTTCAGAGCGGTGCGGATCTCGTCCGGCAGCTGTTCGCCGTGTACCCAGTCCACGATCAGTTCGGATACCTGCCGCAGTTTCGTAATTGGTGTGCTGTGAGACCTCTCGCAGCGCTTGGAATCCCTGCTCGGGACGCAGGCCACCGAGGGTGATGACCACGCCGATCGCTTGGTCGACCACGGTGTGGGAGACGACGGCCTCCTGCAGCTGACTGATTTCCGTCTGCAACTCGCTGATCTTGTTCAGGAGCGGTGTCCGTACCGGAACCGAGTGCTCCTTGAGTCGCGTGAGGCTGCCGTTTCGAGAGTTCTCCATCATGATCACAGCCCAGACCGCGGGTCTCCCGCCCGGGTCGCCGATGCCGTACGGAATTGCGAGGACGACAATTCGACTATTACCCCGGGTTGCTGTCTTCGTGCATCCCGTTCCACGGCGCGCAGCGGCCGGTGGCGTGGACCTCACTCAGGGTTCAACTCGGCCAGGGCGGTGGTGCACCTGCCCTTCGGACGATCGGTACCGCTCGGATCGCGGATGCTCCGTTGATGGTCGCGGGTGCCTGATGCACTGCAGGGATCCTGCGGGAGCGGATCACGGCTCACGACCATACGATCGAGCGCCTGTCGCACATCGCGGCAGGGCATCCGGGTGTGGCGGACTCGGGTGGGGGGACCCGGAGGCGGGCCGCGTTCAGCAGCGTATCCATGGAGCTGGCTCGACTCAGGCTCCTCCGGTTCAGCCAACGAGCCGGGGGAGCCGCTGACAGGATCGCAGTGGTGGCGACCGACGATGACGCCCATGGCCTTGCCGATGGCGGGCATCCGTGCGCGGTTGCGGTCGAGCGCTTCGCGTTCCACGGGCTGACGAAGCCGGTCGGGCGAGGGCGGCGACCTACTCCCGGGTGCGGGTACTCGAAGAGGAACCCACCGGGGTGCCGACGTCGGTGTGACCCGCCGGCCCGGGGGCCGCCCACCGCGGTGGGTCCGTGCGGAAAGGACGGCGGCGACGTGGCGGAGGGCCTGAAGTCCGGCGGAGAGCACGAGCGCCGGCTGTCCGCGGGGGAGCCGGCTCTGTGGCAGCAGGTGGTCGAGCAGCTGGGCACGGCCCTCGCCGTGATCGACCCGGCCGGGCGGATCGTCGCTGTCAACCCGGCCGCCGAGCGGCTTCTGCAGCGCGCGGCAGGGTCCGTGTACGGGCGGGATCTGCACGACCTGTGCCATCGCGACCCGGGAGGTGGCCTCGTCCCGCGGGAGCGCTGCCCGCTGCTGCGGGCACTGGCCGAGAGGCGTGCGGCACGCGGGGACGACGACAGGTGCCTGCGTGGTGACGGACGGCTGGTCCCGATCTCCTGGTCGGCCACCCCCCTGGCGGACGACGTCTCCGGCGTCTGCCAGGGCATGGTCGTGCTGATCGTCGAGACCGCGGCGGACCGCCGTGCCGGCAGGGAACGAGCGGAACGCGCCGAGCAGTCGGAACGGGTGGAACAGGCGGAACGAACCGCTCGTACGAGCGCTCTGGAGAGTCTCGCCGAGCGGCTGACACTCGTCGCGGAGATCACCGACGTGCTCGGTCAGACCCTGGAGGTGGACGAGGCCCTCGCCCGGTTGAGCCGCGTCCTCGTCCCCCGCCTCGCCGACTGGGCCGCGGTGGACCTGCGGGTCGGCTCCCGTCAGGTGCACCGAGTGGCCGTGACCGGTCCGGAGGGCCGTGCAGCCGGGCAGGAGGACTGGCGCGGCCATCTGCCCCCGGTCGGGGAGGCGACCCACTCGCCCCTGGTCCAGGTACTGAACGAAGGCGCTCCCGTCCTTCAGAAGCGGGTGGACCTGGACGCACCGCCCGACTCACCGCTGGCCAGCGTGCACGACGCCTTCCTCGGAGCGATCGGCGCGGCATCCGCCATCACGGTGCCGCTCGGCAGTAGACGGCAGGTCACCGGTGCGCTGACGCTGGTGCGCACCGACCCGGCACGGCCCTTCGACACCGGCGATCTCGACGTGGCCGGCGACATCGGCCGCCGGGTCGGTCTGGTCATCGACAACGCGCGCCGGTTCGGCCGGCAGCGTGCGGTCGCCGAAGCCATGCAGCGCAACCTTCTTCCCCCGCTGCCCGCGCACGGCCGGTTCCAGCTGGCCGCCCGGTACCAGCCCGCTCCGCCCGGCTCCCAGGTCGGTGGTGACTGGTACGACGCCTTCGCGCTGAGGGACGGCACGCTCGCCCTCGTCATCGGCGACGTCGTCGGGCACGATCTGACCGCCGCGGCCGGCATGGCGCAGCTGCACGGCATCCTGCGCTCCCTCGCCTGGGACCATGCCGAGCCGACCGGAGCCGTCGTGGACCGCCTCGACGACGCCATGCACGCCATCACCATCGTGCGGATGGCCACCCTCGTCCTCGCCCGGGTGGAAGGTCCGGACACCGGCCCCTGGACGCTGCACTGGACCAGCGCGGGGCACCCGCCGCCCCTGCTGCTGACCCCCGACGGGAACGCGCAGTACCTCGAAGCCGGGCAGGGACTGATCCTTGGAACCGACCCGTGTGCCGGCGATCCTCGCCCGAGCGCCGCTCACGCGCTGCCGCCGCGGTCCACGCTCCTGCTCTACACCGACGGCCTGATCGAAGTCCCCGGCAGCGACTTGACCAGAGGGCTCAGCCGACTGCGTCGCCACGCTCTCGCCCTCGCCCACGAACCTCTGGACATTTTGTGCGACCAGCTGGCGGCCCGGACGCCCCCGGGCAGCACGGACGACGTCGCCCTTCTCGCCCTGCGCCTGCCCGTGCCCTGACCGGGCCGAGGCGGTGATGGGGCGCGGCTGCTCACGTCCCCGGAGCAAGCGCCAGAATGCGGACCGGACCGGGCGACACGGCCTGAAGGCCGTCGTCTCCGGCGTACCGCCAGCCCCAGGACCGCATCGTCTCGACGGTCCTGCCGTCCCGGACGTCCACCAGTGCGACGCCGAGCGCGGCGCCGTGGTCGGCGAGCAGTCGCCGCTGCAGACGCCGGGCGAGGTTCCAGACATGGTCCCGGTACTCCCGGCGCACGCGAGACGGGACGACGATCCCAGAGACGACGAAGAGCCGCCCGGAGGCGGCGCGGCGGAGCAGACCTCCCCGGACGTGCCCGTCGAAGCCCGCCCACCATGGACCCGAGCCGCCCGCGGGGAAGCCATAGGCGTAACCGGTCAGGGCGGTGGTCTCCGCGATCAGCAGCGAGAACCCCGGCCGTCGTGCGTCGGCCGTGAGATGGCCCAGGAAGGGGCCACGTGCCTGGTTCCACGCCCACGGGTCACCACCGGAGGTTTCCGCGTACAGGTCGCCCAGCTCCTGCAGACGGTCCGCGACCTGACCACGCGTCAGCCGATGGATCCGATCTGCGACCTGCGGCGAGGACGTGCGCCCCCTCTGCGGCGTGCCCTGTGCGCGGGTACGCGGCCTGCCCCGTGCGGGCCGGAGAGCGGGGAGGGCCAAGGTCGTCGGGGGGAGCACCTGCGTGGTCATGGCCAACCCTGCCCCCGGGCGCGGACGAAGGCCGCCCCGGCGTCGTCGATCGCCGAGAACGGCACCGGTGCCTGAGGCGGTGCGCGGCGTGCCCTCGGTATGTCCACCGTACTCCCGGCCGGGCCCGCCCCGGCGGCCCGGCGGTCGCCGGCACCAGGAACGGCGCCGACCGTCCGCGTGCGGTCGCTGTCCTCCGGCACAGTCCGACTCGCGTGGTCACCGGGCTCGGCCGGGCGAATGTCAGGCGGCCGGCCGCCCGGCCGGTCATCGGACGCACGGCCACCCGTACCCGGCATACCCTGCAGAGGAGGCTGCCGTGGAAACGCGACGCAGGCCCCCGCACCGTCGCCCGCTTGCGCCGGGCAGTGACCCGAATCGTGGTCCCTAGGTTTCGTACTCGTCTCCCGTCCGGAGCTCCGTATGGAGCAGCTACCCCGCCGGTCGCGAAGGAGGAACCCGGCTTCATCTCCCCTCGACACCGCGCACGCCGTGGGACCCGCACGCTCCGGCTCGCGACCAGCAAACCGACAGAGCACGCGCACGCTCACGCCGACGAGGTACGACCCGGATCCGCGAGGCCACGAGGATCCGCCGGCCTGTCCGTCCCCCGCGGCCGTGACCCCGGAGAACCACAGCCATGACAAGACTCCGCGAACGCAAGAACAACCGGGAGGCGGTCCTGCGATCCCTCTACGGGGCCGTCGAACGCAATCGCCCCGAGGTCAGCGGATCGGTACTCCGCGCCGAGCTGGGCCTGCCCGACGAGGACCTCTCCGCCGCCTGCGCCTATCTGGCCGACGAGGGACTGATCAACGTGGACTGGACCTCGCACCGGACCCCTGCGGCCGTCTCGCTGACACATGAGGGCATCTGCCTGATGGAGGAGCTGGAGGAAGAACAAGGGGAATAGGGCAGGGCAGAGAAGACGGAGCCGGACGGCTGACCCGCCCGCTTCTCCTCGGCTCAGGTGTAGCCTGACCGTACCGAGAGCTTTTCGCGCAGCGCTTCCGGCGGTGCCGTTCCCGGCGAGGGACGAAACGGGCAGTCGTCCTACGGCTCCCGGGACGGGACCGGACCATGGAACCCAGCAGTACGCCGGCCGGAGGCGTCTCCGGTGCCGACGCGCACACGTACCGCATGCCCCTGCCCCGCCTGACCCTCACCCCGGACGTCAGCCACGGCCCGCTGGACGGTGCCTGGTGGCCGCGCTGCGACGCGCTGGAGCTCGAACTTCCCTCGCTCGTCGACTTGTTGGAGCCGGAGCCGGGGGCCCTGATACGGGTCACCGTGGACCCCGCCGGGTGGCCCGGCGCCCCGCACACGGTCATGGCCCCAGGCCGGGTGATCGCCGTGGAACCGACCGGACCCGGAAGCGACGCGCACGTCATCACCCTGGACTGCGGCACCGTGGGACGCTGGGTGCTCCTGGTCGTCCCGCCCGAGGAGCCCGCCGGAACAGCCGTCCGGCTGCTGGCCGCCGCTGCCGACCCGGAGAACCCACTGACCGCCGCGAGCATGCTGGCGCTCGCCGATGCGGGTCGCCCGGTGGGCGCGGCCGGGGAGGCGGAATGAGGCACGGGGCCCCTTGGGAGCCCGCGGCAGGGACGACCGGCCGGCCTCAACCACCATCCTCGCGTGAGCCGTTGCCCACTCTGAATGACACTTCTGCGCTCTTCGAGGAGTGCCGCATCGTCCGCACGCACGGCGAACTGGACACGCAATCCGCGGCACCACTGGTCCGCGCCCTGACCGAGGCCCGAGCGGCCCGGCTCGGACGGCTCTTCCTGATCGTGGACCTGAGCGAGGTGACCTTCTCCGACTCCAGCATCCTGTCTGCGCTGTGCGAGGCGTGGTCCGACTGCCACGCCCGGCGCGGCTGGGTACGCATCGTGTACGACAACCACACGACCGACCTGGTCTTCCGCCACACCGGCCTGCTCGACCTTTTCCCCGCCTACGCGAACGCACAGGACGCCTGGGAGGGACGAACGGCCGACGCCGCACTCCGCCTCCCCGCGAGCGCACTGCCGGCCGCCGGGACGCACCGCCCGGCCGGGGACCACATGCCGCGCCGAACCACCCGACAGGACACCTCATGAGCGACCAGCTACGGCGCCCGCCACCGGCCCCGCCCCTCCTTCGCCTGTACCTCGCGCCCGAGAGCACCGTGCCACGCCGTATCGACGGGGCCTGGTGGCCGCGAACCTTCGACCTCCTGGCGGAACTCCCGTCACTGCTCTCCGGCCTGCCCCGCGCCTGGGGCCAGATCGTCAGTGTCCTGGTGAACGGCACAGGGTGGGCGGGGCCCCGGGCCGCATGCTCGTCTGCAACCAGGTCGTCCGGCTGCGCAGGACCGCCACGGCGCGCACGCCGAGCACCATCGTGCTGATGGCCCCCGCCCATGGGCGCCGGGATCTGCTGGTCGTGCCACCGGAGGCCACCGAGCAGGCCGCGGAATCGCTCGTGTCCGCAGTGGGACTGACGCCGGAGCGGGGGCACTTCGCGAGCTTCGGGTGCGGTGCCGGCGATGGCGCGCAGGCGGGCGACGCATGCGGTGATCTGCCGGTCCCAGTCGGTGAAGAGGCCGCGGGCCGCGGGGTGGAGGAACAGGTAGCGGGCGAGGTTGCGCTGTCTGGCGGGCCAGTCGTCCAGGCCCGTGTAGAGGGCGAGGCCGCCGGGGTTCCAGGCCAGCAGGTCCATGCTGCGGCTGATGACGTACGCCGGGTTGGGGCGGAGTGATTCGAGCAGCAGCTTCAGGTGGGGGCGCACGGTCCGGCTCGGGGCGGACGCCCGTTCGGGGGCGTAGCGGGCGGCTCGGTCGGCGAGCTCATGCAGGTGCTGGTGCTCCTGGTCAAGGGAGTCGAGGGCGGTGGGGCTGGGACGGGTCTCCTTGCCGCGCTCGAGGCGTACGTAGTAGTCGATGCTGATGCCGGCGAGGGTGGCCAGCTCCTCGCGGCGCAGCCCGGGGGTGCGGCGGATGCCGGCGCCGACGGTGAGGCCGACGTGTTCGGGGCTGGTCTGGGTGCGGCGGGCGCGCAGGTAGCGGCCCAGCTCGGCTCCCTCGCTGTTCGCGCTCTCGGATGGCATGTCTCCAGTCTCACCCGCTGAGTGCCTGCCGCACGGGAGTGAGGGGGGTCCTGTCATTACCCCGGAAGAGCCCGCCCTGCCACACCGACGCGATCCGGGCGAGGGTGAATGAGCAAGATGCGACGGCGTCCCGGCCACCGCCACCACAGGTACGACGTGGCAGACCGGGCGACGGGCGCCGGGCGCCGGGCGACGCCACGATGCAGAGAGGGCGAAATGCGGGCGTCAGGCACTCAGGCCGGACGGGTGTCAGTCCGAGAAGTCGAGGCTCTCCTGACCAGGGCCGGGGGCGCGTCGAGACTTCCGCGGCGGTTTCGGTTCCTTGGTTGCGTAGGCAGGTACGGGCAGGATGCCCTCGCCCCGTAGGTCGTCGGTGCTGATGAGCGGGCCGCTGGTCACTGCGTCCAGCAGCCGGGCCTGTCGGGGTTCGAGGGCTACGAGGAGCCCGAGCGCGTTGATGAGGTCAATCAGATCAACGGTCCACCGGGCAGGCCAGGTCGGGGGCAGGATGTCGTTCAACGGGGTCTGTCGTTCCACGTCTGGCTTGCGCTTGCGGAAGCTGAACCACTTGCGGATCACCTGCACCCCGCCGATCCGATAGTCCCAGACTTCCGGCGCCACCGGACGTATGCAGCCCGTGCCCACCGTGAGGGTTCGCGTGGACGCGTCGTAGGAGATGTCCGCAGGTAACCCGTCGTCCTCTCCGATCACGACGACGCATTCCGGTTGTTCCTCCGGGGGAAGCCTTGGGGACGAGCCAGGTGAACTGTCGTGGTGGGAGGCGAAGCGCTGGCCGTACGTGTGGATCCACACCGTGCGTCGGCCCACTTCCACGAGCTCCGCCCATAGAGCCGGGTCGCGTGTTATGGGGATACGGACACCGCGCTCGGCGAGGTTTGCGGCGAAGCGGCGGGTGTAGCCGCTGTGGCCGGCTGTTCCCGCGATGTACGCGAAGAGGTCCTCGGCGGTGACCGTTACGCCGTGCGTCTTGGTGAGGAGACGCAGCAGGCCAGGGGTGACGTTTGGTTCAGCCTGGTGAGGGTGGCGGTAGAGAGGGGCGACGCGGCCGCCTTCGGTGCCTTTGAAGTGGTGCATGTCGGGCAGCAGGGCAGTGAAACTCACCGCCGGCCCCGGACGGCCTGATTCCGTGTGGAGTTCGGACAGGTAGATCTGACGCTGGTCGTTGTGGGCGAACCACAAGGCCGGTCGGGGAAAGTCGATCACTCGTCTGTCCGCGATGATGTACTGCCTGTCGAAGGTCATCCGGCCGTAGGGAACAGTGACCGGCAACGTCTCCTTCTCTGCGGCAAGGCTTTTCCTTTCCTGCTGGCCGGGCAGTGGTGGTTCCGGCTTGTCCGGACGGCGGTCTCTGGTTGTTTTCAGCAGTGCGGCCTTGTCCTCCGCTGGGGCTTGGACGAGTCTGCGCCACCGGCTCTCCAGGACGTCGCGGCTGGGTGAGACGGGCCAGCTGCGGTTGTTCTTGTTGCCGGAGCTCGTCCAGGGCAGCAGGGCGTCCACCGGTGGCATGGCCGACCACTCGGAGTCGGACGGGACGTGAAAAGGCGCGGTCCACTGTGTGGGGCATAGTTGCCAGGAGGTCCCGTCGCGATGACCGTCGAGGCCAAGCCCTTCCAGCCAGTTGAATTTCTCCTCGCGTGTGCCCGCGGGGACGTCGAGTCGCCAGACCCGCGCCGGTGTACCCGCGTCCGGGGTGCCGTGGCGGACGAAGACGGCGATGCAGATCTCCCGCTTGACATCCTGGAAGACCCGGGTGCGCGTGTCGGAGTAGGCGCCCTCGGGGGAGAGACCGATGATCCAGCCCTCGTCGGCGGCCTCGCGCAGGTAGTGGCGCATGCCGGCCGATCCCTCGCTGTCCAGGTATCCGGAGTTGGTGATGAGGGCGACGATCCCGCTGGGGGCCTTCGGCGCTCCCGAGGCGGTCAGCTGGTCGAAGACCTTCCAGGTGGACCAGGCCCAGAAGTAGACGTAGAGGTTGTCGAGGGCGTATCCGACGCGTCCGTTGTCCTCTGGGTGGAAGCGGGCGAGGATCGGGCCCTGGCCGTTCGGGTTGCCCTTGGTGATCCAGCGTCCGACGCCCGACTGTCTCGCACCTCGCAGGTAGGGCGGATTGCCGATGACCACCATGACCTTCTCGTCCGCCTTGATCTTGTTCGCCATTCGGCGGTGGCGGGCGATCGCCTCGTACATGAAGCCCAGGTGGTGCTCGACGGCGGGATCGTCGAGTGTGTCGGCCACCAGAAGCCTCGGCGGCCGGCGCGTGATGTCGGCGTCGTGGGACCGGAAGGCGTGGTGCACACGGAGTTCGGCGACGGCGTACGGCCCGGTCTGTTTCTCCAGCCCGACCAGCCGGCCCGAGAGCTCCCGGAGAAGCCCGGACTTGAGCGTGCTGCCGTACTTCAGCGCCAGGGACTTGGCGACGTGGTCGATGATGTTGATGAGGAAGGTCCCGGTGCCCATGGCCGGATCGACGACGGTGACGTCCTCGCTTCCGTAGCCGTCCTCCTGGCCGAGCCGGTCACGCAGCACCTCGTCGGTGAAGCCGACCATGAAGCGGACGACCTCGCCAGCCGTGTAGTACGTACCCGTCCGCCGTCGCAGTTCCGGGTCGTAGGCGCCCAGAAAGCCCTCGTACAGATGGAGGTAGGCGTCTCCGGTCTCGTCCTTGAACATCTCGGGGTCGACGGCCGATAAGACGTCGATCAGCGGGTCGATGATGCCCCGCAGATCGTCGAGGGCGTCGTCCGTCAGCACCGCCAGCGCCTTGCCCATCAAGGAATGCCGCTTGCCCAGTCGAATCGCGGGGGTTCCCTGCCAGGCAGGTCTCATGCCGTGACAGGACAGGCTTGTGGAGCGATCCGCGCGCTTCCACGGCAGAACGGAGGCCGGCCCGTGAATGGGCCGGACCCCAGCAGGCGGGCACTGCCGAGGGAAGGACATTCGTGTATTTGTCCGGATGTGTTTGCGATGGAGGGTCGGAAAGGGCCAGAGTCGGAGGGGGGACAGGAGGTGACCGTGACCGTTCTCGCGATGTTTCTTCTCATCATCGGGGCGCTTCTGATACTGCTTGGGACGGTCCTGGTCGTCGTCGGGGTCCTCGTGATCCTCATGGGGATGGCCCTGATCGCCGTTGCGGCCTTCCTGCTGATCCGGAGAGTGCTGGGCCGCCGACAGTAGAAATGGCAAGGCCGAGGGGGTGTCTGTGCGTCCGGTCAGGCGGTGCTGTGGTGTGACCTGCGCCCGAGGTGAGGCCGGAGAGGCGGGACCGGATGAGGCCCAACGCGTCGAGCTGCCGTTGGCGCCTGGCTAGGCTGCGGTTTCTGTGATGAGGACGGCGGTGGTGGCCGGGCCGGATGCGTCGGTGGTGGCTGCGTCGGCTACGGCGGCCCGGACGGCGCGGGCGGCACATCCGCCGACCGTTACGCTCCCGACCGCTGGCCGACCGCGACATCCGGGCCGTCGCCCGCGCCTTCCCAGCGCTGTGCGTCCTCACGCTCGCCCTGCCGCTCGCGGTGGGCTGGGCCATCGGCGGTACGTGGCTCAACCGCCCTGCTGTGGGCGGGACCTGTGCGCACCGCGCTTTTTGCTTGCGCGCAATGACCGCGTTCGGCTCCGCACACAGTTCGTGCTCTTGTGATGCTCACGGGACGCTGGATTTGCGATTGCGCCCATCAATGAGGGGAGCCGTGAGGCGGCGCAGCAGTTGCGTTTCACCGGATCACCGCAGCCGGGCACCGGGACAGGGCTCTGGAGTACGCCGCCGGCGCCGGTGCGTCATGCTGGGGCGCTGCCGATACGGGCTCGCCGCAGTGGCGCTCCTGCTCGGTGGAGGCTGGTGAGTGCTTGCCGGCAGGAGGCGATCAGTCCGGTTTCCAGGTAGTCGACTCCCAGGTCCTGGCAGTAGTGGCGGACGAGGGGCCGGGCCTTGCGCAGGTTGGGGCTGGGCATGCTGGGGAACAGGTGGTGTTCGATCTGGTGGTTCAGGCCGCCCAAGGCGAGGTCGGTGAACCAGCTGCCGCGTACGTTGCGTGCGGTGAGGACCTGGCGGCGCAGGAAGTCGGGGCGGTCGTTGCCGGTCAGGATCGGCATGCCCTTGTGGTTGGGGGCGAACAGACAACCGAGGTAGAGGCCGAACAGGCACTGGTGGACGGCCAGGAAGGCGATCGCCATGCCGGGTGGGAGGACGAGGAACACTGCGGTCAGGTAGGCGGCGGTGTGCCCGTAGAGCAGCGTGCCGTCCAGGGCGCGGTTCTTCAGGGCGCGGTTGCCAAGTGCTCGCGCGCTGGAGACATGAAGGTTGACCCCTTCGAGCAGGAGCAGGGGAAAGAAGAGGAACGCCTGCCGGCGGCCGAGGAGCCTCGGCAGTCCGGTCGAGGCGCGGGCCTGGTCCTGGGACCACACGAGCAGGTCGGGGGCGATGTCGGGGTCGAGGTCCTCGTGGTTGGGGTTGGCGTGGTGGCGGGTGTGCTTGTCCTGCCACCATCCGTAGCCCATCCCGATCGCGGCCCCTGCGATGCGGCCGGCCGTCTCGCTGGGCCGGCGCCGGCGGAAGACCTGGCGGTGGGCGACGTCGTGGGCGAGCAGAGCCACCTGGCCGAACATCATGGCGAGGAACGCGGCGACCGCCAGGGTCCACCAGCCGGCGCCGATGACGACGAACGCCCCCCAGCCCCCGGCGTAGGCGACGGCCACGGCGATGGACCGGACCATGTAGTAGCCGGGGCGCCGGTTCATCAGGCCGGCCTCGGCTATCTTCTTGGACAGGCGGGCGAAATCACTGCCGCCTGCGGGGGGGGTGCCTCTATGTCTTTCGTCAAGCGAGGCGTGGGGTTCTGGGTTCGTAGAAAGTGCCGTCGCGGAGGATCGCGAACAGCACGTTGA
>NZ_JBEOYR010000055.1:0-20361 GCF_040297165.1 Streptomyces sp. NPDC001851 | reverse complement strand
GACCTGCTGAGGTGCTGGACCGGCACCTGCACCACCTGCGGCCGACCCCTGCCGACCAGCAGAACCAGAGCCAGAACCTAACGAAGCACTACTAGAGCGTGTCCGGGCGATCTTGTAGCGCCGCGGCGACCAGGTCGTGGATGAGGAACTCCCCGGGGGCGCGGTTCTCCTTGAGCCGGTGCAGGTCTTCGGGGCCGAACCAGTCATAGGCGGTGTGCTTGGACCATTCCAGGGCGGGGTGGCCCAGATCGCCGTCAACCTCGACGAGGTAGTCGGCCTCGTGCCGCAACCCGTCGCCGTCGTCGCCGGTCCAGGTAGTGACGCCGAGCAGGCGCCGGACCCGGCGCAGACGCCACCCCGTCTCTTCCCGGACCTCCCGCACGAGCGTGTCCAGCAGGGTCTCGCCGGACTCAACGTGGCCGCCCACAATGTCCCAGCAGTCAGGGAAGAGCCGCCGGTCGGGGCTGCGTTTCTGGGCGAAGGCCCGGCCCTGCTGGTCGAGGATCACCGCGCCCACCGTCCACAGCTGGCCGTCGGAGGGGATGGGCATCTCGACGCCGCCGCTGATGACGACATCCGGGTGCTGGTCTGCTGCCATGGCCCCACTGTAGGGGCGTATCCGATCACCTTCCCGGCACGTTGACCGGAGCATGACGGGGCGAGGAGAGCTGTCGGACGGGCAGTGGGAGCGGCTTGAGGCGCTGCTGCCGGTGAGCAACGGCCGGTGCGGCCGCTGGCGTGACCACCGGCAGGTGATCAACGGGATACTGCACCGGATACGGACCGGGGTGCCGTGGCGGGACCTGCCGGAACGGTTCGGCCCCTGGAAGACGGTGTATGAGCGCCACCGGCTGTGGTCGGCCGACGGTACCTGGGAGCGCCTGTTCCAGCAGACCCTGGCTGCCGCCGACGCCGAGGACGGCATCGACTGGGACATCTCGGTGGACTCCACCGTCATGCGCGCCCACCAGGACGCGGCTGGCGCCCGCCGGACACCACCCCCGGCCCCTGGCGCTGCAAAGGGGGCACCCGGTCCCGAACGTCAGGACGAGAGGCGGTGGTTGAGCCTGTTGGCCCGCCTGGCGGCGGTGGCGCGGCGGGCGAGGGCCTGGGCCGCTCGCGGGGTGGATTCAGCACCAAGCTGCATCTGAGCGCGGACGGCTCCTGCCGGCCCCTGTCCCTGGTCGTCACTCCGGGGCAGCGGGCCGACTGCACCCAGTTCGAGCCGGTCATGGAGAAGATCCGGGTACCGCGGACCGGGCTGGGTCGTCCGCGCCGACGCCCGGACAGCGTCAGCGCGGACAAGGCGTACAGCAACCGCACTATCCGTGCCTACCTGCGCCGTCGCGGAATCCGGCACGTCATCCCGGAGAAGAAGGACCACAAGAATGCCCGCCTACGCCGCGGCTCACGAGGCGGCAGGCCGCCGGGCTTTGATCGCGAACGATACAAAAGGCGCAACACCGTGGAACGGGCCATCAACAAGCTGAAGGCGTTCCGGGCCGTCGCCAGCCGCTACGACAAGCGTGGCTACGTCTTCCTTGGCACCGTCACCGTCGCAGCCCTGGTCATATGGCTCCGCACATGATCGCCCGGACACGCGCTAGTCGAGGACGAGCTCTGTCGAGTGGTGGACCGCTGGTGGGTCGAGACCCGCTTGTAGACCAGGTTCGCCACCGAAAGGCCGCTTCCGTACGGAGCAATTGTCCATTCTTGTGGAGGGGACGCTGCAGGTGACTATCCCTCCCCGATGAGTGTCAGCAGTTTGCGCATGTCATAGAAGACAGTGGTGTCGGGGCCTTCGAGTCGTTCAGCCGGGGTGAGCCCGCCGGCGCTCGTCGGCATCTTGCTCACCCAGACAGGGATGTCCACCCCGGACTCGGCGCGGGCCATGCAGGACTTCTGGACCATCCTCTACCAGGCCATCGACGACTGACCTGCCCACCCGGCCAAGGCAGGTCCGACCTGCTTCAGCAGCCCGGCTGGGACATCGCTGGAACGCGCCGCGCACGAGGCGGAGGTGGCGTCACGATTCCAGCCCGACGGGCTCTTCTCGCCGCTGCCGCGCCGCATCCGGGCGACCGCGGGTCCCGGTCCGCTCAACGCCGCCAGCACCTGGCATGCGGGCCCGCACTTCTGCCTCGATTCCACCGGCGGTCCGCCCTGCCCGGACATCATCCGCCGCTTCGGCGACGGTCCTACCGGCGTGGAGTGGAGAGTCGACCGCAAACGGTGCACGTGCCTGTGCGACCACGACCATGAACAGGCATGGACATCGCCTGCACGCCGAACTTCCCCATGTCCTATGCGGTGAGGCGGACGTTGACCGGGTATGGGGCGCGGAAGAGCTCTGTGGCAGGCCTCGCCACAGGCAAGGGGGGCGGGGTGCCGAGGTGGTGTCCGCGGCCGCACCGGCGTCCGCACTCTGCTCGGCGCTGCACCACGGTGCGGCGGTGCGGGGCTGTGTGATCTGATCGGTGAGCTGCTCCACCTCTGAGCCGCAGACGGACCATCCACCAGATGTGCCCGGCACCCCGCCGCGGCCGCACACCCCAAGGAACCGCGCATGAGCGACCTGTCAGCCCGCACCGACCACAGCAGTGCCCCAGACCCCCTGTGCAGCGTGTACTTGCGGCTGGTCGCCGAGGAATCGATACCCGAGGAAGCACGAGGGCAGTTCAGCTACCTTCAACCGCTGGCCACGGACCTCCTGGCGGGCATCGCCCTCGACACCCCTGACAACGTCCGCGTCCTCAGTGACCGGGACGTGGCCCTCGTCGAGTGGGACACCCTCGTGGCCGCGGCGCGTGGCAACTTGCTCAGCGAGCCGGTCAACTACGACACCCTCGATCTCCCAGGTGGCGCGGTCCTCCACATCCTTGGCCACCCGGAGTCGGTATTCGCGGCCAGCAAGGTGCTCGTCTTCGACGAGGCGCTGCGGGCCGCCGGCGGCCCCGAGATACCGGACGAGGGCGTGCTGCTGGTCGTCCCGAACCGGCACAACCTCGTGTTCTACCCGCTCGTCGACAGGCACGTGGCCGAGGCCGTCAATGCCTTGGCACAGTTCGGGCAGGGCGCCTATGAGGACGGCCCTGGACGCCTCTCCCCCCGGGTGTTCTGGTGGCGCGCCGGCGCTCTGACATCGATCACACTCTTCGACCGGGAAAGCCGCACGATGAGGATCTCCCCGCCCGACGAACTCATGACGATCATGCGTCGCCTGGCCGGCACCGCCAGCTGAGGCTCTTCTTGTGGCGCCGCCCCCCTGACGCAGCCAAGGGTTGCCCCCGCATCCGTTCCCGGATGAGGCGAGGGCGGCCCTGACGTTTGCGGTGACCCCGGTTCACCCGGCTATGGGATACGGGTCACTTTCACCCGAGGCGGGCAGACTGAGCCGTTCAGCCGCCGCGGTGGTCGCGGCGATAAGCAGCGCCAGTTCCTCAGACATCAGCGAGGCCGCGTAAGCCCGTGCGCGGCGGCGCGCACATGAGGGAGCCGTCGCTGCGGATCACCCTGCTCGCGCAGAACGCGGCCGGGTGGGCTCGCCTGTGCCGCCTGGTGTCCGCCGCACATGCCGAGGCAAGAGGAGCTGCGCCGGTCGTGTACTGGCCCGGCCTGCGCGCGTACGCCGACCGGGACCTGATGGTGCTGCTCGGCCCGGCCTCCGAACCGGTGCGGGCCCTGTCTCAGTTCATGTCGTCAGTCACTGCGGACCCCTGCCGGGTTGGCAGAGGTCCGCGGCAAACAACAGAGGGAGCACCGGGACCTGCCCTCGACGAAGAGCATCCTGGCCAGCTCGGCATATCGTCTGCTGGGGCCTGGCAGCCCGGTCTCACCTCAGGTGCCGGGCGAAGAACCGGGCCCCGGCATCGAGCTCGAACTGTGGGACGCCGGTGTGCCCGCCCATGTTGGCGTGCAGGGTCTTCTCCATGGAGCCGAAGGCGTCGAACAGGGCCAGGGCCGCCTGTCGGTCGTTCCCCTCGTCGTCCCACTGCAGCAGGACCTGCAGCGGAACGGTGACCTCGCGGGCCTCCTCGAACATGGCGGCGGGCACGAAGCTCCCGGCGAAGAGAACGGCGGCCGCGATACGCGGCTCGACTGCCGCCAGCCGGACGCCGATGGAGATGATGCCCCCCTCATACCCGACCGAGCCGCCGATCTCGGGCAGTGCAAGGAGGGCGTCCAGGGTGGCCCGCCACTCCGGGACGGCCTTCTCGACCAGCGGGAGGATGAGGGCGTCGACGATCTCGCCGCTGACCGGCTCCCCAGCCCCGATCACCCGGCGCAGGTCGGCGCGGGCCTGGTCGAGGACGGCCAGACGGGGCCGGTCACCACTCCCGGGGAGCTCGATGGTGGCCACGGCGAAGCCGTACTCCGCCGCGTAGTACCGGGCCCGCCCCGCGAGCCGGGGGTACGTCTTGCCCAGTCCGAGCGGCGGCGGGCTGATCAGGATCAGCGGCGCCGGTGCGGACTCGGACTTGGGCGTCCACAGGAAGCCGGGGATCTCGCCGAGGGTGAATTCGCGCTCGAGGACACCGTCGTCGAAGCACTGCTCAGAAGTGAAGTGCATGGTCTTGCCTTTCGGGAGTGCTCTGGAACGGCGCTCCCGGACGACCTATCGCCCGACCGTGACCCTGGAGGGGAGCACCCATGTCGATACTGTGTTCACGGGTACCACCTCCTCGTTCTCTCGCACGGCCTCCGGAAACGTAGCAGTGATCTTCGTGGTCCGCCAAACGGTTTCTTGCACAGGGCTCCGTGGGGCGATGCCCGCGGAGCCGGAACAGAGCCTCGTTGGGATCTCATCGCGGCTTCCGAGGTGAGGCCCCGCGACAGCGGGGGAGTAATCGTCAGGGCCGGTGGATGTGTGTGGTCAGCTGATCGCCAGCCGCCATCTGATCTCTCCGTCGTGCCACTGGTTGGTGGGGGTGAGGCCGGCTGCGGTGGCGACGGCGGCGGATGCCTTGTGGTCCGGGTGGATGTGGGCGATGACCGTGTGCACCGGATACTTCCGGAGCCAGGCGAGGAGTCCTTGGGCAGCTTCGGTAGCGATGCCGCGCCGCTGCCAGAGGGGTCCCTACCACCCAGGCGATCTCCGCAGCAGCTCCGCGGTCGTCGGCGGTGCCCGTCGGTTGTCGCCCAGCAGGCCCGTGCGTCAGCCCTGGCCGCCGGCAAAGATGCCACCGCAGCGGCCAACGCCGAAGCGGAAGCTTTCCGGACGGTGGTCGAGAAGCAGCAGGAAATCGCCAAGTGGAGACAGCTCCAGGACAAGTGGCGCAAGCAGGACACCGGCCAGCACGATGACGGCAGCTGGGTACCGGGCTGGCTCAAGGACGCCGTCAACACGATCGGCGACTACGGGCAGACGATCCTCACTAGGGCCTGTCTGATGGGTCGGTGACGAACCGGGACGAGAACTCGTCGGCCAATGGCAACATGCCTCGTACACACACGAGTTGACATCGCTTCTGCCGTCAGGTTGAAGCGCGCACCACCTTGGCGGGGGTTCGCCGCATGCAGCAGGGGACGTTCAGCCGCGGGCACCGCTCCCCGAGGCTGGGCTCGGGGTGGAGACGCGGAGGGCCCCGCACGGAACCGGGAGGCCGGGTTCACGTGCGGGGCCCGCGCTCGGAGGGTGGGGGCCGTCAGACTCCGGTCAGGGTGTATGTACCCGTTCCGTCCTGCCTGCCGCTGGAGTACTGGCGGATGAGTTCCCCGTCCGCGTACCGATCGTGGCCCATCATGGAGCCGGTGTACTTGTTCTGAAGACCGATCTTCGTGCTGCCGGGTACGTCGCGATAGATGTAGAACCGCTGGAGGTCGTCCTCCCCGCAGGTGGCCGTCGTCAGGTAGGCCTGCTCCTGGTTGGCGATGTCCGCCGGGATGGTCGCGCATCCGCCGTTGCCCCAGTTCCACAGGGACGCTTCGAGGACTCCGTTGTGCTCCGTTACGTTGCACAGGCGCCAGTTGTCCAGGTGGGCGCTGGTGAAGTTCGATTCGCGCAGGCGGATGCCGTCGTTGGCCAGGAGCGGTGCGCTCCAGTTCAGGGGCTTGCCGGGGACGTCGATCTTGTAGGCGCCGGGTTGGCAGTTCAGGGCGACGCGCGGAGCGGGCTTGGCCGACTGGGTGGCCTTCATGCTCTGGACTGCCTTGGCGGCTGTTGCGGCGTTGTCGGCGTCGTGCTTGGCCTGGTCGGCCTTGGCCGAGGGGACGGGACCTGCCGGGTGCTTCGCGGTGGCGGCCGGGGAGCCGCAGTCCAACAAGCCCTGGGCCTTGGCCATGATGCTGTTGGCGGGGACCTTGTCCTCGCAGCGCACCGCGCCTTCTTCGAGGGTGGTGAAGGTGGTGTAGCTGCCGGTGTCGGGGCCCTCGGTCCACTTCAGGCCGCCCGCATCCGAGCGGTTGCAGTTGAGGCTGCCGTAGGTGCCGGTGACCTTCTTCGTCCCCTCGTACAGGCCGTAGTAGCCGGGCTGGAAGAAGTTCCACGAGATCGACTTGTTGGTGCTGGATGTGTGGGTGTAGTTGACCTGGACGTTCAGGCCCAGGCTTGCGCCGACGGAGCCGAGGGCCTCGACGGCGAAGCTGCCCTGAACGGTGCCGTTGAGACCGACGGAGACGGAGATCGTCTCCGTGGTGTTCGTACTGACGCTCTGGTTGCCGGTCGAGCCTTCGGTGACGTACCAGCCCTTGAAGTGCGTGATGGTGGGGGCGACTTCGGCGCTCTTGATGATCGGGTGGCGGGTACCGAGATCGGCTGCGGTACAGGTCTGGCCGGGCTGGACCGTCTGCCCGGAGGCGGCGGGCGCGGCCGGGGTGGCCGGGGTGGCGGCGGCCGGGGTGGCGGCCAGGCCCACGGCGGCCGTCGCGGTGGCTATGAGCGCTCCGAGCCCTCTGCCCAGGCGGGTTCCTGTGGTGCGGCGCATCGTTGCTTCCCCCCTGCTGTGCGTGGTCTGTGAGGTGAGTGTGAGGGAAACTAGCGCCGCCGGGAGCGGCAGGTCTAGACCGCAACTGGCCAAATAAGATCAAGAACTGTCGTGTTCTCAGTTGGCATGAACGGGAGTTGCCCGGTTCCATACCTTCGGTGTGCCCGCCAAGGGGCCACCGACGGAAGGGATCACCTTTTGAAACACGTCAGACGCGGCATGGCGGCGATAGCCTCATTCGCCCTCACCGCAGCCCTGTTAGCCCTAGGCACCCACCCGGCCACAGCCGCCGCGATGACCCCTCCCCAGGGTCACGGCACCTGCAAGCCCGTCCCCTCCGGCAAGGGAGCCCCCAAGGACGCGGCGTGGGCCTGCTACGAGGTCAGTTCCGGACCGCCCGCCCCCGCCCCCGCAGGCGCTCTGGCCCCCGCTCCCCGCGACGGCGATCCTGATCCGAACAGTCCGGAAAGCCTGTGCGACAAACAACCCCCTGGCAACTCCACTCGCCTCGCGTACTGCGTGACAAGGGGATTGAGATGGACCTACCTGGGCCCCGATCAGAAGACGGTGATCGGCAGCGCCGAGGGCGAACTCGGGATCTACTCCAAGCTCAAGAGCGTGCCGCAGGCCAATTGGAAGGAGAGTGTTGTCGCCACCCTGCACAGTAAAACGCCCAATATCCCCGCCGTGGAAATGGACCTGCTGCCCATCTGCACCGGACAGTGCTCCGTGACGTCAGCGCCCCTCGTGGCGAAGCTGGAGAAAGTGGATGCCAGTGTCGGCGGGTCCATCAATTACAGCTCTTCGGTCGGCCCGGGTGCCGAGGCGCTGGTCCAGCCTCAATACCACGCGGCAATGAGGCTCCTGGTTCCCGGGACGCCCCTGCCATCTGTCAACACCGACTGGGCCGGGCCCCAGATACGTTGTGACGACAAGGTCGGCCCCTGGCCGGGCTGCGTCATCCCGGAGCACATGGCCAACGTGACCATCCGCAAGTCGCTCTACCGGGCCGCGGCCGTCTCCTACGAGTGGGCGCAGAAGAACCTGACTACCTTCAGCATGGGCACCGAGAGCAAACCCCTCCACTACAAGAAGACCACCGAAAAGGAAAAAGACGACAGGCGAGACCTTACCTGCAATCTGGGACCGGACAAGTTCGTCAGGGACAATTCGCTGGTGCCGGACGACTCGTGTGATGAGTTCCCCTTCGCCGCGTCCCAGGAGGGCGGCAATATGGGTTCCCTGTGCGTGGACATCCTTCCCCAGCAGGTGGGCGGCGTATGGGATGTCAAGGACATCAAGGTCCTGCGGAACGGCGCGAACGCCGCAAACGCGCCCTGTGTGCGCTCACACGTCACCAGAGCCGACAACGAAGCGGCCGGCAGTAATGAGTTCGGAGCTGCGGTGCGGTCCGACCGCATCATCGACGGCGAGCCCTTCCAGGTGATCATCGCCCCGTAGGCGGCGGGTCTGCCTTCCCGGGCACGCGGGGCGGCAGTCCAGGGGCCGGTTAGGTTCCGTATGACGGGTCACGCACGAAGCCACAGGCGTATGGCCGCAACGGTCACCGTGCCGCAGAAGACATAGGCCCGCTTGTCGAACCTCATGGCAACCGCCCGGTTGATCTTCAACTTTCCGATCAGCCGCCCCACTTCGTTCCTGCAAACGTACCGGGCCTTCTCGAAGCTGGTGGGCCGGCCGCCTCGGCTTCCACGGTGCAAGCGATTGGCCTGCTGATTCCTCGGCTCAGCGATTGTGTGCTTGATCTGTCGGCGCCGCAGGTAGCGGCGGTTGCGCCGAGAGCTGTAGGCACGATCGCCGCTGAGGTGGTCCGGGCGGCTGCGCGGGTGCCCGCCCTTCGGCCGCGGGACGCGGATGCGCTCCAGGTCCGGAATCATCTGAGGCGCGTCGCCCTGTTGTCCAGGTGTGACCAGTAGGGCCAGGGGCCGCAGGCGGCCCTCACCAACTAACTCGCTGCCATCAACGAGTGGCTGTGACCACACACTCGCACCGCCTCTTCGTTAACCCGTTGCCCAGGAGCCAATCGGCCAGCTAGGTTCACCCAGCCGCCTGCGTTGGTGCAGGCCGGCGCTGTCGACGAGGAGGTGTGGAGCACATGCGCAGGAGTGCCCAGGAGTTGAGCTCGCGTACTGACCCTTGCCACCTCCTCACGACGGAGACACCTTGTCCCTTCGCATCACCCCACTGACCGACCCCGCTCACGGGCCGCACGGCCGGCGTCTTGCCTGGTTGGCGTCGGAAGCGGATTCCGTCCCCGCCGGGACGGCCTTTCTGCGCCTGTTCGATGGCGGACAAGTGCACCTGGCCGAGCTCGACCTCCGTGTTCATCCCGCGGAGCGCCGCAAGGGCGTCGGCTCCCGGCTCCTCAACACCGCCGTGGCCACGGCCCGGGACAACGCCCGACGCTGCGTTGTCGCGCAGGCAGAAGCCGGATCGCCCGGCGACCACTTCCTGGCAGCGCGCGGTTTCCGGAAGGTCCTCACCTTGAGGTTCACCCGCTTGCCACTGGCTGACGTGGACACCGCCGTCCTCGCCGAGATCATCGGGCGTCCGCATCCCGGCTACCGGCTGATGTCATGGCAGGGAACCGTCCCCGACGACCTCGCCCAGACGTTCGCCGCCTCACGCCGCGCCATGGACGACATGCCCATGGACGACACCGACTACGGCACCGTGACCTGGGACGTGGACCGCGTGCGGGCTGCGGCGAAGACCGTCGAACAACGCGGCGACCACCTGCACACCGTCGTCGCCATCGACGCCTCCAACAGCTCGATCGCCGGGTTCACCGAACTCGTCATCCCGGGCAACGGCGCAGGTGACGGCCAGCACTACGGCACCGGTGTGCTGCCCGAGCACCGTGGCCACGGCCTCGGCCGATGGATGAAGGCCGAGTCGATCCGACAGGCCCATAGGGACTATCCGGACCTCGGTGGCCTCCTGACCGACACCGCCGACAGCAACACGCACATGAGACAGATCAACGACGGTCTCGGCTACACACCCACGCACACGACACACCAGTATCAGCTCGACCTTTAGCAGAGAGCGGGCGGGCCGGACCGGGCCATCACCCCGCCCGGCCCGTCCGTGCTTTCGATACACGGCGTAGAACTCAGTCCCGCTCGCTGCCGTCCCTGACAGCCACCTTTGTAACTCGATGTGCCGGAACGGATACGACCTGCCGGCCACGCGGAGGAGTCCGGCTCGATGACCCCAGTCCAGGAAGCGGCCAGCCGGAGCGGCAGGCGCCTGCGTGCCGCACAAGTACCCAGGACGAGCCCATAGCGCGCCCACCAACGAGTGGCAGAACCCACGGCCGCGACACCGTATCGTCGACCCCACCCCGGCACCGGCGAGCCTCAGCACAGAGCACCGCTTTGCCCGCGACGAGCTCGACCCGGCCGCCCACCGGCGCGTCCTGCTCGCCCTCGCCGACGACCTCGGTGCCCGCCTGCGCGCCTCCGGCCAAATCGCCACCGGCGTGACCTGCACGATCCGCTACGCCGACCTCAGTACTACCCGCCGCAGCCGAACCCTCCCCCGAAGCCACCCAGCACACCGTCCTCCTGGCCCGCGCGGCGTACGCGGTGTACGACTCTCTCGGCCTCCACAGCGCCCGGGTCCGCGGCATCACGCTGCGCCGACGCCCCTCGACCCGCCGACCAGGCCACTCGGCAGCTCACCCTCGACAGCGGTGACGACAAGCCGCTGGCGATCGAAGCCGTGGCCGATCACTCCATTGTCAGCCCGGCAGTGGGAACAAGGCGGTCGTCCAGGGGCCGCGCATGCACGTCGTGGGACGTAAAGGCGCCGCTCCCGCAGACACGCCGGAGTCGTACGGTCGTTGGGAGCGCGGCGTCAGCCGACCTGTCCGGTCGGCCGCATGGTGATGTGGTTGATGTCCACGCCCGCGGGCTGATTGACGGCGAAGACGATCGTGTCCGCGACCTGCTCGGCGGTCATCACCGGCGCCGCCTCGGGGGTGCCGCCGCGCTCGTCCCAGAACGGGGTGTCCACCACCCCGGGGGCGACGACCGTCACGCCGACCCCGTCCTTGCCGACCAGCAGCCGGGTGTTCTCGGCCAGTGCGTGCGCGGCCCACTTGGTGACCGAGTACAGGTTGCCAGGCGTGTTGCGCACCCCGGCGACCGAACCGATGATCACGATCCGGCCCTTGGACTCCCGCAGGTGTGGCAGAGTCTCCCGCACCAGCAGGGCCGGCCCCAGAACGTTGGTGAGGACCATGGCGCGCATGTCCTCGGGAGCGTGGCTCTCCAGGTTGCCGGGCAGTGAGAAACCGGCATTGGCGATGACGTTGTCCAGTCGGCCCCACGCCTCCACCACGCGGCGCACGGCGGAAGCGACGTCGTGCGCGTCGCTGGTGTCGCCGGTGATCGTCAGCAGCCGCTCGCCCGCTGCGGCCGAAGCAGCGAAGGCGGCCAGCTTGTCCGCGTCACGTCCGGTGACGGCCACGCGATGGCCCTGCTTGAGCAGGGCGCGGGCGGTGGCGGCGCCGATTCCTGTCGAGCCACCGGTGATCAGCGTGACGGGTTCCATGGGACGGCCTCCTCAGCGATCTGGTCATCGGGGCTCCGCCAGGGCCCCGGATGTCGACGAACACCAGGTGGCGCGAGGTCGACCGACTCCAGGTCGCCGGTTCCCCGAAACGCCTGCACTATACCCAGCGATCTTCCCGCCAAGCTGGTACGCCATCGCTGACGAGCCATGATGCCGCACGAATGGGGCCCAACCGGCGTTGCTGGCCCCCCTGTTGGGACCTGCGCGGCGCGCAGGTCCCAGGCTGCGCTCACGTTGTCGGTGTCAGTGGTGGCTGTGATCACGGCTCGCGTGTTCTTCGCGGGATTTCGAGACGTTGTTCCCTCATCTGACCGGCGCCGTGGTGGAGTTGGTCGAGCGGGCGGTGGCTGGAGTGGTCACGATGCATGCGCGGGCGCCCGCTCGGCGGGCTCGGACTGCCCGCACTGCGGTAGTGCGTCGGTCCGGGTGCACAGCCGGTACACGCGACGGCTCGCGGACGCCGCAGTCGGTGGGGCCAGAGTGGTGATCGAGCTGCTGGTGCGTCGGTTCAAGTGCCCGAAAACGGCGTGCCCGGCAGTGAGGTTCGCCGAGCAGATCTCGGGACTGACGAGCCCGCATGCCCGCATGCCCGCTACACGCCACACGTGCGTGAGCAATTGACCTCGATCGCTCTCGCGCTGGCCGGCCGCGCGGGAGCCCGCCTGGCCGGGGTGCTGGGTCTGCGTGTCGCCACGGACACTTGCTACGTCTGGTCCGCGCCGCGCCGGAAGAACCAGTCGGACGGATCCGCGTGCTCGGTGTCGACGATTTCGCGCTGCGGAAGGACGACTCGAACGCCACGATCCTGGTGGATCCGGAGAGACGGCGTCCGGCGGACGTGCTGCCCGGCGGGATGCCGAACCGCTGGCCGCTCCTGGCTGAAGCGCCATCCGGAAGTTGTGATCATCTGCGGGGACCGTGCCGGGGCTTGTGCCGAGGGCGCCCGCAGCGGTGCTCCGCAAGCGATGCAGATCGCGGACGCCTGGCATCTGTGGCACAACCTCGGCGAGGCTGTCGAAAAGACCGTCTCCGCCCACCACACCCGCGTCCGGACCACGTTCGAGAACACCGTGCCGGTCGCACCGCCGACCAGCGACGACATCTGGCAGACGCCACCGCCGCCAGCACCGGCGGCCGGGATGCTCGATGTCTGCGGACGAGAGCGCCGCCTGGTGACCCGGACCAGGGAACGCTGTACCACCGTGCAACAGCTCCTGCAGGCTGGCGGCACGCTGGAGAACATCTGCCGGACACTGCAGCCGGACCGGTCCCCCGTGCGCCGCCCAGCTCCACAGCCCCGCCCCATCGTCCGCTGGATCATGACCGACCCCGGAAACCTGACAGCCGATGATGCCGCCGACCTCAAGGAGATCCGGACCAGCTGCCCCGAACTCGACGCCGTCACCGCTGGGCTCTCCACCCCCTGGAGCTCCGGCCAGGTCGAAGGTCAGGTCAGGTCAGGTCAGGCCACAAGGACGAAACTCCTCAAAAGCCAAGGATATGGCCGAGCCAACCTCGACTTCCTCCGCAGGCGCGTCCTCCTCACGCCCTGACCCGACAGGATCACAAGATCAGCGCCAGAGCCGAAATACGTGACTGTCGACGGATGCAGCGGGGGATGCGCTCCTGGATTGTGACTGAACAACGCAGACGGCCCGAGTGGACAACTTGAATCCTCCGTATCCCCGCCACCCCGAGCCTGCCCCCGCAGCCAGCTCCCGCGCCCCAGCCGTTTCCTGTCCCCTTGTCCCCTCGATCGGCCCGCCGATTCGCCGGCTTGGCATGGGCGCGATCAAACCCTCACAACGGGCATACCGCTGCCTCCGCCGGCGGGTCTCTGGCCTCGGTGCAAGCGGAGGAACTTGCGGTTTGTTCAATTCTTTCCGGCCTGAAAAGTGACGCTGCCCTGGTCGCGAGTGATATCGGAAGACGCCGGGGGCCGCGGCCCACGCCCGTGGCCCCGGCACGGGGCGGCATGTGCGGACAGCGAGCCGCTCATGTTCCTGGCCGGTTTGCCTTGACACGTGCGGGTCGCCCGGAGGTGGCCGCGGGCCGGTGCAGGCCCTGTGGCGGGGCGCGGCTCAGCACCCGGCCATACGGGTCGGCAGCCGCCGAGCGGCCTGTGACGTCACTGACGCAGAGACTCAGCCGACTGTGGTGGCCAGTGCTTCCTCGGCCTGGCGGACGCGCCACTCCTCGATCCTTGCCTGCTGCTGCCGGGCCCGTTCGAGCAGGGTGTCGAGCCGGGCAGGGTCCAGGCGCTGGTCGGTTGCGCTGAGCCGGCGCAGGGTCTGCCAGCCGGCCGCCTTTCCCTCGACCCCCAACCGCAGGGCCTCGAGATCCACTAGGGTGCCGAGCGGGGAGGGGCGTACGAGGTGCCCGTTGGGCTTAAGCCGTCCCAGCTTCTCGCCCGCCCAGCCCGCGTACACCTTGTAACGGCGAACGGGCACGCCGAGGTCCCGCATGATGTCGAGCAGCGCTGTCCGGTCCTGGGCGATCTCGGCCGCCACTGGCTCGATCGCGCGGCCGAGCGCGGAACCTCGGGCAGTGCGCACCAGGCGGGTGACGCGTTCGGTGCCTGCGGTGGCGCCCGCGAGGTGGTCGTTGAGATAGACGCCGAGCAGCTTCATGTCGACACTTCGTCCGGTGGGGCGGCGTTTGGTCGCACCGGAAGACGGACGGTCGTTCATCTGCGGCCTCCTTCGTTGGCTCTGGTCCGGGCCGCGGGGGAGGCAGTAGGTCTGCCTGAGGAACGCGGCCATGTCCTGCAGGGCTCTCATGTATCCGGCCGCATGTATCCGGCTTCGTCATGTGCGTCGACCTCGGTCCGGCGGCCCTCGGCCTCCGCCCGGGAGTCGAGGTGCAGAGCGATGCACCGGTGGTTGCGGTACAAGGCGCCGTACCTTCCGCCGAGAGCGGCCCGCGCACGCTGCTCGCCCCAGTCCTCCAGGTCACTGGCGTCGAAGGCGAGCAGTCCATCGTCGGTCTGCGGCACCGTTTCCCTCCTCGGGTGGTCTCCGCCGTCACGGGTAGCGCGGTGGCTTCCCGGAAACGTCGCCCGACTTTGTGCCGGGCTACCTCCGGGTACCCGGGCAGGCGCGGAAATCCGGATGCGCCGGAAAGCGCTGTGGCCCGTCTCCGGCGCGCGCACGGGAGCGATCATGTGGAGCTCGACGACCTTCACCAGCGGGAACGCGTGCTGAAGCAGGTCGTCGAACTGGTCTTCAGCCATGCCTTCGCGGAAGAGACGGTGCTGTGGCCCGCCGTACGGGCCTCGGTCCCGGACGGCGAGGAACTGACGGGCCCGGGCCGAGGAGGAACATCAGCAGATCAACGATCTCGTCGCGGACATCGAACGCCTTCCTGCCGGTGATCCGGGGCGGGAGGAAAGGCGCAGCGGGCCTTCACGCTGATACGGCAGGACATCCGGGACGAGGAAGATCTCCTCCTCCCCCGGTTGCAGGACGCGATGGGCACCGTCCGGCTGCGCACACTCGGCACCACCCGGGCGGCGGTACGACGGACCGCCCGACACATCCGCATCCCGTCATCCATCCCCCGGCGGCCTCCCGGGAACGCGCTGCTGGGCGTACCGCTGAGCGTCTACGACCGGGTGCGTGATGCCCTGGGCATCGGCAGCTCCGCCTCACGACGCAGAAGCTGATCCCCGGCCCGTCCGGGGTGAGCCCGGAACCGCCGGGCAAGCAGTGAAGGGGCGCCGGGCTGTCCCACCGACTCGGCGTCGGGGGGCGATATCGGCCCGTACCACGTCGTCAGCGCTCTGAGGGGGGAGCACCTGTCCGGGCGATGCCGCAGGCAGAGGACCGGAGTCTCTCATCAGCCGGCCGGCCCTGGCCCGGTCGCCCAGCCCGACTCGACGCACGAACCGCACATCCCACGTGCCTGAATCACAACCCGACGCCCCATCAGGGATTAGGTGATCTTCGATGCCTTCACCCAGGTTCACCGCTTCCGGCGACAGGCCAGCAACACCGCGACAGCCAGGCCCGATGCCACCAGCAGCGCCTTGCGGTTGTCCCGCGCCAGCCGCGCCCCCTGGGCGGTCTTCCGCCGGACCGGCTCGGGCGCCCTGTCCTGCCACTGCTGACCGGCCCGGGCCGCCATCGCCCGGGTCTGCTGGGCAACCTGGGTGGCCTTTGCCTCCTTGACCGGGTCGGGCACCCGGTCCTGCGCCTGGTGAGCCAGATGCGTGGCCTTTACCTTCAGTTCCCCGGCCTTGAGGACGGCGTTCTCCTTCAGCTCGCCGGCCTTCGCGGCAACCTGTTCCTTGACTTCGGCGGCCTTGTCCTGGGCGCGCGCTTTCAGATCGGTCTTCGCCGCGAGCGCCTCGACCGTCTGCCCGAGCTCGGCACGTGTCTGCTCGACCTGCTCGCGCAGTTCGTCGGGGCTGCTGGCGGTGGGCTTGTCGTGTGGCGGCTGGGTCATCGGTGTGCACTCTCCTTGATCTCGGCCACGTCGGCCTTCACGTTCTCGACCGTCTGCTCGGGCGTGGGCGGCGCGGCCTGGTCGACCTGCTTCTTTCCACTCATGGCCAGCATCGCGGCGATCACACCCAGCACCACGGTGACGATGAGCCCGGCAGCCCACACCGGCAACGCCACCGCTACGGCGGCAATCGCGGTGGCGACCAGCGCCTGCAGCATCAGGAAGCCGACGACACCGGCACCGCCGAACAGGCCGCCTCCCTTGCCGTAGTACTTGCCCTTCTCCCTCATCTCCGCCTGCGCCAGCCTCATTTCGCCGCGCACCAGCTCGGTCAACTGCTGCGAAGCCCGCTGCACCAGCTCGCTCACCGGCTCCTGACCGGAGCCGTCCGCGCTCGGACCAGGTCCGGCATGGTGAGCCTGCGTGCTCGACACTTCGGTCACCTCCCCTTTTCCTCTGTGGGTGCTGCACGTCGGGCGCAGCCATGCGCCCTGTCATACTCGACGACGACGCGAGTACCCCGAACAGGCGAGTTCAGGACGGACGGTGCGGCGACGGACCCTGCCGAGCTCCGCGAGCCACAACCGGGCACCGGCCGCTCGGGTCAGTGACGCGGGATCGGGCGGGGTGCACGTCGGATGAGCCAGGTGCTGCTCAGGCCGATGGCGGCGCCGGTAGCGACGTCGCTCGGGTAGTGAGCGCCGCTTTGCATCCGCTCCAGGGCCACCATGGCGGCCGGCACCGCGCATACGGCACCGGCGGCCGGCCATGTGGGGGCGACGGCCGCGGTGAAAGCCACCGCGGCGGCTGTGTGCCCGGAGGGGAAGGAAGAGGAGTCGGGGCGGTCGTCGACCTCGTCGTGCGGGAACCACTCCTTCGGCGGCCTCGGCCGGTCGGCCAACTGCTTGCACAGGCCGTTCGAGATCAGCTGCGCGACGACCAGGGCGGCCAGACCGGTGGCCGCTGCCTTGCGGCCGCGCCGCCCACCCAGCCACGCCATCGCGACCGCGGCGCCGCACCACAGCTTCGTACTCTCGGCCGTTTCCTCCACCGCCGACAGCACCTGGCCGACGCCCGGTGGCACGCGGGCCACCTGCTTGGTCAGTGCCCGGTCAACGTCGCGCAATTGCGCCAGAAGTCTCATGAAGGGCGGATATCCCACAGGTCAGCGACCTATTCCCGAGATCCTATTCCCGAGATCGTCGAGGGTCCCCCGCCGTCCAGGCGCCGTCGGTCGTCCTCGTCCCCGCCAGGTTCGGTGATCCACAGCCAGACGAGGAAGACGATGACGCCGACCGGCTCGCCCAGTACACGATGGCGATCACGACAGTAGCCAGGACGATCAGGACGGGCCGCTCGGCGATCGAGCACACCGTCAGCGCCAGCGCCATGTCACCGACACCCAGCGCGGCACCTGCGGGGCGGACAAGACCGCCGGAGAGCACCAAGATCAGCGCACTGGTCACCGCCAGCACCATCAGTACGACGGTCCCCCAGGCGTACGGGAAGGATCTTCCACACCGGCCGGCCCTCCAGCGTGTCGTAGACGGCGTTCGCCGCACGGATGAAACGCGGCCACACAGCAGCCATTTTCCTGATGTTGGCCAACACCGCGTCGGTGGCTGACTTGCCGGTGATGCCCAGCGGCGACAGCGCCCCGTAGTACGTCAAGGCGGCGGCACGGTCGGTCAGCTCGCCGTCCTTGTAGGGGTGCCACAGACCCGCCGGGTGTCCAAGGCACCGTCAAGCCCCGTCCTGCGAACGATGCGCGGTGCGTTGGGTACCCGCACCTGTGGCGGCCTCGCCATCCCGACTGGTACGGGAGGGAATTGGGGGTACGCGTGACAGACCAGTCGGTCGAGCGAAGGGATGAACGAGTGCGTCGGCAGCTGATGTGGATGCTGGTACTGCGAGGTATCGCCGCGTTGTTGTTCGGGATCGCGGCGCTGGTGTGGCCGGGGGTGACGGTACTGGCGCTGGCGCTTTTGTTCGGCGCGTACGCGCTCGTCGACGGCTTGGCGCTGCTGGCGAGCGCCTTCCGCAAGGAAGGCGACCACGGGCACCGGCTGGCCCACGCGGTCGGCGGCATCCTGGGCATCGCGGCCGGGCTGATCACCATCACCTGGCCCGGCGTGACCGCGCTGGCGCTGGTCACCCTGGTCGGCGCGTGGGCCGTGATCACCGGCATCATGGAGGTCTGGGCAGCCGTGCGCTTCCGCCGGGAGTTGCACCATGAGTGGTTGCTGTTCTTGGCCGGCGCCGCATCCGTGATCGCCGGAGTGCTGATCTGGGCCCGGCCCGACGTGGGGGTGATCACCGTCGCCCAGGTCATCGGCCTCTACGCGCTGATCTCGGGCGCCCTGGTACTGGGTACCGCCTGGCGACTGAACGGCACCACCACAGCGCATTCGGCCCACCACGCCCGGCACGCCTAGCCAGCGGTGCGCCACCTTGCTCTCACGGAGGCGGCCCGGTCCGCGTCGACGCGGTGGACGGGCAGGCTGGATCTGCTGCCCCTCCCCTCCGATGCCGTCGATCCGGCCGGGTCAGCCGAAGGCGGCTCCTGACACACCATTCACGATCCGTGTCGGCCATGCGGGTTGGCGGCTACATCACATGGCCGACGAGGGGCACCCGGGCGGGCACGGAGTGACACGTCTGCAGTGAGGTGATCTTGTGTATGGTCCCGCCCCCTACGAGGATCACCCGGCCTACGGCCGGGCCAACCACCAGGACCACCGGACGCCGGCGACATCACCCGGGGTGGCAGCGGGCCGGTTGTGGGCGACCGGGGCCGCCACGGCCGTCGTGGCTGCTCTGGCCGCCGTCGTGGCCACCCTGCTGATGCGCGGCGTGCTGGACGTGCCGGTCTTCGCCCCGCGCCGGGCCGGCGTCTGGGGCGATGCCACCACCGGCTACCTCGCCGCCTGGGCCGCCGTCGCCGCCCTGGTGGCCACAGGGCTGCTGCACCTGCTGCTGGTCACCGTCGCACGCCCCCGTGCCTTCTTCAGCTGGATCGCCTGCCTGGTGACCGTTGCGATGGTCCTGCTTCCGTTCACCGCCGACCTGCACACGGCCACGCAGCTCGCCAGCGCCGCCGTCTTCCTCGTCATAGGGGCCACCATCACCGGCCTGCTGTCCGCCACCGCCACCAGCGTCGCCCCCAACCGGTCCTACGACAGCTGACGGAGAGGGGCGGCAGCCTGGTGGCACGCGAGCCCGCCGGTCCGTCCAGGCGGCTGCCCGCGGGACGGAAGCGTGAAGTCGTCGTCGCCGGGCCGCACGCGGTGTCTTGCTCGGCGGCACTCGTGGATGTGCCCTCGGCGAGATCACCCCGGCTTCCGAACCCCGCGCACCGACGAGTAGCCGCTCGGGCGGCTGCAGCAACGGACGTGATCAGGCCACGTCGCGGTAGCGCGGTGACCGATCAGCGTCCCGCGGACGGCGTGTGCCGTGGACAAGACGCAGATGAACCCCACGGGCGTGCCGGTCCGCCCCTCGGCAGGCCGGCAGCGAGTCCTCGATGCGGTCCATTCCGTAGAACCGCGGGCTCAGCACAGGCAGCGGCAACGCGGCGACGGCCATCGCTTCCTCGGCGCGGTTGCGCACTTCGCGCAGGAGTGGGGACCTCACTTTGCCGAGCGGTTCGGACACCCGGCGCCCACCAAGGGCGGGGCTCACGGGCGGGCCGCGTGATCCTCGCCATCGACCGTGCGTGGCTGCTGGACGTCACCCACCGGAACGTTCCCGGTGACCCGGACGTGGTCGACTTCGGCAGTCTCCAGGCCGCGGGTGGCACGACACACTGACAAGGCGATGGACCGGTACGTGTATCCGCAGCCGCATCATCGGGCAGCTGCGCTCATGCACCAGCCCATCCCTGTGCCTGCGCTGGAGTACGCCGACGAGTTGTTCGGTGCCATCACCGACCTGTCCGCGGCCCCACGCGCCATGTGGTGAAGACACCGGGCCACCAACCCACGCCCGCCCTGTCAGGAACTGCCCCTGGAAACGGTAGAAGCCGTGCAGCCGCAGTGCACGGCTGCTCCCTCGGCCGCACCCGAGGGAGCAGAAGGAAAGGCAGGACAGGTGCCAGCTGCCTCCACCCTCTTGGGCAGGCTCGGAGGGCTTGGGCGTCTGCGTCTCCATCGGCAGGCCAATCGGAGAACCCGGTAAGGTCGGCCGGTGCACATCGCTGGCACCACGCACGCCGGCGCAGCGTTCAGTACTGCTCGGTCTCGATGAAACCCGAGTTCCCGTCATCGTCCGCACTGAAGGCATCCGCGGCGGCCGTCGGGTCGAATCCGGGCGGGCTGTCCTTCAGGGCCAGGCCCATGCCGGCCAGCTTCGCCTTGACCTCGTCGATGGACTTCGCACCGAAGTTGCGGAT
>NZ_JBEOYR010000054.1:0-22942 GCF_040297165.1 Streptomyces sp. NPDC001851 | reverse complement strand
GTGGGGCGTGAGCGGCAGGTGGGTGTCGCGGCTGTCAACGGGCCCACGTCGGTGGTGGTGTCCGGTGATGAGGACGCGGTCACGGCGTTGGCGGCGGAGTTGTCGGAGAAGGGCCGTCGTACCAAGCGGCTTGTGGTCTCGCACGCGTTTCATTCGCCGCGGATGGAGCCGATGCTGGCGGAGTTCCGGGCGGTCGCCGAAAGCCTGACCTACTCGGTTCCGCAGCTTGCGCTGGTGTCGAACCTGACCGGGCGCCTCGCCGCGTCGGCGGAGATCCGTGACCCGGCCTATTGGGTGCGGCATGTTCGTGAGGCGGTCCGTTTCGCCGATGGTGTGGCGGAGTTGGCCGCGCAGGGTGTCTCGGTGTTCATCGAGCTGGGTCCGGACGGTGTGTTGACCGGTCCGGGTTCGCAGGTGGCCGGCGATGCGCTGTTCGTCCCGGTGTTGCGCAGCGGCCGGCCGGAGGAGCAGGCGCTGCTCGCGGCGCTGGGCCGTGCCTGGGTTCATGGTGTCGAGGTGGACTGGAAGGCGGTGTTCACCGGTACCGGTGCCACCCGCGTCGACCTGCCCACGTACGCCTTCCAACGCCAACGCTACTGGCTCGGCGAGACGGCACAGCAGGTGGCCGAGGAGCCCCGGGCCGTCAGGGCGGAGTCCTGGCGCGAGCGTCTCGCCGCCGCCTCCGACGACGAGCGCGGGCAGACGCTGGAACAACTCGTCCGGACGCAGATCGCGACCGTGCTGGAATACGGCTCCGCGGCAGCTGTGGACCCGGCGCGGACCTTCAAGGACCTGGGCTTCGACTCCCTGACCGGGGTGGAGCTGCGCAACCGGCTGAACGAGGCGACAGGGCTGCGGCTGCCGTCCTCGCTGATCTTCGACCATCCGACGCCGACCGCCCTCATGCGGCACCTGGACGCCGAGGTGCTGGGCACCGACCACTCGGCCGACATCGAGATGCCGGGCGACACCGGGCAGGTGGACGAGCCCATCGCGATCGTGGGGATGGGGTGCCGCTTCCCCGGCGGGGTGACCTCGCCGGAGGAACTGTGGGACCTGGTGCGCACCGGGCGCGACGGAATCGCCGCCTTCCCGATGGACCGCGGCTGGGACCTGGACACGCTGTACGACGCAGACCCCGGCCGCTCCGGGACGTCGTACGTCCGTGAAGGCGGGTTCCTTTACGAGGCACCCGAGTTCGACCCCGGGTTCTTCGGGATCTCGCCGCGTGAGGCGCTGGCGATGGACCCCCAGCAGCGGCTGCTGCTGGAGACGTCCTGGGAGGCGCTGGAGCACGCGGGCATCGACCCGCTGTCGCTCAAGGGCAGCCGCACCGGTGTTTTCGCCGGCGCCATGTCCCAGGACTACGGCACCCAGTTGCACGAGGCCGCGGACGGCCTCGACGGCTACCTGCTGACCGGCAAGTCGGTCAGCGTGGTCTCCGGGCGCCTGGCATACGTCCTCGGCCTCGAAGGCCCTGCCGTGACGGTGGACACGGCCTGCTCCTCGTCGCTGGTCGCCCTGCACCAGGCCGCCCAGGCCCTGCGGGCCGGGGAGTGCACGCTGGCCCTGGCCGGCGGCGTCACCGTCATGGCGACGCCCGGCATGTTCGTGGAGTTCAGCCGGCAGCGCGGGCTCGCCTCCGACGGACGGTCCAAGGCGTTCTCCGACTCGGCCGACGGGACCTCGTGGGCCGAGGGCGCGGGCATGGTGGTGCTGGAGCGGCTGTCGGACGCACGCCGCAACGGCCACCCGGTGCTGGCGGTCGTACGCGGCTCGGCCATCAACCAGGACGGTGCCAGCAACGGCCTTACGGCGCCCAACGGGCCTTCCCAGCAGCGGGTGATCCGGGCTGCCCTGGCGAACGCCGGGGTGTCGGCCGGTGAGGTGGACGCGGTCGAGGCGCACGGCACCGGCACGGTGCTGGGCGATCCCATCGAGGCGCAGGCGCTGATCGCGACCTACGGCCAGGACCGGGACCGGCCGCTGTGGCTCGGCTCGTTGAAGTCGAACGTCGGGCACGCGCAGGCGGCCGCCGGTGTCGGCGGCGTCATCAAGATGGTCGAGGCGATGCGGCACGGCATGCTGCCGCGGACCCTGCACGTCACCGAGCCGACGCGCGAGGTGGACTGGTCGGCGGGCTCGGTCGAACTGCTCACCGAGGCGCGCGAGTGGCCCGAGACCGAGGGGCGCCCGCGCCGGGCCGGTGTGTCCTCCTTCGGTATCAGCGGCACCAACGCGCACGTCATCCTGGAACAGGCGCCGGAGGCCCAACTGCCGCTTCCGGCCGAGCCGGTGGCGGTGCCGTGGGTGCTGTCAGGGCGCGGGCCCGAGGCGCTGCGGGGCCAGGCCGTCCGCCTGCTGGCGCGCGTGGAGCGCGACGCGGACCTCTCCCCCGTGAACGTGGGCTGGACACTGACCGCGGGGCGGGCCGCCCTGGACGACCGGGCCGCCGTGGTCGGCACCGACCGGGACGCGCTGGTGGCCGGGCTGCGGGCGTTGGCACACGGTGAGTCGGCCGCAGGATTGGTGCAGGGCACCGCGTCCGGTTCTGGTGGCCGGGTGGTGTTCGTCTTCCCGGGTCAGGGTGCGCAGTGGGCCGGGATGGGTGTGGAGCTCCTCGACTCGGCTCCGGTGTTCGCCGACCGTTTCGCTGAGTGCGCCGAGGCGTTGGCGGAGTTCGTGGACTGGGACGCGGAGGCGGTCCTCCGCGGTGCTGCGGGTGCTCCGTCGTTGGAGCGCGTGGATGTGGTGCAGCCGCTGTCGTGGGCGGTGATGGTGTCGCTGGCCGCGCTGTGGCGCTCCTACGGTGTTCAGCCGGCCGCCGTGGTGGGTCACTCGCAGGGTGAGATCGCTGCCGCGTGTGTCGCGGGTGGGCTGACGCTGCGCGATGGCGCTCGTGTGGTCGCGCTGCGGTCGCAGGCGATCGCGGCGAGCCTGGCCGGTGACGGCGGCATGGTGTCCGTCGCGCTGAGCGCGGAGCAGGTTGCTGAGCGGATCGCCGGCTGGGACGGCCGTATCGAGATCGCCGCGCTGAACGGTCCGTCCTCGGTGGTGGTGGCGGGTGAGCCGCAGGCTCTGGACGAGCTGATCGTCGCCTGCGAGGCCGACGGAGTGCGTGCGCGTCGTATCCCGGTGGACTACGCCTCTCACACCTCCCACGTCGAACGCATCGAGGAGAACCTCGCCGAGGCCCTGGCGGAGGTCCGTCCGCAGACCTCTGCGGTGCCGTTCTTCTCCACGGTGGAGGCCGACTGGCTGGACACGCAGGCCCTGGACGCCGGGTACTGGTACCGCAACCTGCGCCGCACGGTCCGCTTCGAGGACGCCGTACGCGCGCTCTCCGGTCAGGACCACACCGCGTTCGTGGAGGTGTCGGCGCACCCGGTGCTCGCGATGGGCATCCAGGACACCGCCGAGGACGCGGTCGTCACCGGCACCCTGCGCCGTGACGACGGCGGCCCGGACCGCTTCCTGACCTCTCTCGGTGAGCTGTGGGTCCGTGGCGTGGCTGTGGACTGGGGGCAGGTGTTCGCCGGTACCGGGGCGCACCATGTCGAGCTGCCGACGTATGCCTTCCAGCGACGCCGCTACTGGCTGGACGCCCCGGCTCCTTCGGACGCGGTGACGGCTGATCCGGCCGACGCGCGGTTCTGGGCGGCTGTCGAGAGCGAGGACTTCTCGGCCGTCCTCGACACGCTTCAGGTCTCCGGGGACCAGCCGTTCGGTGAGGTCCTGCCCGCGCTCTCGGCGTGGCGCAAGACGCTTCGGCGGCAGGCGGCGTCCGATGACTGGCGGTACGGCGTCTCCTGGCGGCCGGTGACCGTCCGGCCGGACGCGATGCTGTCGGGGGCGTGGCTGGTCGTGGTGCCTGCGGGGCTGGCCGATGACGCCTGGACGACTGGTGTGGTGCGGTCCCTTGAGATGAAGGGTGCGCGGGTCCGGTTGCTGCCGGTCGAGCCGGGTGTGGACCGGACCGGGTTGGCCGAGGTGTTGCGTGGTGTGGCGGCTCCGGCGGGAGTGTTGTCGTTGCTGGCGTTGGACGAGTCGGCGCACGCGGTGGGCGGCGCAGTCTCGGCTGGTCTGGCGGGCACGCTGGGGTTGGTCCAGGCGTTGGGTGATGCCGGGGTTGAGGGGCCGTTGTGGTGTGTGACCCGGGGTGCTGTGGGTGTTGGTGGTGGGGATCGGGTGGTCGGCTCGGTGCAGGCCGGGGTGTGGGGGTTTGGCCGGGTGGCTGCTCTGGAGTGTCCGGAGCGCTGGGGTGGGCTGGTTGATCTGCCGGAGGCCTTGGACGGCTCAGTGGCGGACCGGCTGGGTGCGGTGTTGTCCGGTGCCGTTGGTGAGGATCAGGTGGCGGTGCGTTCGGCGGGGGTGTTCGGGCGCCGGCTGGTGCGTGTGGGCCGGGCTGGTGGTGGGGGGTGGAGTGCGCGGGGAACTGTCCTGGTCACCGGTGGCACGGGTGCTCTGGGTGGTCATGTGGCGCGCTGGCTGGCCGGGCGGGGTGTGGAGCATCTGGTGCTGGTCTCCCGTCGGGGGGAGCAGGCGCCGGGGGCTGGTGTTCTGCGCGATGAGCTGGAGGGTCTGGGCGTCGGTGTGACGCTGGTGGCCTGTGATGTGGCTGATCGTGAGCAGGTCCGGGCGCTGTTGTCCTCGTTGGAGGCGGCGCCGATCCCGGCGTTGACGGGTGTGGTGCATACCGCGGGGGTGCTGGATGACGGTGTGATCGAGACGCTGTCCGTCGAAGCACTGGCCGGAGTGCTGCGGTCGAAGGTGGAGGCCGCCCGCCACCTTGACGAGCTGACCTCCGACAAGGAGCTCGACGCGTTCGTGCTCTTCTCCTCGGTCATCGGTGTCTGGGGCAACGGCGGCCAGGCGGCCTATGCCGCCGCGAACGCCTCCCTGGACGCGCTCGCCCAGCACCGGCACGCCCGCGGGCTGCCCGCGCTGTCCCTGGCCTGGGGCACGTGGAGCGGCGGCGGCATGGTCGGGGACGACACGGACGAGCGGATGCGGCGACGCGGACTGATCGCCATGGCGCCGGAGGCCGCGATCGAGGCCCTGGCACAGGCGACGGGCCCCGACCGGCCGTTCCTCGCCGTCGCCGATGTGGACTGGGAGCGGTTCGTCGCGGCGTACGCGCCGACCCGACCGACCCGGCTGTTCGACGGGGTGCCGGAAGCACTGCGGGCCGGCACACCGACGGCGGCCGACGGTCTCGCGGGCACCGGCTCCGCCGACGGGTCCGTGCCGCCCGGTACGACGCTGGCACAGCGGCTCGCGGAGCTTGCCCCCGGCGAGCAGGAGCGCACCCTGACCGAGCTGGTCCGCACCCAGGCGGCCGTGGTCCTCGGCCACACCGACACGGACGCGGTCGCGGTCGGGCGCGCCTTCAAGGAACTCGGCTTCGACTCGATGCGGGTCATGGAGCTGCGCAATCGGCTGAACGCCGCCACCGGGGTGCGACTGGCCACCGGCGCGGTGTTCGACCACCCCACGATCACGCGCCTGGCCCGGCACCTGCACGCCGAACTGCTCGGGAAGCAGCACCAGTCAGAACCCGCCACTGCCTCGGCCGCGACCCGCGCGAGCACACCCGCGGACGGTACCGAGCACGGCGACGAACCGATCGCGATCGTCGCGATGGGCTGCCGGCTGCCCGGCGACGTGCAGACCCCCGAGGAGCTGTGGCAGCTGCTCGTACGCGGGCAGGACGCTGTCTCCGGCTTCCCCACCGACCGTGGCTGGGACATCGAGGGCCTGTACGACCCCGACCCCGGCCGGCCCGGCAGGACGTATGCCCGCGAGGGCGGATTCCTCCACGACGCCGCAGAGTTCGACCCGGCGTTCTTCGGGATCTCCCCGCGCGAGGCACTCGCGATGGACCCCCAGCAGCGGCTGCTGCTGCAGACGTCCTGGGAGACCATCGAGCGGGCCGGTATCGACCCGACCTCGCTCAAGGGCACCGCGACCGGTGTCTTCGCCGGAATGACCTACCAGGACTACGGTGCCCGCCTGCACGAGGCCCCGGAGAGCGTCGAGGGCTACCTCCTGACGGGCAAGTCCTCCAGCGTCATCTCCGGCCGTATCGCCTACACCCTCGGCCTGGAGGGCCCGGCGGTGACGGTGGACACGGCGTGTTCGTCGTCCCTCGTCGCCCTGCATCTGGCGGTCCAGGCGCTGCGCAACGACGAGTGCTCCCTCGCCCTCGCCGGCGGCGTGACCGTGATGCCCACCCCCGGCCTGTTCATCGAGTTCAGCCGGCAGCGCGGACTGGCCCCGGACGGCCGCTCGAAGGCGTTCTCCGACGCCGCCGACGGCACCTCGTGGGCGGAAGGCGTCGGCGTGCTGCTGCTGGAGCGGTTGTCGGACGCCCGGCGCAACGGGCACGAGGTGCTGGCCGTCGTGCGTGGTTCGGCCGTGAACCAGGACGGCGCGAGCAACGGCCTCACCGCCCCGAACGGGCTGTCCCAGCAGCGGGTCATCCGCGCCGCCCTGGCCAGCGCCGGACTGTCCACCGGTGACGTGGACGCCGTCGAGGCCCACGGCACCGGCACGGCCCTGGGAGACCCGATCGAGGCCGAGGCGCTCATCGCGACCTACGGCCAGGGCCGCGAACGGCCGCTGCTCCTCGGCTCGTTGAAATCCAACGTCGGGCACACGCAGGCCGCCTCCGGTGTCGCCGGCGTCATCAAGATGGTCCAGGCGATACGGCATGGGCTGCTGCCGCGGACGCTGCACGTGGGCGAGCCGTCGTCGAAGGTGGACTGGTCGGCGGGGGCTGTTGAGCTGCTGACGGTGGCGCGGGAGTGGCCGGAGACGGGTGATCGTCCGCGTCGGGCGGGTGTGTCGTCGTTCGGTGTGAGTGGCACGAACGCGCATGTGATCGTGGAGGAGGCTCCGGAGGCTCCGGTGGTTTCGGGGTCGGTGGCCGATGGTGTGGGTGTGGTGCCTTCGGTGGTGCCGTGGGTGGTGTCCGGGCGTGGGGAGGGGGCGTTGCGGGCGCAGGCCGAGCGGTTGCTGTCCGGTGTGGGTGAGGGTGTTTCGCTGGTGGATGTGGGGTGGTCGCTGGCGGGGCGGGCGGCTTTGGAGGACCGGGCTGTGGTGGTCGGTTCCTCGGGTGGGGAGTTGGTGGCCGGGCTGGAGGCGTTGGCGCGGGGTGAGTCCGCGCCGAGCGTGATCGCGGGTGGCGTGGTGGGTGGCCGGCTTGGGGTGTTGTTCTCCGGTCAGGGCTCGCAGCGGCTGGGGATGGGCCGGGAGTTGTACGGGCGTTTCCCGGTCTTCGCGGAGGCTTTCGACGAGGCGTGTGCGGCCCTGGACGCCGAACTGGGTGCTGGTGTCGGTGTGCGGGATGTCGTCTTCGGTTCGGAGGCGGGTCTGCTGGATCGGACGGTGTTCACGCAGGCCGCGCTGTTCGCCGTAGAAGTGGCTCTGTTCCGGTTGGTGGAGTCTTTGGGTGTGCGTCCGGATTTTGTGGGCGGGCATTCGGTGGGTGAGTTGGTGGCTGCGTATGTGGCCGGGGTGTGGTCGCTTGGGGATGCGGCTCGGCTGGTGGCGGCGCGTGGCCGGTTGATGGACGCCTTGCCGGGGGGTGGGGCGATGGTGGCGGTGGAGGCCACCGAGGACGAGGTCGTGGCCCTTCTTGCGGGGCGTGAGCGGCAGGTGGGTGTCGCTGCTGTCAACGGGCCCACGTCGGTGGTGGTGTCCGGTGATGAGGACGCGGTCACGGCGTTGGCGGCGGAGTTGTCGGAGAAGGGCCGTCGTACCAAGCGGCTTGCGGTCTCGCACGCGTTTCATTCGCCGCGGATGGAGCCGATGCTGGCGGAGTTCCGGGCGGTCGCCGAGAGTCTTGAGTATTCGGCGCCGCAGCTTGCGCTGGTGTCGAACCTGACCGGGCGCCTCGCCGCGTCGGCGGAGATCCGTGACCCGGCCTATTGGGTGCGGCATGTCCGTGAGGCGGTCCGTTTCGCCGATGGTGTGGCGGAGCTGGCCGCGCAGGGCGTAACGGTGTTCATCGAGCTGGGTCCGGACGGTGTGTTGACCGGTCCGGGTTCGCAGGTGGCCGGCGATGCGCTGTTCGTCCCGGTGTTGCGTGGTGGCCGGCCGGAGGAGCAGGCGCTGCTCGCGGCGCTGGGCCGTGCCTGGGTTCACGGTGTCGAGGTGGACTGGAAGGCGGTGTTCACCGGTACCGGTGCCACCCGCGTCGACCTGCCCACCTACGCCTTCCAACGCCACCGCTACTGGCTCGACACCAGCACCGGCACGCCGGAAGCCGCGCTGAGCGCGCTCGGGGCGGAGTCGGCGGAGCATCCGCTGCTGGGCGCCTCGGTCGAGCTCCCCGACGGCGGTGTCGTACTGACGGGCCGCCTGTCGCTGCGGACGCATCCGTGGCTGGCCGACCACGCGGTGGCCGGGGCGGTGCTGCTGCCCGGGACCGCATTCGTGGACATGGCCGTGCGGGCCGGTGACCAGGTGGGCTGCGCTGTGGTGGAGGAACTGACGCTGCAGGCGCCGCTGATCGTCGCGGAGACGGGCGGGACCCGGCTGCGGGTGACCGTCGGGGCGCCCGACCAGGCCGGGCGGCGTACGCTCACCCTTCACTCCCGGCGGGACGACCTGTCCTACGGCGACGAGTGGACCAGGCACGCCGAGGGTGTGCTGGCGGTCGCCGAGAGCCCCGTGCCGCCGGTGGGGGATCTGACGGTGTGGCCGCCGGAGGGTGCCGTGGCCGTGGACACGGGCTCTCTCTACGAGGAGTTCGCCGCCGACGGCTACGACTACGGCCCGGTGTTCCGGGGCGTGCGCGCGGCCTGGCGGCGCGGTGCCGAGGTGTTCGTGGAGGCGGTGCTCCCGGACGACCAGCGGGACGCTGCCGCCGGCCACGCGCTGCATCCGGCACTGCTGGACGCGGCGCTGCACGGACTGCGCATGGGTGACTTCCACGGCGAGCGGCGCGCTCTCGTGCTGCCGTTCGCATGGCGCGGGATCTCCGTGCGCGCGGGCGGGGCCTCGGCCGTGCGGGCGGCATTGACGCCCGCCGGGGGTGACGGGGCCTCGGTGGTCGTCGCCGACGGCGCCGGGCGTCCCGTGGCCGTGATCGAGTCGCTCGTGCTGCGGCCCGTCGAGCCCGAACAGCTCGCCGTGGCGGCGGAGCGTCATGACGACGAGCTGTTCCGCGTCGAGTGGCAGCCGCTGCGGCAGGTCGCCGGGTCCGCGAGCGCCGGGGTGTGGGCCGTGGTCGGCCCCGACGAGGGCAAGCTCAGCGCGCACCTCCGCGACGTCCCCGACGCGCCCGCCGACGTGTCCGTCCACCCGGACCTGGTGGCGTTGGCCGCCGCGATCGACGCCGGTGAGACGGTCGTACCGGACGTGGTGCTGGTGGCCTGCGTCTCCGCTGAGGACGACGGCGACAAGGCCCTCGCGGGTACCGCGGAGGGCGTGCGTACGACGGTCGAGGGCGCGGTGGCGACCGCGCGGGCCTGGCTGGACGACGAGCGGTTCGCGACGTCCCGGCTCGTCTTCCTCACGCGCGGAGCCGTGGTGACCGGTGCGGGCGAGCGGCCCGACCTGGCGAAGGCGCCGCTGTGGGGCCTGATCCGCTCCGCGCAGTCCGAGCACCCCGGCCGGTTCGTCCTGGCCGACCTCGACCAGGACGAGACCTCACGCCCGGCCCTGGTGGCCGCGCTGGCTTCGGGCGAGCCCCAGTTCGCCGTACGCGCCGGGGAAGCGCTGGTCCCCCGGCTGCGGCGGACGGCCTCCCGGCCGTCCGCCGCGGGTCCGCTGCTCGACCCGTCGGGCACGGTGCTGCTCACCGGAGCGACGGGTGGCCTCGGCAGCCTGCTCGCCCGGCACCTCGTCACCGAGCACGGTGTACGGCACCTGCTGCTCACCAGCAGGAGCGGCCCGGACGCCGAGGGTGCCGCCGGACTGCGCGCCGAACTCACCGCTCTGGGCGCCCGGGTCACCCTGGTGGCCTGCGACACCGCCGACCGTGCGGCGCTGGAACGGCTGCTCGACGGCGTACCGGACGAGCATCCGCTGACCGCGGTGGTCCACGCGGCCGGCGTGCTGGACGACGCCACCCTGACCGCCGTCACACCCGACCAGATCGACCGGGTGCTGCGCCCGAAGGTCGACGCCGCGCTCCACCTCCACGAGCTGACGCGCGAGTCGAACCTGTCGGCGTTCGTCCTGTTCTCGGGCGCCGCCGGTACGCTCGGCACGGCGGGACAGGGCGTCTACGCGGCGGCCAACGTCTTCCTGGACGCCCTCGCCCACCACCGCCACGCGCTCGGGCTGCCGGCCCGCTCGCTGGCCTGGGGCCTGTGGGCCGAGCGCAGCGGCATGACCGAGCGGCTGGGCGAGGGCGCCCGGCAGCGGCTGGCCCGCCTGGGCATCGCGGCCCTGGACTCCGACCGCGCACTGTCGCTGTTCGACGCCGCCGGCCGGGCGGACGACGCCGTGCTGCTCCCGATGCGGCTGGACCCGGCCGCGCTGCGCGCCCGGGCGGCGGACGGGCAGGACGGCGACGGCGTGGCGACCCTGCTGCGCGGGCTGGTGCGCGTACCCGTGGCGCGGCGGTCCGCCGCGAGCGACACCGGCGCCGCGGCGGCGACCGGGGGAGCGGCAGCCGAGGGCACGGGCTCGGCACTGCGGGAACGGCTCGCGGGTCTCACCGAGGACGAGCGGCACCGCGCCGTCCTCGACCTGGTACGCGGCCACGCGGCCACGGCGCTGGGGTACGCCACCCCGGCGGGCGTGGAGGCGGCACGGCCCTTCAAGGACGTCGGCTTCGACTCGCTGACCGCGATCGAACTGCGGAACCTGCTGGGCCGGGAGACAGGACTGCGGCTGCCGGCCACCCTGATCTTCGACCACCCGACCCCGGACGCACTGGCGGCGCACCTGGCTGCCGAACTCGCCCCCGCACGCGCCGCGACCGCGGTGGAGGACGGTCTGCGCGGGCTCGACGCCCTGGAGTCGGCGCTCACCGGACTCGCCCAGGACGACCCGGAGCGCGGCCTCATCCAGACCCGGCTGCGCAAGCTGCTCGCCCAGTGCGAAGGGGACGGAACAGGCAGCGCGGACGCCGCGCTCACCGTGGCCGACAAACTCGACCAGGCCAGCGACGACGACCTCTTCCAGTTCATCGACGAGGAACTCTGATCCCTACCGACCATTCCTGACCGACCACTGCACTGCACTGCACATCACTTCATTGAACGCTGTTCGGCGTGGAACGCGGAACACAAAGGGGGAAAGCGTGAGTACGGCAAACGAAGAAAAGCTTCGCGCCTACCTCAAGCGTGTCACCGGGGACCTGCACCAGGCCCGGCAGCGTTTGCGGGAACTGGAGGACGCCGACGCGGAGCCGATCGCGATCACCGCGATGAGCTGCCGCTACCCGGGCGGAGTCGCCGGCCCCGAGGACCTCTGGAACCTCGTCGCGACCGGCACCGACGCGGTGTCCGCCTTCCCCACGAACCGCGGCTGGGACCTCGACTCCCTCTACGACGCCGATCCGGAGAGCAAGGGCAGGACGTACGCCCGAGAAGGCGGATTCCTCCACGACCTCGACCGCTTCGACGCGGAGTTCTTCGGGATATCGCCGCGTGAGGCGATGGCGATGGACCCGCAGCAGCGGCTGCTGCTGGAGACGTCCTGGGAGGTTTTCGAGCGGGCGGGCATCGACCCGAATTCGGTGCGCGGCAGCCGTACCGGCGTCTTCGCGGGCGTCATGTACGACGACTACGGCGCGGCACGCATCTACGGTGGCACCGCTGCCGAATTCGAGGGCTACCTCATCAACGGCAGCGCCGGCAGCATCGCCTCGGGCCGCGTGGCCTACACCCTCGGCCTGGAGGGCCCGGCGGTGACGGTGGACACGGCGTGCTCGTCGTCGCTGGTCGCCCTGCACCTGGCGGTGCAGGCGCTGCGGTCGGGCGAGTGCTCGCTGGCCCTGGCCGGCGGCGTCACCGCCATCGCCACACCGAGCCTCTTCGTGGAGTTCAGCCGGCAGCGGGGCCTGTCCCCGGACGGCCGCTGCAAGTCCTTCTCCGACGACGCGGACGGCACCGGCTGGGCCGAGGGCGTCGGCATGCTGCTGCTGGAGCGGCTGTCGGACGCGCGGCGCAACGGGCACCCGGTGCTGGCGGTCGTGCGCGGTTCGGCCGTGAACCAGGACGGTGCCAGCAACGGTCTTACGGCGCCCAACGGGCCCTCCCAGCAGCGGGTCATCCGGGCCGCCCTGGCGAACGCGCGGCTCTCGGCAACGGACGTCGACGCGGTCGAGGCGCACGGTACGGGCACCACGCTCGGGGATCCGATCGAGGCGCAGGCCTTGATCGCGACGTACGGCCGGGACCGGGAACGACCTTTGTGGCTCGGTTCGTTGAAGTCGAACGTCGGGCATGCGCAGGCGGCTGCCGGTGTCGGTGGCGTCATCAAGATGGTCGAGGCGATGCGGCACGGTGTGCTGCCGCGGACGCTGCATGTGGGTGAGCCGTCGTCGAAGGTGGACTGGTCGGCGGGGGCTGTTGAGCTGCTGACCGAGGCGCGCGAGTGGCCCGAGACCGAGGGGCGCCCGCGTCGGGCGGGTGTCTCGTCCTTCGGCGTCAGTGGGACCAACGCGCACGTGATTCTGGAGCAGGCGCCGGAGGTTGAGCGGGCGGCTGTGGTGGAGCCGGTGGCGGTGCCGTGGGTCTTGTCCGCGCGTAGTGCCGGTGCGTTGCGGGAGCAGGCGGCGAAGCTGCTCGCTCATCTCGCGGAGGAGCCGGAGTTCTCTCCGGTGAGCGTGGGCTTCACGCTGGCCAGCAGGGCGCGGTTGGAGCACCGGGCGGTCGTGGTGGGCCGTGACCGGGACGAGCTCCTCGCTGGGCTGGGTGAGGTGGATGCCGGGTCTGGTTCTGGTGGCCGGGTGGTGTTCGTCTTCCCGGGTCAGGGTGCGCAGTGGGCCGGGATGGGTGTGGAGCTCCTCGACTCGGCTCCGGTGTTCGCGGATCGTTTCGCTGAGTGCGCCGAGGCGTTGGCGGAGTTCGTGGACTGGGATGTGGAGGCGGTTCTTCGCGGTGCTGTGGGTGCTCCGTCGTTGGAGCGGGTGGATGTGGTGCAGCCGTTGTCGTGGGCGGTGATGGTGTCGCTGGCCGCGCTGTGGCGTTCGTACGGTGTCCAGCCGGCTGCCGTGGTGGGTCACTCGCAGGGTGAGATCGCTGCCGCCTGCGTGGCTGGGGCGCTGACCCTCAAGGACGGCGCCCGGGTGGTCGCGCTGCGGTCGCAGGCGATCGCGGCCGGCCTGGCCGGTGACGGGGGCATGGTGTCCCTGGCGCTGAGCGCGGAGCAGGTCGCGGAGCGGATCGCCGGCTGGGACGGCCGTATCGAGATCGCCGCGCTCAATGGACCCACCTCGGTGGTGGTGGCGGGTGAGCCGCAGGCTCTGGACGAGCTGATTGCCGCCTGCGAGGCCGACGAGGTCCGAGCGCGTCGTATCCCGGTGGACTACGCCTCCCACACCTCCCACGTCGAACGCATCGAGGACGACCTCGCCAAGGCCCTGGCGGAGATCCGTCCGCAGGCGTCCACGGTCCCCTTCTTCTCCACGGTGGAGGCCGGCTGGCTGGACACGCAGGCCCTGGATGCCGGGTACTGGTACCGCAACCTGCGCCGCACGGTCCGCTTCGAGGACGCCGTACGTACCCTGGCCGGTCAGGACCACACGGCGTTTGTCGAGGTCAGCCCGCACCCGGTGCTGGCCATGAGTATTCAGGACACCGCCGAGGACGCGGTCGTCACCGGCACCCTGCGCCGCGACGACGGCGGCCTGGACCGCTTCCTGACCTCTCTCGGCGAGCTGTGGGTCCAGGGCATCGACGTCGACTGGGCCCAGGCCTTCACCGGCACCGGCGCCCACCACGTCGACCTGCCCACGTACGCCTTCCAGCGACGCCGCTACTGGCTCGACGTCAGCCCGACGGACGGCGCCGGCACGGCGGCCGTGGGCCTGTCGGCTGCCGGACATCCCATGCTCGGGGCGGTCATGGACCTCCCCGACTCGGGTGGTGTGGTCCTGACGGGCCGGTTGTCGCTGCGGACGCATCCGTGGCTGGCGGATCACGCGGTCGATGGTGTGGTGCTGCTGCCGGGTACCGCCTTCGTGGAACTGGCCGTGCGTGCCGGTGACGAGGTCGGCTGCGAGGCGGTCGAGGAGCTGACCCTCCAGGCCCCGCTGACGCTGCCCGAACAGGGCGGGGTCCGGCTGCGGGTCACCGTCGGGGAGCCCGGCGCCGACGGGCGGCGGACGGTTGCCGTGTACTCCTGTGCCGACTCCGCGACGGAGACCACAGCGGAGTCGCCCGGGGACGCCTGGACGTGCCACGCCACCGGTGTGCTGGCGCGGGAGGCCGTCGAGGCCGGTGCCGACCTGGTGGTTTGGCCGCCGTCGGGTGCTGTGCGCGTCGAGGCCGACGCGCTGTACGACGAGCTGGCCGGTGCCGGGTACGGTTACGGGCCGGCGTTCCAGGGGGTGCGTGCCGCCTGGCGGCGCGGCGACGAGGTGTTCGCCGAGGTGGAGTCGGCGGAGGAACAGCGGGACGAGGCGGCTCGCTTCGGTCTGCACCCCGCGCTGCTGGACGCCGCGTTGCATGCTGCGCGGCTGGGCGGGTTCTTCTCCGACGCGCAGGCGCGGCTGCCGTTCGAGTGGCGTGGCGCCTCGCTGCACGCCTCCGGCGCGTCGGCGCTGCGGGTACGTCTGGCGCCGGCCGGTGCGGACGCGTTGTCGGTGACCGTCGCCGACGGCACCGGGCGGCCCGTCGCGACCGTCGGCTCGCTGTTGACCCGGCCCGTCGACCGGGAGCAGCTCGCCTCGGTCCGAGGGACCCTGCGCGAGGACCTGTTCGAACTTCAGTGGACCGCCGCCGCGCCGGGGCCGGAGGCCGCGGGGGCGGTCACCCGGGCTTTCGTTGGTGAGTCGCCGATCGGCGGACCGACGTACCCGGACTTCGACGCCCTCGCCGACGGGGACGCCGTACCGGACCTGGTCATCTGCCGCTTCGCGGGCTCGGCGGACACCGCGGGGACGACCGCGGACGCCGTGCACACGGCTCTGCGTGAGGCCCTGGAGCTGGTGCAGGGCTGGCTGGCGGAGGAGCGGTTCGCGGCCTCGCGGCTCGTGCTGGTCACGCGGGGCGCGGTGGCGGCAGGGCCGCAGGAGCACGTGACCGATCTCGGGGCGGCCGCGGTGTGGGGTCTGCTGCGGTCGGCCCAGACGGAGAACCCGGGCCGGTTCGTGCTGGTGGACGTCGACGGTGCCGAGTCCTCGTGGAGCGTGCTGCCCGGGGCGCTGGAGCGGGACGAGCCACAGCTGGCGGTGCGCTCCGGTGACGTGCGTGTGCCGCGGCTGCGGCGGATGCGTGCGGGGGCCGTGGACACGGCCGGCGGCTTCGGCGAGGGCACGGTGCTGGTGACGGGTGCGACCGGCACGCTGGGCGCTCTGGTGGCGCGGCATCTGGTGACGGCGCATGGGGTACGGCGTTTGCTGCTGGTCAGCCGTAGCGGGCCGGAGGCCGTTGGTGCCGCCGAACTGGTCACTGAGTTGGGCGGGTTGGGTGCGGAGGTGTCGGTGGTGGCGTGTGATGTCGCCGACCGTGCCGCCCTGGCTGGGGTGCTGGCGGGGATTCCGGCCGAGCACCCGTTGACGGGTGTGGTGCACACGGCGGGTGTGCTGGACGACGGCATCGTGTCGTCCCTGACCCCCGAGCGGCTCGACACCGTGCTGCGACCGAAGGTGGACGGTGCCTGGAACCTGCACGAGCTGACCCGTGGCCTCGGTCTGTCGGCGTTCGTGCTGTTCTCGTCGGCGTCCGGTGTGCTGGGCAGCGCGGGACAGGGCAACTACGCGGCCGCGAACGCGTTCGTGGACGCGCTGGCCGCTGTCCGCCGAGCCGAGGGGCTGCCCGCGGTCTCGCTGGCGTGGGGCTTCTGGGAGCAGCGCAGCGGCATGACCGGTGAGCTGAGCGACCTGGACCTCGCGCGCATCGCGCGGTCGGGGCTCAGGGCGCTGTCATCCGATGAGGGACTGGAGTTGCTGGACGCGGCCATGGCCGCGGGACCGGCGTCGGTCTTGCCGGTGCGGTTCGATGCGACGGCGCTGCGCGAGCTGGGTGCCGGTGTGCCGGCGGTGCTGCGCGGGCTGGCCGGCGGCCGGATGCGCCGGGCGCGTGCGAGTGAGAACCCGGGTGCTGGTTCGGGTCTGGTGGACCGGCTGGCGGGGTTGTCGCTGGATGCGCGGGTGCGGGAGCTGTCCGGGCTGGTGCGTGGCCAGGTGGCCGCGGTGCTGGGGCACGGTTCGGCGGCGTCGGTGGAGGAGGGCCGGGCTTTCAAGGAGCTGGGCTTCGACTCGTTGACGGCCGTTGACCTGCGGAACCGGCTGAACGCGGCGACCGGTCTACGGCTGCCCGCCACCCTCGTCTTCGACCACCCCACGCCGACCGCTCTGGTGAACCACCTGCTGGGCGAACTCACCGGAGCCACAGGCGAATTCACCGGCGAACCCCTCCCCGCAGGAGCCCCGTTCGACCAGGACCCCATCGCCATCGTCGCGATGAGCTGCCGCCTTCCCGGCGGCGTGACCACCCCAGAGGACCTGTGGAACCTCGTCGTCGCGGGCACGGACACGATCTCGCCCTTCCCGACGGACCGTGGCTGGGACCTGGACGGCCTGTACGACCCGGATCCGGAGCGGACGGGCACGTCGTACGTCCGCGAGGGCGGTTTCCTGCACGACGCGGCCGACTTCGATCCGGGGTTCTTCGGCATCTCGCCGCGTGAGGCGCTGGCGATGGACCCCCAGCAGCGGCTGCTGCTGGAGACGTCCTGGGAGGCCTTCGAGCGGGCGGGCATCGACCCGGATTCGGTGCGCGGCAGCCGTACCGGCGTCTTCGCGGGCGTCATGTACAACGACTACGGATCCCGGTTGGGCGGTGCACCGGAGGGCTTCGAGGGCTACCTGGGCAACGGCAGTGCCGGAAGTGTCGCCTCGGGCCGGATCTCCTACACCTTCGGGCTGGAGGGCCCGGCGGTGACGGTGGACACGGCGTGCTCGTCCTCGCTGGTCGCCCTGCACCTGGCCGCCCAGGCGCTGCGCGCGGGCGAGTGCACCCTGGCCCTGGCCGGCGGTGTGACGGTGATGTCGACCCCGACGACGTTCGTGGAGTTCAGCCGGCAGCGGGGCCTGTCCCCGGACGGCCGCTGCAAGTCCTTCTCGGACGCGGCCGACGGTACGGGCTGGGCCGAGGGCGTCGGCATGCTGCTGCTGGAGCGGCTGTCGGACGCGCGGCGCAACGGGCACCCCGTGCTGGCGGTCGTGCGCGGTTCGGCCGTGAACCAGGACGGTGCCAGCAACGGTCTTACGGCGCCCAACGGGCCTTCCCAGCAGCGGGTGATCCGGGCTGCGCTGGCGAACGCCGGGCTGTCCACCGGTGAGGTGGACGCGGTCGAGGCGCACGGCACCGGCACGGTGCTGGGCGATCCCATCGAGGCGCAGGCGCTGATCGCGACGTACGGGCAGGACCGGGAGTCGGATCGGCCGTTGTGGCTGGGTTCGTTGAAGTCGAACATCGGGCATGCGCAGGCGGCTGCCGGAGTCGCCGGTGTGATCAAGATGGTGCAGGCGATGCGGCACGGGATGCTTCCCAGGACGCTGCACGTCACCGAGCCGACGCGTGAGGTGGATTGGTCGGCGGGGGCTGTTGAGCTGCTGACGGAGGCGCGGGAGTGGCCGGAGACGGCTGACCGGCCGCGTCGGGCGGGTGTCTCGTCCTTCGGCGTCAGTGGGACCAACGCGCACGTGGTCCTGGAGCAGGCGCCGGAGGTTGAGCGGGCGGCTGTGGTGGAGCCGGTGGCGGTGCCGTGGGTCTTGTCCGCGCGCAGTGCGGAGGCGGTGCGGGAGCAGGCGGCGAAGCTGCTCGCTCATCTCGCGGAGGAGCCGGAGTTCTCTCCGGTGAGCGTGGGCTTCACGCTGGCCAGTCGGGCGCGGTTGGAGCACCGGGCTGTTGTGGTGGGCCGTGACCGGGGTGAGCTCCTCGCTGGGCTGGGTGAGGTGGATGCCGGGTCTGGTGGTGGTGGCCGGGTGGTGTTCGTCTTCCCGGGTCAGGGTGCGCAGTGGGCCGGGATGGGTGTGGAGCTCCTCGACTCGGCTCCGGTGTTCGCGGATCGTTTCGCCGAGTGTGCCCAGGCTCTTGCGGAGTTCGTGGACTGGGATGTGGAGGCGGTTCTTCGCGGGGTTGTGGGTGCTCCGTCGTTGGAGCGGGTGGATGTGGTGCAGCCGTTGTCGTGGGCGGTGATGGTGTCGCTGGCCGCGTTGTGGCGCTCCTACGGTGTCCAGCCGGCTGCCGTGGTGGGTCACTCGCAGGGTGAGATCGCTGCCGCGTGTGTCGCGGGTGGGCTGACGCTGCGCGATGGCGCTCGGGTGGTTGCTCTGCGGTCGCAGGCGATCGCGGCGAGCCTGGCCGGTGACGGGGGCATGGTGTCCCTGGCGCTGAGCGCGGAGCAGGTCGCGGAGCGGATCGCCGGCTGGGACGGCCGTATCGAGATCGCCGCTCTGAACGGGCCCACCTCGGTGGTGGTGGCGGGTGAGCCGCAGGCTCTGGATGAGCTGATTGCCGCCTGCGAGGCCGACGAGGTCCGAGCGCGTCGTATCCCGGTGGACTACGCCTCCCACACCAGCCACGTGGAGCGGATCGAGGACGATCTCGCCAAGGCTCTGGCCGAGGTTGCGCCGGTGTCGCCCCGAGTCCCCTTCTTCTCGACGGTCGAGGGCGACTGGATCGACAGTGAGGCTCTGGATGCCGGGTACTGGTACCGCAACCTGCGCCGCACGGTCCGCTTCGAGGACGCCGTACGTACCCTCACCGGTCAGGACCACACGGTGTTCATGGAGGTCAGTCCGCACCCGGTGCTGACCATGAGCATCCAGGACACCGCCGAGGACGCGGTCGTCACCGGCACCCTGCGCCGCGACGACGGCGGCCTGGACCGCTTCCTGACCTCTCTCGGTGAGCTGTGGGTCCACGGCATCGACGTCGACTGGGCCCAGGCCTTCACCGGCACCGGCGCCCACCACACCGACCTGCCCACCTACGCCTTCCAGCGCAACCGCTACTGGCTCGACGCGCCCACCGGCGGGCAGGCCACCGCCGCCGACCCGGCCGACGCACGCTTCTGGGAGGTCGTGGAGAACGGCGACCTTGAGTCGCTGGCGTCGGTCCTCGGGGTGTCGCCGGACGAGCCGTTGAAGGCGGCGCTGCCGGCGCTGACGGCCTGGCGGCAGGAACAGCGGGACGAGGCCCGGTTGGAGGGCTGGCAGTACCGCGTCGCATGGAGGCCGGTGTCCGCGAAGGCCGAGAAGCTGTCCGGTACCTGGCTCGTGGTGGTGCCTGCGGGGCTGGCCGAGGACGCCTGGACGACTGGTGTGGTGCGGTCCCTCGAAACGAAGGGTGCGCAGGTCCGGTTGCTGCCGGTCGAGCCGGGCGTGGACCGGGTCGGGTTGGCTGAGGTGTTGCGCGGTGTGGCGGCTCCGGTGGGGGTGGTGTCGTTGCTTGCGCTGGATGAGTCGGCTGGTCTGGCGGGCACGCTTGGGTTGGTGCAGGCGCTGGGTGATGCCGGGGTTGAGGGGCCGTTGTGGTGTGTGACCCGGGGTGCTGTCGGTGTTGGTGGTGGGGATCGGGTGGTCGGCTCGGTGCAGGCCGGGGTGTGGGGGTTTGGCCGGGTGGCTGCTCTGGAGTGTCCGGAGCGCTGGGGTGGGCTGGTTGATCTGCCGGAGGCCTTGGACGGCTCGGTGGCGGACCGGCTGGGTGCGGTGTTGTCGGGTGCGGTTGGTGAGGATCAGGTTGCGGTGCGTTCGGCGGGGGTGTTCGGGCGTCGGCTGGTGCGTGTGGGCCGGGCTGGTGCCGGGGAGTGGCGTCCCAGCGGGACGGTTCTGGTCACCGGTGGCACGGGTGCTCTGGGTGGTCATGTGGCGCGTTGGCTGGCCGGGCGTGGGGTGGAGCATCTGGTGCTGGTCTCCCGTCGGGGGGAGCAGGCGCCGGGGGCTGATGTCCTGCGCGACGAGCTGGAAGGTCTGGGCGTCGGTGTGACGCTTGCCGCGTGTGACATGGCCGACCGCGACCAGGTCCGCGCGTTGCTGTCTTCCCTGAAGGCGGCGTCGATTCCCGCACTGACCGGCGTCGTCCACACCGCGGGTGTGCTGGACGACGGTGTGATCGAGACGTTGTCGCCGGAGCGGCTGGCCGGTGTGCTGGGTGCGAAGGCGGAGGGTGCCTGGCATCTGCACGAGTTGACCCGGGATCTGGGGTTGGAGGTGTTCGTGCTGTTCTCGTCGTTGGCGGGGACGGTCGGTGGTGCGGGTCAGGCGAACTATGCGGCGGCGAATGCCTGTCTGGACGGGTTGGCGGCTCTGCGGCGGGCGCAGGGGTTGTCGGCGACGTCGGTGGCGTGGGGACGCTGGGCCGGTGAGGGTCTTGCCGTGGGTGAGGCGAGGGAGTCGTGGGCGCACCGTGGTGGGGTGGCGCCGATGGAGCCGTGTGATGCGTTGAAGGTGTTGGAGTCGGTGCTGGGCCGGGGTGAGGAGCAGGTCGTCGTCGCGGACATCGACTGGGAACGCTTCGCCCCGCGGCTCGCGACCGCCCGCCCCGCTCCGCTCATCGCGGAGATCCCGGAGGCGCGCCGCGCGCTGGAGACGGCCGTCGGCGACGGCGCCGGCACGGACGGCGATCCCGCCGAGACCCTGCGCGCCGAACTCGGTGGACTCTCCCCGGCGGAGCAGGACCTGCGGCTGCTGGACCTGGTGCGTACACACGTCGGTGCCGTGCTCGGGCACGGCACCGACGAGGCGGTCACAGCTGACCGGGCGTTCAAGGACCTCGGCTTCGACTCGCTCACCGCCGTCGAACTGCGCAAGCGCCTCACCGGCGCGACTGGACTGCGGCTACCGGCGACGATCGTGTTCGACCACCCCACGCCCCAGCTCCTCGCCGACCGCCTGAGGGCGGAGCTGAGCCCCGAAGGGGCCCGGCGCTTCGACAGCGTGGTCGGGGAACTCGACCGGCTCGCGTCGGACATCTCCGCACTCGTCGGAGAGGCCGAGGACGAGGCCCGTAACGAGATCACCCTGCGGCTGAAGGCACTGCTCCAGCTGTGCAGTCCCGCCGAGGGAGCCGAGCCCGAACCGGGTCGGGCGGCCGACAAGCTCGCCTCGGCCTCCGACGACGACGTCTTCGACTTCATCAGCAACGAACTCGGCATCTCCTGACTCCCGGCCCCCATCCCCCTCCCTCGACTTCCCTCTCCGCGCACCGCGTGACGACTTCCCGAACTTGGAGCAGTACGGCGTGACCAACACCAGCGAGGACAAGCTCCGTTACTTCCTGAAGCGAGTGACCGGCGAACTTCACGAAGCACGGCAACGCCTCCAGGAAGTGGAGTCGGGAGAGCGCGAGCCCATCGCGATCGTGGGGATGAGCTGTCGCTTCCCCGGCGGGGTCGACTCGCCCGAGCGGCTGTGGCAGTTGCTCGCCTCGGGCGAGGACGCCTTCTCCGAGTTCCCCACCGACCGTGGCTGGGACACCGAGGGCCTGTACGACCCGGAGCTGTCGCGGCCGGGAACGTCGTACGTCCGCGAAGGCGGATTCCTCACCGACGTCGGCGACTTCGACCCCGCCTTCTTCGGGATCTCCCCGCGTGAGGCGACGGCGCTCGACCCGCAGCAGCGGCTGCTGCTGGAGACCTCGTGGGAGGCCATCGAGCGGGCCGGCATCGATCCGACGTCGTTGAAGGGCAGCCGTACCGGTGTCTTCGCCGGTACCAACGGCCAGGACTACGCCGCACTGCTGCGCCGCGCCCCCAAACAGTCCGAGGGCTACCTCGCCACCGGCATCGCGGCCAGCGTGGTCTCCGGGCGCCTGTCGTACACCTTCGGCCTGGAAGGCCCGGCGGTGACCGTCGACACGGCCTGCTCCTCCTCGCTGGTGACCCTGCACCTGGCGGTCCAGGCGCTGCGCAACGACGAGTGCTCCCTCGCCCTCGCCGGCGGCGTCACGGTGATGGCGACCCCCGAGACGTTCGTGGAGTTCAGCCGCCAGGGCGCGCTCTCCCGCACCGGACGCTGCCGCCCCTTCGCCGCCACGGCGGACGGTACGGCGTGGGGTGAGGGTGTCGGCATGCTGCTGCTGGAGCGGCTGTCGGACGCCCGGCGCAACGGCCACAAGGTGCTGGCCGTCGTGCGCGGTTCGGCCGTGAACCAGGACGGCGCCAGCAACGGCCTCACCGCCCCCAACGGCCCCTCCCAGCAGCGCGTCATCCGTGCCGCCCTCGCCAACGCGGGGCTCACCACCGCGCAGGTGGACGCCGTCGAGGCCCACGGCACCGGCACGACCCTCGGCGACCCGATCGAGGCGCAGGCCCTGCTCGCCACCTACGGCCAGGGGCGCCCGGCCGACCGCCCGCTGTGGATCGGCTCCCTCAAGGCGAACATCGGCCACACGGCCGCCGCCGCCGGTGTCGCCGGCGTCATCAAGATGGTCGAGGCGATACGGCACGGTGCCCTGCCGCAGTCCCTCTACGTCGACGAACCCACCCCTCAGGTCGACTGGACCACCGGCGCCGTCCGCGTCCTCACGGAGCAGCGCGCCTGGCCGGAGACGGGAGAGCCGCGTCGGGCGGGCATCTCGTCCTTCGGTGTGAGTGGCACGAACGCGCATGTGATCGTGGAGGAGGCTCCGGAGGTTCCGGGGGTCTCGGGGTCGGTGCCTTCGGTGGTGCCGTGGGTGGTGTCCGGGCGTGGGGAGGGGGCGCTGCAGGCTCAGGCCGAGCGGTTGCTGTCCCACGTGGGTGAGGGTGTCTCGCCGGTGGATGTGGGGTGGTCGCTGGCGGGGCGGGCGGCTTTGGAGGACCGGGC
>NZ_JBEOYR010000053.1:0-26046 GCF_040297165.1 Streptomyces sp. NPDC001851 | reverse complement strand
CGGTGTTCATCGAGCTGGGTCCGGACGGTGTGTTGACCGGTCCGGGTTCGCAGGTGGCCGGCGATGCGCTGTTCGTCCCGGCGCTGCGCAGCGGCCGGCCGGAGGAGCAGGCGCTCCTCGCGGCGCTGGGCCGTGCCTGGGTTCACGGTGTCGAGGTGGACTGGAAGGCGGTGTTCACCGGCACCGGCGCCCAGCGCCTCGACCTGCCCACCTACGCCTTCCAACGCCACCGCTACTGGCTCGACGCGCCCGCCCACGCGACCGATTCCGCCGCGGCGACCGGCCTCGGACTGGGTTCGGTGGAGCACCCGCTGCTCGGCGCGGCCGTCGAACTCGCCGGAGTCGAAGGCCTGTTGCTGACCGGTCGGTTGTCGCTGCGAACGCACCCGTGGCTGGCGGACCACGCCGTGGCCGGAGCCGTACTGCTGCCCGGCACGGCCTTCGTGGAACTCGCGGTCCGGGCCGGTGACCAGGTCGGCTGCGATGTCGTGGAGGAACTGACCCTCCAGACGCCGCTGATCATGCCGGAGACCGAGGACGTACAGCTCCAGCTCATGGTGGGCGAGCCGGACGAGACGGGCCGGCGGTCGCTGACCGTGTACTCCCGCGTCGGCGACGCCTCGGCAGACACGGACTGGACGTGTCATGCGACGGGTGTGCTGGCGGTGGGTGGCGCGTCGGTGTCGGCGGGTGCGGCGGAGCTGGTGGTGTGGCCGCCGGCCGGGGCTGTGGCGGTGGACGTCGATGGTCTGTACGAGGGGTTCGTGGCCGACGGGTATGGCTATGGGCCGGTGTTCCAGGGTGTGCGTGCGGCCTGGCGGCTCGGTGGCGAGGTGTTCGCCGAGGTGGAGCTGGGGGAGGGGCAGCGGGAGGACGCGGCTCGCTTCGGTCTGCACCCCGCGCTGTTGGACGCCGCGTTGCACGGTGTGCGGCTGGGTGATTTCTTCGCTGACGGGCGGGCGCGGCTGCCGTTCGAGTGGCGTGGGGTGTCGTTGTACGCGTCGGGTGCGTCGGTGGTGCGGGTGCGGTTGGCGCCGGTCGGTGCGGACGCGTTGTCGGTGACCGTCGCCGACGGCACCGGGCAGCCCGTCGCCACCGTGGAATCGCTGGTCTGTCTGCCCGTCGACCGTGAGCAGCTCGCGGCTGCCGCGGACGCCACCCGTACGCCGGGACACGACGCGCTCTTCCACCTCGACTGGACGCCGGTCCAGGCGTCGGCCGTGGCGGACCACGCCTCCTCCTCCGGCCGCTGGGCGCTGATCGGGGAGGACCCCGACGGCGTCGGAGCCCGCCCGACGGCCGGCAGCCATCACGACCTGGCCGCGCTGGGCGACGCCGTGGCCGCCGGTACCCCCCTCCCGGACCTCGTCGTCCTGCCCGTTCCGACGGCGTCGCAGGGGGACGGCCGGATGGCGGCGGCCGCGCGCGCCGCGGTGCACCGCGCCCTGGACGTCGTACAGGCATGGCTGACGGACGAGCGGTTCGCGGCGGCCGGGACACGGCTGGCGCTGGTCACGCGGGGTGCCGTGGCCGCGGGCCCGGACGAGGGAGTCGCCGATCTCGCGGGTGCGCCGGTGTGGGGGCTCCTGCGGTCCGCGCAGACCGAGAACCCGGACCGCTTCCTGCTGCTCGACACCGACGACAGCGAAGCCTCCAGGAACGCGCTGCCGGGCGCGCTGCTGTGGGCGGTGGCGCAGGACGAGCCGCAGGTGGTGCTGCGGGACGGCGAGGTCCGGGTGCCGAGGCTGGTCCGGGCCGGCCGCGCCGGCGGCGCGCTGATCCCACCGGCCGGGACGTCCGCCTGGCGACTGGAGATCCCGGTCAAGGGCTCCTTCGGCAACCTGGAGCTGCGGGAGTGCCCGTCGGCCGCGGAGCCGCTCGCACCAGGCCAGGTACGGGTCCAGGTGCGGGCCGCGGGCATGAACTTCCGGGACGTCCTGCTGGCCCTCGGCGTGGTGCCGAACCAGCAGGTGATGGGCAACGAGGCCGCCGGCGTGGTCCTTGAGGTCGGCGAAGACGTGACCGACCTGGCCGTCGGCGACCGCGTGCTCGGTGTCTTCTCCGGGGCGTTCGGCCCCGTCGCCGTCACCGACCGGCGGATGCTCGCCCCCATGCCCGCCGACTGGTCCTTCGTCCAGGCCGCGTCCGTGCCCGTCGTGTTCCTCACGGCGTACTACGGCCTGCGTGACCTGGCCGGCCTTCGCGCCGGGGAGTCGGTGCTCGTGCACAACGCCGCCGGCGGCGTCGGCATGGCCGCCGTCCAGCTGGCGCGGCACTGGGGGGCCGAGGTCTACGGCACCGCGAGCGAGGGCAAGTGGGACGCGCTGCGCGCCGCCGGACTGGACGACGCGCACATCGCCTCCTCCCGCACCCTCGACTTCGAGGAGCGCTTCCGCACGACGAGCGGCGGGCGCGGCATGGACGTGGTGCTGGACGCGCTCGCGGGCGAGTTCGTGGACGCCTCCCTGCGGCTGCTGCCGCGCGGCGGACGCTTCCTGGAGATGGGCAAGACCGACCAGCGCGACCCCGCCGAGGTCGCCGCGGCGCACCAGGGCGTCACCTACCGCGCGTTCGACCTCGGCGAGGCCGGGCTCGACCGCACCCAGGAGATGCTCACCGAACTGCTGGAGCTGTTCGAGCAGGGCGTGCTCACTCCGCTGCCGGTCGCCTCCTGGGACGTGCGCCGGGCACCCGAGGCGTTCCGGCACCTCAGCCAGGCCCGGCACATCGGCAAGGTGGTCCTCACCGTGCCCGCCCCGCCGGCCGGCGGCGGAGCCGGCACCGCCCTGGTGACCGGCGCCACCGGCACCCTCGGCCGACTGGTGGCCCGGCACCTCGTGGAGCGGCACGGCGTACGCGACCTCCTGCTCGTCAGCCGCAGTGGCCCGGCCGCCGACGGCGCCGCCGAGCTGGTCGCCGAACTCGGCGCCCTCGGCGCCCGGGCCGACCTGGTGGCCTGCGACGTCGCCGACCGGCAGGCACTGGCCGGCCTCCTGGACGGCATCCCGGCCGACCGGCCGCTCACCGCTGTCGTCCACACCGCCGGCGTGCTTGACGACGGCATGCTGCCGGCGCTCACCCCCGAGCGGATCGACACGGTGCTGCGCCCGAAGGCCGACGCCGCCTGGAACCTGCACGAGCTGACCCGCGATCTCGACCTGTCCGCGTTCGTCCTGTTCTCGTCCGTCTCGGGCGTGCTGGGCAACGCCGGCCAGGGCAACTACGCGGCGGCCAACACCTTCCTCGACGCCCTGGCAGCCGCCCGCCGCGCCGAGGGACTGCCCGCCACCTCGCTGGCCTGGGGCTTCTGGGAGCAGCGCAGCGCCATGACCGGCGAGCTGGACGACGTCAACCTCGCCCGCATCGCCCGCTCCGGCCTGATCGCCCTGCCCTCCGAGGAGGCACTGGCCCTCTTCGACACCGCCGTCGCGGCCGACGCCGCGCTGACGCTGCCCGTCCGCTTCGACACGGCCGCGCTGCGCGCCGTCCAGGCGCCCCTTCCGGCATTGCTGCGCGGCCTGGTCCGCGGCCCCGCCGTACGCCGGGCCCGGGCCGCGGCCACGGGGGAGCAGTCCACGTCCGGTTCCTCGGCCCTCGTACGGCAACTGGCCGGACGCCCGGAGGCCGAACAACTGGCCTCGCTGTCGGAGTTCGTCCGCGGGCACGTCGCGACCGTCCTCGGCCACGGGTCCGCGGCCGCGGTGGGGGAGAACCGCGCTTTCAAGGAACTCGGGTTCGACTCCCTGACCTCGGTGGAACTCCGCAACCGCCTGAATGCCGCGACCGGCCTGCGGTTGCCCGCCACCCTCGTCTTCGACCACCCGACCCCCGGCGCCCTGGCCGGTCACCTGCGCGACGAACTGCTCGGCACCGAGCACGGCCCCGACGCGACCACGGCCGGGCCGGCCGACGCGGCCCCGCAGGACGACGACCCCATCGCGATCGTCGGCATGAGCTGCCGCTATCCCGGGGACGCCGACTCTCCCGAGGCCCTGTGGGAGCTGCTGGCCTCCGGCGGTGACGGCATCACCGGGTTCCCCACGGACCGCGGCTGGGACCTCGACGCGCTGTATGACACCGACCCCGACCGTCCCGGCACGTCGTACGTCCGCAGCGGAGGATTCCTCCACACCGCTGCCCAGTTCGACGCGGGCTTCTTCGGGATCTCGCCGCGTGAGGCACTCGCGATGGACCCCCAGCAGCGCCTGCTGCTGGAGTCGTCGTGGGAGGCCCTGGAACGCGCGGGCATCGACCCCACCTCCCTCCGCGGCCACCAGGCCGGCGTCTTCGCCGGCGCCGCGGCCCAGGGCTATGCCTTCGGCCAGGAGCAGGCCGGCGAGGGCAGCGAGGGCTACTACCTCACCGGCAGCACCACCTCCGCCATCTCCGGCCGCGTGGCCTACACCCTCGGCCTGGAGGGCCCGGCGGTCACGGTGGACACGGCGTGCTCGTCGTCCCTCGTCGCCCTGCACCTGGCGGTGCAGGCGCTGCGGACGGGCGAGTGCTCGCTGGCCCTGGCCGGCGGTGTGAACGTCATGGCCACGTCCATGGCCTTCGTGGAGTTCAGCCGCCAGCGGGGCCTGTCCCCGGACGGCCGCTGCAAGTCCTTCTCCGACGACGCGGACGGCACCGGCTGGGCCGAGGGTGTCGGCATGCTGGTCCTGGAGCGGCTGTCGGACGCGCGGCGCAACGGCCACCCCGTGCTGGCGGTCGTGCGCGGTTCGGCCGTGAACCAGGACGGTGCCAGCAACGGCCTCACCGCCCCCAACGGGCCCTCCCAGCAGCGGGTGATCCGGGCTGCGCTGGCGAACGCCGGGCTGTCCACCGGTGAGGTGGACGCGGTCGAGGCGCACGGTACGGGCACCACGCTCGGGGATCCGATCGAGGCGCAGGCGCTGATCGCGACGTACGGGCAGGACCGGGAGTCGGATCGGCCTTTGTGGCTGGGTTCGCTGAAGTCCAACATCGGGCATGCGCAGGCTGCCGCGGGTGTCGCGGGTGTGATCAAGATGGTGCAGGCGATGCGGCACGGAGTGCTGCCGCGGACGTTGCACGTGGGTGAGCCGTCGTCGAAGGTGGACTGGTCGGCGGGGGCTGTTGAGCTGCTGACGGAGGCGCGGGAGTGGCCGGAGACGGCTGACCGGCCGCGTCGGGCGGGTGTGTCGTCGTTCGGTGTGAGTGGCACGAACGCGCACGTGATTCTGGAGCAGGCGCCGGAGGTTGAGCGGGCGGCTGTGGTGGAGCCGGTGGCGGTGCCGTGGGTCTTGTCCGCGCGCAGTGCCGGTGCGCTGCGGGAGCAGGCGGCGAAGCTGCTCGCTCATCTCGCGGAGGAGCCGGAGTTCTCTCCGGTGAGCGTGGGCTTCACGCTGGCCAGCCGGGCGCGGTTGGAGCACCGGGCGGTGGTGGTGGGCCGTGACCGGGACGAACTCCTCGCTGGGCTGGGTGAGGTGGATGCCGGGTCTGGTTCTGGTGGCCGGGTGGTGTTCGTCTTCCCGGGTCAGGGTGCGCAGTGGGCCGGGATGGGTGTGGAGCTCCTCGACTCGGCTCCGGTGTTCGCCGACCGTTTCGCTGAGTGCGCCGAGGCGTTGGCGGAGTTCGTGGACTGGGATGCGGAGGCGGTTCTTCGCGGGGTTGTGGGTGCTCCGTCGTTGGAGCGGGTGGATGTGGTGCAGCCGCTGTCGTGGGCGGTGATGGTGTCGCTGGCCGCGTTGTGGCGTTCGTACGGTGTTCAGCCGGCCGCCGTGGTGGGTCACTCGCAGGGTGAGATCGCTGCCGCGTGTGTCGCGGGTGGGCTGACGCTGCGCGATGGCGCTCGTGTGGTCGCGCTGCGGTCGCAGGCGATCGCGGCGAGCCTGGCCGGTGACGGCGGCATGGTGTCCGTCGCGCTGAGCGCGGAGCAGGTCGCGGAGCGGATCGCCGCCTGGGACGGCCGTATCGAGATCGCGGCCCTGAACGGGCCCACCTCGGTGGTGGTGGCGGGTGAGCCGCAGGCTCTGGACGAGCTGATCGTCGCCTGCGAGACCGACGGAGTGCGTGCACGCCGTATCCCAGTGGATTACGCCTCTCACACCTCCCACGTGGAACGCATCGAGGACGACCTCGCCGAGGCCCTGGCCGAGGTCCGTCCGCAGACCTCTGCGGTGCCGTTCTTCTCCACGGTGGAGGCCGGCTGGCTGGACACGCAGGCCCTGGACGCCGGGTACTGGTACCGCAACCTGCGCCGCACGGTCCGCTTCGAGGACGCCGTACGCGCCCTCGCCGGTCAGGACCACGCGGTGTTCGTGGAGGTGTCGGCGCACCCGGTGCTCGCGATGGGCGTCCAGGACACCGCCGAGGACGCGGTCGTCACCGGCACCCTGCGCCGCGACGACGGCGGTCCGGACCGCTTCCTGACCTCCCTCGGTGAGCTGTGGGTCCGTGGCATCGACGTCGACTGGGCCCAGGCCTTCACCGGCACCGGCGCCCGCCACGTCGACCTGCCCACCTACGCCTTCCAGCACCGCCACTACTGGCTGGGCACCGCTGTGACGACGGCCGGTGCGCTGCCCGGGCTCGGGCTCGTGGCGGCGGAGCACCCGATGCTGGGGGCGGCGGTGGAGCTTCCGGACTCGACAGGTGTGGTCCTGACGGGCCGGCTGTCGCTGCGGACGCATCCGTGGCTGGCGGATCACGCGGTCGGCGGTGTGGTGCTGCTGCCGGGTACCGCCTTCGTGGAACTGGCCGTCCGGGCCGGTGACGAGGTCGGCTGCGGGGCGGTCGAGGAGCTGATCCTCCAGGCCCCGCTGACGCTGCCCGAACAGGGTGGTGTGCAGCTGCGGATCACGGTTGCCGAGCCTGGCGCGGAGGGCGGTCGCGCGTTCACCGTGTATGCGCGACGGGAGGACGCACCGGCGGAGAGCCCCTGGACGTGTCATGCGACGGGTGTGCTGGCGGTGGGTGGCGCGTCGGTGTCGGCGGGTGCGGCGGAGCTGGTGGTGTGGCCGCCGGCCGGGGCTGTGGCGGTGGACGTCGATGGTCTGTACGAGGGGTTCGTGGCCGACGGGTATGGCTATGGGCCGGTGTTCCAGGGTGTGCGTGCGGCCTGGCGGCTCGGTGACGAGGTGTTCGCCGAGGTGGAGCTGGGGGAGGGGCAGCGGGAGGACGCGGCTCGCTTCGGTCTGCACCCCGCGCTGCTGGACGCCGCGTTGCACGGTGTGAGGCTGGGTGATTTCTTCGCTGACGGGCGGGCGCGGCTGCCGTTCGAGTGGCGTGGGGTGTCGTTGTACGCGTCGGGTGCGTCGGTGGTGCGGGTGCGGTTGGCGCCGGTCGGTGCGGACGCGTTGTCGGTGACCGTCGCCGACGGCACCGGGCAGCCCGTCGCCACGGTCGACTCGCTCGTCCTGCGTCCCTTCGCCCCCGAGCACCTCGCGGGCGCGACCGGAACGCGTGACACCCTCTTCCACATCGAGTGGACGCCGCTGCCGCACGCCGCCGCGGCCCACGACACGAAGGGCGTGTGGGCGGTCGTAGGCTCGCCGGATGCCGTGACCGGCCTCCCGGGCCGGCCGACCGCCCACGCCGACCTGGCGGAACTGGCCTCCGCCCTCGACCACGGCGGCGTGCTGCCGGACGCGGTGCTCGTCCCGTTCGCGGTGGCGGCGCCCGACGAGGACACGGTTCGGGCGGCGCACGACGCCGCATACCGTGTCCTGGAGCTGGTGCAGGGCTGGCTGGCGGAGGAGCGGTTCGCGTCGTCGCGGCTGGTGCTGCTCACGCGGGGCGCGGTGGCGGTCGGGCCGGACGAGAGCGTCGAGGACATGGCGGCTGCCCCGGCCTGGGGCCTGCTGCGGTCGGCCCAGACGGAGAACCCCGGCCGGTTCGTCCTCATGGACGGCGACGGCGGGTCCTGGCCGGCCGACGTGCTGGACGCCGTACTCGCCGGGGCCGAGCCCCAGCTCGCGGTTCGCGATGGCGTCGTCTACGTGCCGCGGGTCCAGCCGGCCGTGCCGGCCGCGGTGCCGGAGGGGCCGGTCTGGGGCGAGGGCACGGTGCTGGTGACGGGTGCGACGGGCACGCTGGGCGCTCTGGTGGCGCGGCATCTGGTGACGGCGCATGGGGTACGGCGTCTGCTGCTGGTCAGCCGTAGCGGGCCGCAGGCGTTCGGGGCCGCCGAACTGGCTGCCGGGCTGCGTGAATTGGGTGCCGAGGTGTCGGTGGTGGCGTGTGATGTCGCCGACCGTGCCGCCCTGGCGGGGGTGCTGGCGAGGATCCCGGCCGAGCACCCGTTGACGGGTGTGGTGCACACGGCGGGTGTGCTGGACGACGGCATCGTGTCGTCCCTGACCCCCGAGCGGCTCGACACCGTGCTGCGGCCCAAGCTCGACGGAGCCTGGAACCTCCACGAACTGACCCGTGAACTGGGCCTGTCGGCCTTCGTACTGTTCTCGTCGGCGTCGGGCGTGCTCGGGAGTGCGGGGCAGGCCAATTACGCGGCGGCGAACGCGTTCGTGGACGCGTTGGCGGCCGTGCGGCGGGCCGAAGGTCTGCCGGGCGTGTCGATGGCGTGGGGCGTGTGGGAGCAGCGCAGTGGGATGACCGGTGCGCTGGGCGAGGTCGAGGCGGCCCGGCTGGCCCGGTCGGGTCTGCTGGGGCTGTCGTCCTCGGACGGGCTCGCCTTGTTCGACACCGCGGTGGCCGCGGGGCCGGCGTTGGTGCTGCCGGTTCGGTTCGATCTGGCCGTGTTCCGGGCCATGGACGCCGGTGTGCCCGCGGTGATGCGCGCGGTGGCAGGCGGCCGGGTGCGCCGGGCACGAGTGGGCGAGGCCGCCGACACGAGTCTGGTGGACCGGTGGGCCGGGCTGTCGCCGGACGCGCGGATGCGTGAGCTGTCCGGGCTGGTGCGCGGGCAGGTGGCCGCGGTGCTGGGGCACGGTTCGGCGGCGTCGGTGGAGGAGGGCCGGGCTTTCAAGGAGCTGGGCTTCGACTCGTTGACGGCCGTTGACCTGCGGAACCGGCTGAACGCGGCGACCGGTCTACGGCTGCCCGCCACCCTCGTCTTCGACCACCCCACCCCCGATGCCCTCGCACGACACCTCTACGGCGAACTCTTCGGCACCACGGGCGAATCCACCGGCGCACCGCTCCCGGCACAGGCTCCGCTCGACCAGGACCCCATCGTTGTCGTCGGGATGAGCTGCAGGTATCCGGGCGGAGTGCGCTCCCCGGAGGACCTGTGGCGCATGGTGGCCACGGGCCGTGACGGCATCGACGGATTCCCGGCGGACCGTGGCTGGGACCTGGACGGCCTGTACGACCCGGACCCGGACCGCAAGGGCAAGAGCTACGTCCGCGAGGGCGGTTTCCTGTACGACGCTGCCGACTTCGACCCCGAGTTCTTCGGGATCTCGCCCCGTGAGGCGCTGGCGATGGACCCCCAGCAGCGGCTGCTGCTGGAGACGTCCTGGGAGGCGCTGGAGCGGGCGGGCATCGACCCCGCCCGGGTACGGGGCAGCCGTACGGGTGTCTTCGCGGGCGTGATGTACAACGACTACGGCTCCCGACTGAAGGCCGTTCCCGACGGCTTTGAGGGCTACCTGGGCAACGGCAGCGCGGGCAGCGTCGCCTCCGGGCGCATCTCCTACACCTTCGGGCTGGAGGGCCCGGCGGTGACGGTGGACACGGCGTGCTCGTCCTCGCTGGTCGCCCTGCACCTGGCCGCCCAGGCGCTGCGGACGGGCGAGTGCACCCTGGCCCTGGCCGGCGGTGTGACGGTGATGTCGACCCCGATGACCTTCGTGGAGTTCAGCCGGCAGCGGGGCCTGTCCCCGGACGGCCGCTGCAAGTCCTTCTCGGACGACGCGGACGGCACAGGGTGGTCCGAGGGCGTCGGCATGCTGGTCCTGGAGCGGCTGTCGGACGCGCGGCGCAACGGGCACCCGGTACTGGCGGTCGTGCGCGGTTCGGCCGTGAACCAGGACGGCGCCAGCAACGGCCTTACGGCGCCCAACGGGCCCTCCCAGCAGCGGGTCATCCGCGCCGCCCTCGCCAACGCGGGGCTCACCACCGCGCAGGTGGACGCCGTCGAGGCGCACGGCACCGGCACGACCCTCGGCGACCCGATCGAGGCGCAGGCGCTGATCGCGACCTACGGCCAGGACCGGGAACGGCCTTTGTGGCTCGGCTCGTTGAAGTCGAACATCGGGCACGCGCAGGCCGCCGCCGGTGTCGGCGGCGTCATCAAGATGATCGAGGCGGTGCGGCATGGTGTGCTGCCGCGGACGCTGCATGTGGGTGAGCCGTCGTCGAAGGTGGACTGGTCGGCGGGTTCGGTCGAACTGCTCACCGAGGCGCGCGAGTGGCCCGAGACCGAGGGGCGCCCGCGTCGGGCGGGTGTGTCGTCCTTTGGTGTGAGTGGCACGAACGCGCACGTGATTCTGGAGCAGGCGCCGGAGGTTGAGCGGGCGGCTGTGGTGGAGCCGGTGGCGGTGCCGTGGGTCTTGTCCGCGCGCAGTGCGGAGGCGGTGCGGGAGCAGGCGGCGAAGCTGCTCGCTCATCTCGCGGAGGAGCCGGAGTTCTCCCCGGTGAGCGTGGGCTTCACGCTGGCCAGCCGGGCACGGTTCGAGCACCGGGCGGTCGTGGTCGGCCGTGACCGCGACGAACTCCTCGCCCAGCTGGGTGAGGTGGATGCCGGGTCTGGTGGTGGTGGCCGGGTGGTGTTCGTCTTCCCGGGTCAGGGCGCGCAGTGGGCCGGGATGGGTGTGGAACTCCTCGACTCCGCCCCGGCCTTCGCTGAGCGGTTCGCTGAATGTGCCCAGGCTCTTGCGGAGTTCGTGGATTGGGATGCGGAGGCGGTTCTTCGCGGGGCTGTGGGTGCTCCGTCGTTGGAGCGGGTGGATGTGGTGCAGCCACTGTCCTGGGCGGTGATGGTGTCGCTGGCCGCCCTGTGGCGTACGTACGGCGTCCAGCCGGCCGCCGTGATCGGTCACTCGCAGGGCGAGATCGCTGCCGCGTGTGTCGCGGGTGGGCTGACGCTCAGGGACGGCGCCCGGGTCGTGGCGCTGCGCTCGCAGGCGATCGCGGCCGGCCTGGCCGGTGACGGGGGCATGGTGTCCCTGGCGCTGAGCGCGGAGCAGGCTGCTGAGCGGATCGCCGGCTGGGACGGCCGTATCGAGATCGCCGCCCTCAACGGACCCACGTCGGTCGTCGTCGCGGGCGAACCGCAAGCTCTGGACGAGCTGATCGCCGCCTGCGAGGCCGACGAGGTCCGTGCCCGTCGTATCCCGGTGGACTACGCCTCCCACACCAGCCACGTCGAACGCATCGAGGACGACCTCGCCAAGGCCCTGGCGGAGATCCGTCCGCAGGCGTCCACGGTCCCCTTCTTCTCCACGGTGGAGGCCGACTGGCTGGACACACAGGCCCTGGACGCCGGGTACTGGTACCGCAACCTGCGCCGCACGGTCCGCTTCGAAGACGCCATACGCGCCCTCTCCAGTCAGGACCACACCGCGTTCGTGGAAGTGTCGGCCCACCCGGTGCTCGCGATGGGCATCCAGGACACCGCCGAGGACGCGGTCGTCACCGGCACCCTGCGCCGCGACGACGGCGGTCTGGACCGCTTCCTGACCTCTCTCGGTGAGCTGTGGGTCCAGGGCATCGACGTCGACTGGGCCCAGGCCTTCACCGGCACCGGCGCGCACCACGTCGACCTGCCCACGTACGCCTTCCAGCGACGCCGCTACTGGCTCGACGCCCCCGCCGCCGAGGCCGCCCCTGCCCCCGTCCTCGATGACGTGGACGCCCGGTTCTGGGAGGCGGTCGAGAGCGGGGACCTGGAGTCCCTGGCGTCGACGCTGGACGTCGAGGGCGAGGAGGAGCAGTCGTCGCTGGGCAGCGTGCTGCCGGCGCTGTCGGCGTGGCGGCAGCAGCGGCGTACGCGGTCCACGCTGGACCGTTGGCGCTACCGTCTCGCCTGGAAACGGATTCCGGAGCGGTCGCACGAGACGGCCGGGCCGGGTACCTGGCTCCTGGTCGTTCCGGCTCGGGCCGGCGAGGACGCCTGGGGCGTGGCGGCCGGCAAGGCGCTGACCGACGGCGGGGCGACGGTGATCCCGCTCGCCTGGGACGCGGCGGACGGGGACCGGGAGCAACTGGCCGGTCGTATCAGGGAGATCAGCAAAACCGGGGAGATCGGCGCCTTCGACGGCGTACTCTCCCTGCTCGCCCTCGATGAGGCCCCGCATCCGCGGCACCCGGAGGTCCCGCTGGGGCTCGCCGGGACGCTTCAGCTCGTGCAGGCGCTCGGTGACGCCGGCGTGGACGTGCCGCTGTGGCTGGCGACGCGGGGCGCGGTGTGCACCGGCGGGGCGGACCCGACGGTCGTGCGGGAGGCACAGGCGCAGATCTGGGGCCTGGGACGGGTCGTCGGCCTGGAGCACCCGCAGCGGTGGGGCGGTCTGGTCGACCTTCCCGAGGCGCCCGAGGAGCGTGCGCTGGCGAGGCTGCGGGGTGTGCTGGCGGCGGACGCCGCCGGGTCCGAGGACCAGCTCGCGCTGCGTCCCGAGGGTGTTTTCGCGCTCCGGTTGCGACGTGCGCCGGTCGCGGAGGCCCGCGCTGTACGGGAGTGGAAGCCGCAGGGTACGGTCTTGATCACCGGGGGAACCGGGGCGCTGGGCGGGCGAGTTGCCCGTCGGCTGGCGCAGCGGGGAGCCCAGCATCTCGTGCTGGTCAGCCGGCGCGGCGCGCAGGCGCCGGGTGCCGAGGAGCTTCGTGCGGAGCTGACCGGGATCGGCGTCCGGGTGACGGTCGAGGCCTGTGATGTGACGGACCGCGCGGCGCTGGCCGGGCTCCTGGAGAGGCTGCGGGCCGACGGGTCGCCGGTGCGCTCCGTGGTGCACACCGCGGGTGCGGCACCGTACGCGAGCCTCGCGGAGACGGATCTCACCATGCTGTCGGAGGTGGCGTCGGGGAAGGTGACCGGCGCCGTCCACCTGGACGAGTTGCTGGCGGACGACGAAGTGGATGCCTTCGTCCTGTTCTCGTCCAGCGCCGGCGTCTGGGGCGCGGGGGGCCAGGGCGCGTACGCCGCGGCCAACGCGCACCTCGACGCGCTGGCGCAGCGGCGCCGTTCCCTCGGCCGCCCGGCGACCTCGGTGGCCTGGGGTGCGTGGGCGGAGTCGGGGATGTTGACGGACAACGGGGCTGAGGAGCACATGAGTCGGCTCGGAGTGCTGGCGATGGACCCGGAGCTGGCTCTGGAGGCGTTCCAGCAGGCTCTGGACCACGACGAGAGCTGCACGGTGGTCGCGGATGTGGACTGGGCGCGGTTCGCGCCCGGCTTCGCCGCGGCCCGGCCCCGGCCCCTGCTGGACGACCTGCCGGAGGCCCGGCAGGCGCTGCTCGACAGCACCCCGGACGGTCCCGCGGCCGGGGACGGCGATGCCGGTGCGGGCGCCTCCCTGGCCGACCGGCTCGGGGCGATGACCGCGGCGGAGCGGGACCGCACCCTCCTCGACCTGGTGCGCTCCCAGGCCGCGGCCGTGCTGCGGCACCACGGTGCGGACGGTGTGGGGGAGGACCGGGCCTTCAAGGAACTGGGCTTCGACTCGCTGACCGCCGTGGAGCTGCGCAACCGGCTGCAGAGGGCGACCGGGCTGCGGCTGTCCACCGGGCTGGTCTTCGACCATCCGACCCCCGTCGACCTGGCCGCCCACCTGCGGGACCGGCTGGTCGGGCCGGAGGGCGACGGTGCCGGGTCGGCGGTCGCGGAGCTGGACCGGCTGGAGGCCGCGGTCTTCTCGCTGTCCCCGGCGGACGAGGACCTGCGGACCACGATCACCTCGCGGCTGGAGGTGCTGCTGGCGCGGCTGGGCGGCTCCCTGGAGGGCGCACCGGCCGGCGGCGCGGCGGACGCCGATGTCGAGGAACGGCTCGACACGGCGAGCGACAACGAGATATTCGACTTCATCAACCGGGAGTTCGGTAAGTCATGACGGCGAATGAGGAAAAGCTCCGCGAATATCTCAAGTGGGTCACCGCCGACCTGCACAAGACGCGCACCCGGCTGCAGGAGCACGAGGACGCCGAGCGCGAGCCGATCGCGATCGTGGCCGTCAACTGCCGTTTCGGCGGGGCCGACTCGCCGGAGGAGCTGTGGCGGCTGCTCGTGGACGGCGTGGACACCGTGGCCGCGTTCCCCGACGACCGCGGCTGGGACATCGACAGCCTCTACGACCCCGACGGCACGTCGGGACGGCCGGGCACCACGTACGTCAACGAGGGCAGCTTCGTGCGCGGGGCCGCCGACTTCGACGCGGACTTCTTCGGGATCGCGCCGCGCGAGGCGCTGGCGATGGACCCGCAGCAGCGGCTGTTCCTGGAAGCCTCCTGGGGGCTGATCGAGCGGGCCGGCATCGACCCGTCGTCGCTCAAGGGCAGCCAGACCGGTGTCTTCGTCGGCGGCGCCCCCTCCCACTACGGGCCGTCCGCGGGGAACGTCACGGAGGACGTCGCCGGGTACGTCGTCACCGGCGGCTCCGGCGCGGTGCTCTCCGGCCGGCTGTCGTACTTCCTGGGCCTGGAAGGGCCGGCGGTGACGGTGGACACGGCGTGCTCCTCGTCGCTGGTCGCCCTGCACGAGGCCGTGCACGCGCTGCGCCGCCGGGAGTGTTCGCTGGCCGTCGCGGGCGGTGTCGCGGTCATGTCCACCCCGGTCGCGTTCATGGAGTTCAGCCGCCAGCGGGGCCTCGCGGCGGACGGCCGCTCCAAGGCGTTCTCCGACGACGCCGACGGCATGGGCTGGGGCGAGGGAGTGGGCGTCCTGCTGCTGGAGCGGCTGTCGGACGCCCGGCGCAACGGGCACCCGGTGCTGGCGGTCGTACGCGGCACGGCCGTGAACCAGGACGGCGCCAGCAACGGTCTTACGGCGCCCAACGGGCCTTCCCAGCAGCGGGTCATCCGCGCCGCCCTCGCCAACGCGCGGATCTCCCCGGCCGACGTCGACGCCGTCGAGGCGCACGGCACCGGCACGTCCCTCGGCGACCCCATCGAGGCCGAGGCGCTGCTCGCCACCTACGGGCAGGTACGTCCCCAGGGGCAGCCGCTGCTGCTGGGCTCGCTGAAGTCGAACATCGGGCACACGCAGGCGGCCGCCGGTGCCGCGGGTGTGATCAAGATGGTCCTCGCGCTGCAGCACGGTCTGCTGCCGCGGACGCTGCACGTCACCGCGCCGTCGACCAAGGTGGACTGGTCGGCGGGGGCGGTGGAGCTGCTGACGGAGACCCGTGCGTGGCCGTCGGCCGACGACCGTCCGCGTCGCGCGGGTGTCTCCTCCTTCGGGGTCAGCGGGACCAACGCGCACGTCATCCTGGAAGAGGCACCGCGGGAAGAGGCACCGCAGGACGAGGCGGAGCCGGAGCCGGCCGGGACCGTGGGACCGAGGGCGCTGCCCACCGTTCCCTGGGTGCTCTCCGCCCGGGGCGCCGACGCCCTGCGCGCCCAGGCCGCCCGCCTGCTCACCCATGTCGAGGGCGGCCGGGAGCCGGCCCCCGTCGACGTCGGCTGGTCACTGGCCACCGGCCGCGCGACCCTGGACGACCGTGCCGTGGTGACCGGCTCGTCGGTGACCCAGCTCGTCGAGGGCCTGCGGGCACTGGCGCGCGGTGAGGAGGCCGACGGCCTCCTGACCGGCCCGAGCTCGCCCGGCGGCGCCGGCCGCGTGGTGTTCGTCTTCCCCGGCCAGGGCTCGCAGTGGGCCGGCATGGCCAAGGAGCTGTGGGAGTCCTCGCCCGTCTTCGCGGCCCGCATGGACGAGTGCGAACGCCTCCTGGGCGAACTGGTCGACTGGTCGCTGCGCGACGCGCTCGGCGACGAGGAGGCGCTCAGCCGCGTCGACGTCGTCCAGCCCGCGCTCTTCGCGATGATGGTCTCCCTGGCCGAGGTGTGGCGCGCCCACGGCGTCGAACCGGCGGCCGTCGTCGGGCATTCGCAGGGCGAGGTGGCCGCCGCCTGCGTGGCCGGCGTGCTGTCCCTCCCCGACGCGATCCGGGTGGTCGCCCTGCGCAGCCGCGCCCTGCGGGCCCTCGCGGGCACCGGCGGCATGCTGTCGATCGTCGCCTCCGAGGAGTGGGTGCGCGAGCGGACCGAGCCGTTCGGCGAGCGCGTGTCGATCGCCGCGGTCAACGGCCCCAACACCGTGGTCGTCTCCGGCGACCCGGACGCCCTGCGAGAGCTCGGCGTGGTCCTCGCCCGGGCCGGCGTCATGCGGTGGAACGTACCCGGAGTCGACTTCTCCGCGCACTCCGCCCACGTCGAGCCGCTGGAGCCGGAGCTGGCCGAGATCCTGGCCGGGGTCGAACTGCGCCCCGCCGAGGTGCCGTTCTACTCCACCGTGACCGCCGGGCCGCTGGACACCGGTGAGCTGGACGCCGGCTACTGGTACCGCAACCTGCGCGCCCCGGTCCGCTTCGAGGAGACCGTACGCGCCCTGGACGCCGCCGGACACGACGTGTACGTCGAGGTCAGCCCCCACCCCATCCTCACCATGGGCGTGCTGGAGACCCTGGAGAGCCGCGACCGCGCCACCACCCCGGCCGTCGTGAGCACCCTGCGCCGTGACGACGGCGGCCTCGACCGCGTGCTCACCTCCCTCGCCGAGGTGTGGGTCCAGGGCGCGCACGTCGACTGGGAGCGCGTCTTCGCCGACGCCGGAGCCACCCGCGTGGACCTGCCCACGTACGCCTTCCAACGCCGTCGTTACTGGCTGGACGGCACCACCGGCGCGACCGGAGCGCTGACCCGCCTCGGCCTCACCGCCGTCGACCACCCGCTGCTCGGGGCGGCGCTGGACCTGCCCGACGCCGCCGGCGCGGTCCTCACCGGCCAGCTGTCCCTGCGGACGCAGACGTGGCTCGCCGAGCACGCCGTCGACGACGTCGTCCTCCTGCCCGGCGCCGCCTTCGTGGAACTGGCCGCCCGGGCCGGTGACGAGGTCGGCTGCGACCTCCTGGAGGAACTCACCCTGCAGGCCCCGCTGATCCTGCCCGCGGCGGCCGGAGTCGGACTGCGCGTCACCGTGGGCGCGGCCGACGACTCCGGACGGCGTGAGCTGAGCATCCACTCCCGCCCGGGCGGCACGCCGGACGCCACCGAGGACGGCGCGGTGTGGACCTGCCACGCCACCGGCGTCCTGGCCGCGGGAGCCGAGCGGCCCGACCGGGACCTGACCGCCTGGCCCCCGGCCGGCGCCACCCCGGTCGACTGCGCCGACGTCTACGACGACTTCGCCGCCGCCGGATACCACTACGGCCCGCTCTTCCAGGGCTTGCGCGCGGCCTGGCGACGCGGCGAGGAGACGTTCGCGGAGGTTGCGCTCCCCGAGGACCGCGCCACCGACGCCGACCACTACGGCCTGCACCCCGCGCTGCTCGACGGCGCCCTGCACGCCGTGGGACTCGCCATCCTCGACGGCGCCGGCCACGGCGACCGCGCACCGCGGCCCCGGCTGCCCTTCGCCTGGCGCGGCGTCACCCTGCACGCCACCGGCGCGGCGGCCCTGCGCGTCGCGGTCACCCCCGCGGACGGTACCGACGCCGTCTCGCTCACCCTGGCCGACGGCACCGGCCGTCCCGTGGCCACCGTCGACAGCCTCGTCATGCGCCCGGTCGACACCGAGCAGCTACGGCAGACCGCGCGCGCCCAGGACCGGCCGGACGACTCCCTGTTCCACCTCGCCTGGACCCCCCGCGACCTCCCCGCCGTCCCGTACGAAGCCGCCCCCTGGGCGATCGTCGGCGGCGACGCCCTCGGCGCGGCCGACGCCCTCGGGGTCACCTCCGGCCTGGCCGTCAGGCCCTTCGCGGACCTGACCTCCCTCGCCGAAGGCGGCCTCCTGCCCCCGTTCGTCCTCGCCGACTGCACCGGCGAGCAGGGCGAGACGCCCGCGGTCGTCCGCGAAGCACTGCACGGTGCCCTGGAGCTGGTGCAGGGCTGGCTGGCGGAGGAGCGGTTCGCGGCGTCGCGGCTGGTGCTGGTCACGCGGGGCGCGGTGGCGGCGGGGCCGCAGGAGCACGTGACCGATCTCGGGGCGGCCGCGGTGTGGGGTCTGCTGCGGTCGGCCCAGACGGAGAACCCGGGCCGGTTCGTGCTGGTGGACGTCGACGGTGCCGAGTCCTCGTGGAGCGCGCTGCCCGGGGCGCTGGAGTGGGCGGTGACGCACGACGAGCCGCAGCTGGCGGTGCGCTCCGGCACGGTGAGCGTGCCGCGGCTCCAGCCGGCCGCGCCGGCCGCGGTGCCGGAGGGGCCGGTCTGGGGCGAGGGCACGGTGCTGGTGACGGGTGCGACCGGCACGCTGGGCGCTCTGGTGGCGCGGCATCTGGTGACGGCGCATGGGGCACGGCGTCTGCTGCTGGTCAGCCGTAGCGGGCCGCAGGCGTCCGGGGCCGCCGAACTGGTCGCCGAGTTGGGCGGGTTGGGTGCCGAGGTGTCGGTGGTGGCGTGTGATGTCGCCGACCGTGCCGCCCTGGCGGGGGTGCTGGCGGGGATCCCGGCCGAGCACCCGTTGACGGGTGTGGTGCACACGGCGGGTGTGCTGGACGACGGCATCGTGTCGTCCCTGACCCCCGAGCGGCTCGACACCGTGCTGCGGCCCAAGCTCGACGGAGCCTGGAACCTCCACGAACTGACCCGTGAACTGGGCCTGTCGGCCTTCGTACTGTTCTCCTCCGCCTCCGCCGCCTTCGGCAGCCTCGGCCAGGCCAACTACGCGGCGGCCAACGCCTTCCTGGACGCCCTGGCGACGGTCCGGCGGGCCCAGGGCCTGCCAGGCGTCTCCCTGGGCTGGGGATTCTGGGAGCAGGTCACCGGCCTGACCGGCGGACTCACCACGACGGACGTCCGCCGCCTGACCCGCGCCGGTATGAGCCCCCTGCCCACCGCGCAGGCTCTCCAACTCCTCGACACCGCCCAGCGGTCGGCCGCCCCGGCGCTGCTGCCCATCCGGTTCGACCGCGCCAGGCTGAACCGCCCGGCCGACCCGGACGCCGTGCCCGTGATGATGCGCGACCTGGTCCGCGTCCCCGCCCGGCGCGTCGCAGCCGCCGGGACCGGACCGGCGGAGAGCGAATCCACGCTGAAGCGGCGACTGGCCGGGCTCGACGAGTCCGAACGAGGGCGTGTCCTCGTGGAGTTGGTGCGCACCCAGGCAGCGGCTATCCTCGGCCACACCACGATGTCCGCCATCGAACCCGGGCGCGGATTCGTGGACCTCGGATTCGACTCTCTCATGGCGGTCGAGTTCCGCAACCGACTGACCACGGCGACCGGCCTGCGCCTGCCCGTCACCCTCATTTTCGACTACCCGAATCCCGAAGCCCTCGCGGCCCATCTCCGCGCCGAGCTCCCGCTCCACCCGGACGGCCCTGCCGCACAGGCCCCGACCTCCGTATCCGCGGAGCTCGACCGGTTGGAGAAGACCCTGGAAGCCCTCGCCACGGACGAGATCAAGCGCATGGAAATCACGGTGCGCATGAAGTCGTTCCTCGCGAGACTGGGCGACACCACCGGGACGCGCCCGCCACAGGACACGGATGACGACGACCTGGAATCGGCCACCGACGACGAACTGTTCAGCGCCCTTGAAAACGAGCTGAGGAAATCCTGAACCAACGAACGACCGGATGAACTGACTGGCCGTTTTCACCAGCATGACTTTCACGGGGAGCTGATGCCGCATGTCCGAGGGACGTAATCCCACCGAGGAAAAACTCCGTTCCTACCTCAAACTGGCGACCGCCGACCTCCGCCAGGCCCGCCGCCGCCTGGAGGAACTGGAGGCCAAGGACCGCGAACCCATCGCGATCGTCGGCATGGGCTGCCGCTACCCCGGCGGCATCACCGCCCCCGCACACCTCTGGGACCTGGTCGCCGCCGGCGCCGACGCCGTCACCGGCTTCCCGGTGGACCGCGGCTGGGACCTGGACGGCCTGTACGACCCGGACCCGGACCGCAAGGGCAAGAGCTACGTCCGCGAGGGCGGCTTCCTGCACGACGCGGCCGACTTCGACCCCGAGTTCTTCGGCATGTCGCCGCGCGAGGCACTCGCCACCGACCCCCAGCAGCGGCTGCTCCTGGAGACCTCCTGGGAGGCACTGGAGCGCGGCGGCATCGACCCGAGGTCCCTGCGCGGCAGCCGGACGGGCGTCTTCGCGGGGGTCATGTACAACGACTACGCGGCCCGCATGCACAAGGCACCCGACGGCTTCGAAGGCCAGGTCGGCAACGGCAGCGCCGGAAGTGTCGCCTCCGGGCGCATCTCCTACACCTTCGGCCTGGAGGGCCCGGCGGTGACGGTGGACACGGCGTGCTCGTCGTCGCTGGTCGCCCTGCACCTGGCGGTGCAGGCGCTGCGGACGGGCGAGTGCACTCTGGCCCTGGCCGGCGGTGTCGCGGTCATGGCCTCCCCGACCATCTTCGTGGAGTTCAGCCGGCAGCGGGGCCTGTCGCCGGACGGCCGCTGCAAGTCCTTCTCGGACGCGGCCGACGGTACCGGCTGGGCCGAGGGTGTCGGCATGCTGGTCCTGGAGCGGCTGTCGGACGCGCGGCGCAACGGGCATCCGGTGCTGGCGGTCGTACGCGGCTCGGCCGTGAACCAGGACGGGGCGAGCAGCGGGCTCACCGTTCCCAACGGGCCGTCGCAGCAGCGGGTGATCCGGGCTGCCCTCGCCAACGCCGGGGTGTCGGCCGGTGAGGTGGACGCGGTCGAGGCGCACGGTACGGGGACGTCCCTCGGGGATCCGATCGAGGCGCAGGCGCTGATCGCGACGTACGGGCAGGACCGGGAGTCGGATCGGCCGTTGTGGCTGGGTTCGTTGAAGTCGAACATCGGGCATGCGCAGGCGGCTGCCGGTGTCGGTGGCGTCATCAAGATGGTCGAGGCGATGCGGCACGGTGTGCTGCCGCGGACGCTGCACGTGGGTGAGCCGTCGTCGAAGGTGGACTGGTCGGCGGGGGCTGTTGAGCTGCTGACGGAGGCGCGGGAGTGGCCGGAGTCGGGTGATCGTCCGCGTCGGGCGGGTGTGTCGTCGTTCGGTGTGAGTGGCACGAACGCGCACGTGGTCCTGGAGCAGGCGCCGGAGGCCGAGTCGCCTGCTGTGGTGGAGCCGGTGGCGGTGCCGTGGGTCTTGTCCGCGCGTAGTGCCGGTGCGGTGCGGGAGCAGGCGGCGAAGCTGCTCGCTCATCTCGCGGAGGAGCCGGAGTTCTCCCCGGTGAGCGTGGGCTTCACACTGGCCAGCCGGGCGCGGTTGGAGCACCGGGCGGTCGTGGTAGGCCGTGACCGGGACGAGCTCCTCGCTGGGCTGGGTGAGGTGGATGCCGGGTCTGGTGGTGGTGGCCGGGTGGTGTTCGTCTTCCCGGGTCAGGGTGCGCAGTGGGCCGGGATGGGTGTGGAGCTCCTCGACTCGGCTCCGGTGTTCGCGGATCGTTTCGCCGAGTGCGCCGAGGCGTTGGCGGAGTTCGTGGATTGGGATGTGGAGGCGGTTCTTCGCGGTGCTGTGGGTGCTCCGTCGTTGGAGCGCGTGGATGTGGTGCAGCCGCTGTCCTGGGCGGTGATGGTGTCGCTGGCCGCGCTGTGGCGCTCCTACGGTGTCCAGCCGGCCGCCGTGATCGGTCACTCGCAGGGCGAGATCGCTGCCGCCTGCGTGGCCGGGGCGCTGACCCTCAAGGACGGCGCCCGGGTGGTCGCGCTGCGGTCGCAGGCGATCGCGGAGAGCCTGGCCGGTGACGGCGGCATGGTGTCCCTGGCGCTCAGTGCGGAGCAGGTCGCGGAGCGGATCGCCGGCTGGGACGGCCGTATCGAGATCGCCGCGCTCAACGGGCCCACCTCGGTGGTGGTGGCGGGTGAGCCGCAGGCCCTGGATGAGCTGATTGCCGCCTGCGAGGCCGACGAGGTACGTGCGCGCCGTATCCCGGTGGACTACGCCTCTCACACCTCCCACGTGGAACGCATCGAGGACGACCTCGCCAAGGCCCTGGCCGAGGTTGCGCCGGTGTCGCCCCGGGTCCCCTTCTTCTCGACGGTCGAGGGCGACTGGATCGACAGTGAGGCTCTGGATGCCGGGTACTGGTACCGCAACCTGCGCCGCACGGTGGGCTTCCAGGCTGCGGTCGAGGCCCTGGCGGAAGCCGGCTACGAGGCGTTCGTCGAGGTCAGCCCGCATCCGGTGCTGGCGATGGGCATCCAGGACATCGTGGAGTCGGCGGCTGTGACGGGCACGCTGCGCCGCGACGACGGCGGCCTGGACCGCTTCCTGACCTCCCTCGGTGAGCTGTGGACCCACGGCATCGACGTCGACTGGGCCCAGGCCTTCACCGGTACCGGCGCCCACCATGTTGAGCTGCCCACCTACGCCTTCCAGCGCAACCGCTACTGGCTCGACGCGCCGGCTCTTTCAGATGTGGTGACGGCCGATCCGGCCGACGCACGCTTCTGGGAGGTCGTGGAGAACGGTGACCTTGAGTCGCTGGCGTCGGAGCTGGGCGTGCCGGTGGACGCGCCGTTGAGTGCGGCATTGCCGGTGTTGTCGTCATGGCGACGGGAGCGGCGGGACGAGGCCCGGTTGGAGGGCTGGCAGTACCGCGTCACCTGGAAGCCTGTGCCGGTGGTGGCGCAGACGCTGTCGGGCACGTGGCTGGTCGTGGTGCCTGCGGGGCTGGCCGAGGACGCCTGGACGACTGGTGTGGTGCGGTCCCTTGAGATGAAGGGTGCGCGGGTCCGGTTGCTGCCGGTCGAGCCGGGTGTGGGTCGGGTCGGGTTGGCTGAGGTGTTGCGTGGTGTGGCGGCTCCGGTGGGGGTGGTGTCGTTGCTTGCGCTGGATGAGTCGGCTGGTCTGGCGGGCACGCTTGGGTTGGTGCAGGCGTTGGGGGATGTGGGGGTTGAGGGGCCGTTGTGGTGTGTGACCCGGGGTGCTGTGGGTGTTGGTGGTGGGGATCGGGTGGTCAGTTCGGTGCAGGCCGGGGTGTGGGGGTTTGGCCGGGTGGCTGCTCTGGAGTGTCCGGAGCGCTGGGGTGGGCTGGTTGATCTGCCGGAGGTCTTGGACGGCTCGGTGGCGGACCGGCTGGGTGCGGTGTTGTCGGGTGCGGTTGGTGAGGATCAGGTGGCGGTGCGTTCGGCGGGGGTCTTCGGGCGTCGGCTGGTGCGTGTGGGCCGGGCTGGTGGTGGTCGGTGGCGTCCCGGTGGGACGGTTCTGGTCACCGGTGGTACGGGTGCTCTGGGTGGTCATGTGGCGCGTTGGCTGGCCGGGCGGGGTGTGGAGCATCTGGTGCTGGTCTCTCGTCGGGGTGAGCGGGCGCCGGGGGCTGGTGTTCTGCGTGATGAGCTGGAAGGTCTGGGCGTCGGTGTGACGCTTGCCGCTTGTGATGTGGCTGATCGTGAGCAGGTCCGGGAGCTGTTGTCCTCGCTGGAGGCGGCGCCGATCCCGGCGTTGACGGGTGTGGTGCATACCGCAGGTGTGCTGGACGACGGTGTGATCGAGACGTTGTCGCCGGAGCGGCTGGCCGGTGTGCTGGGTGCGAAGGCGGAGGGTGCCTGGCATCTGCACGAGTTGACCCGGGACCTGGGTCTGGAGGTGTTCGTGCTGTTCTCGTCGTTGGCGGGGACGGTCGGTGGTGCGGGTCAGGCGAACTATGCGGCGGCGAATGCCTGTCTGGACGGGTTGGCGGCTCTGCGGCGGGCGCAGGGGTTGTCGGCGACGTCGGTGGCGTGGGGACGCTGGGCCGGTGAGGGTCTTGCCGTGGGTGAGGCCAGGGAGTCGTGGGCGCACCGTGGTGGGGTGGCGCCGATGGAGCCGGGTGATGCGTTGAAGGTGTTGGAGTCGGTGCTGGGCCGGGGTGAGGAGCAGGTCGTCGTCGCGGACATCGACTGGGAACGCTTCTCACCGTCCTTCACCACCGTGCGTGACTCGCCGCTCATCGCGGAGATCCCGGAGGCGCGCCGCGCGCTGGAGACGGCCGTCGGCGACGGCGCCGGCACGGACGGCGATCCCGCCGAGACCCTGCGCGCCGAACTCGGTGGACTCTCCCCGGTCGAACGGACCCGCGCGCTGCTGGACCTCGTGCGCACCCATGTGGCCAGGGTGCTGGCGTACCCGGACGCGGAGGCCGTGGCCGCCGACCGGGCGTTCAAGGAACTGGGCTTCGACTCGCTCACCGCCGTCGAGCTCCGGAACAGGCTGAAGGCCGCCACCGGCCTGACGCTGCCGGCGACGCTCGTGTTCGACCACCCGACCTCCACCGCCCTCGCCGGGCACCTCCGCTCGCTGCTCTTCCCGGACGGGGACGACGAAACGGAGAACCGGACGGAGGAAGAGAAGGTCCGCAAGGCCCTGGCGTCCATTCCCTTGGCGCGCATCAGGGACGCGGGTCTCATGGACATTCTGTTGCGACTGGCGGATGTCGATGACGCCGTCGCATTCACCATGGACGAAGGCGAGACCGAGTCCGCCGACGAGGATTCGATCGACTCCATGGACGCAGAGAGTTTGCTCCGCATCGCATTCGAAGGCAGTGATTCCTGACTGATGCGAATCGGCCAAGTCTCCCTGAATTTTTCGAACCCGCGGAGTTTTCAATGAGCAGTACCTCTCCTGAGAAGATCCTCGAAGCCCTGCGTACCTCGCTCAAGGAAACCGAGCGCCTCCGCAAGGAGAACCGCCGGATGGCGACGGCGTCACGTGAGCCGATCGCCATCGTCGGCATGGGCTGCCGTTTTCCGGGCGGGGTCGGTTCGCCCGAGGACCTGTGGTCGCTGCTCGCCTCGGGGACCGACGCGGTGTCCGCGTTCCCCACCGACCGCGGCTGGGCCGAGGACCTGTACGACCCGGACCACACGCGGCACGGCCGCAGTTACGTCCGCGAGGGCGCCTTCCTCGACAGCGCCGCCGAGTTCGACGCCGGCTTCTTCGGGATCTCCCCGCGCGAGGCCCTGGCCATGGATCCACAGCACCGCCTGTTGCTGGAGACGGCCTGGGAGACCCTGGAACACGCGGGCATCGATCCGCTGTCGCTCAAGGGCAGCCGCACCGGTGTCTTCGCCGGTACCAATGGCAACGACTACGGCGCCCTGCTGCGGGAGGTGCCCGAGGCCGTCGAGGGTTACCTGGGCATGGGCAAGTCCGGCGCCGTGCTCTCGGGCAGGGTGTCGTACTTCCTCGGCCTGGAAGGCCCGGCGGTGACCGTCGACACGGCCTGCTCCTCCTCGCTGGTGACCCTGCACCTGGCGGTCCAGGCGCTGCGCAACGACGAGTGCTCCCTCGCCCTCGCCGGCGGTGTGAGCCTGATGACCACTCCCGGCGCGTTCGTGGAGTTCAGCCGCCAGGGCGCCCTGTCCCCGGACGGCCGCTGCAAGGCGTTCTCCGACTCCGCCGACGGTACGGCGTGGGGAGAGGGTGTCGGCATGCTGCTGCTGGAGCGGCTGTCGGACGCCCGGCGCAACGGCCACAAGGTGCTGGCCGTCGTGCGCGGTTCGGCCGTGAACCAGGACGGCGCGAGCAACGGCCTCACCGCCCCCAACGGCCCCTCCCAGCAGCGCGTCATCCGCGCCGCCCTCGCCAGCGCGCGCCTCGCCGCGTCGGACATCGACGCCGTGGAGGCCCATGGCACGGGGACGACCCTCGGCGACCCGATCGAGGCGCAGGCCCTGCTCGCCACCTACGGCCAGGACCGGGAACGTCCCTTGTGGCTCGGCTCGGTGAAGTCCAACATCGGCCACACGGCGGCCGCCGCCGGTGTCGCCGGCGTCATCAAGATGGTCCAGGCGATGCGGCACGGCATGCTGCCGCGGACCCTGCACGTCACCGAGCCGACGCAGGAGGTGGACTGGTCGGCGGGCTCGGTCGAACTGCTCACCGAGGCGCGCGAGTGGCCCGAGACCGAGGGGCGCCCGCGTCGGGCGGGCATCTCGTCCTTCGGTGTGAGTGGCACGAACGCGCATGTGATCGTGGAGGAGGCTCCGGAGGCTCCGGAGGTTCCGGGGGTCTCGGGGTCGGTGCCTTCGGTGGTGCCGTGGGTGGTGTCCGG
>NZ_JBEOYR010000052.1:0-28514 GCF_040297165.1 Streptomyces sp. NPDC001851 | reverse complement strand
CAGCGGCTCGATCCGGTCCCACATCGCATCGGTGATCACTAATCGGACGGACACATCCGATCAACTGACGAACCCATCAAAGAGACACGCTCTAGGCGTCACCGGCAAGGCCTGCGAGCTTCGCGCGTTCTTCCGCGGCGGATCGTTCCAGCCTGATCAACTCATCGGGACCTCCGCCACGAGCATGGATCTTAAGCGGCGGGTGTGACAGGCCGACGATCGCACTTACCGCCCGATCGGGTAGAGCCGTTCCGGGTTTTTGGGCGGGTCGGCGCCGGGAGCCGGTACGAAGATCACGCATTGTTCGTGTCTTCGAGAGGATCCCTGTTCGTGCGTTTCGTCTGGGCCGCCACGGCTGCCGCCTTCGCCGCCCTCCTCGTCCCGTCGACCGCTCACGCCGCGCCAGCCGCTGCCGTGCCCGGCGAGACCATTACCGCCCCCGTGCGCGACATGCTGGCTCAGCTCCCGGTCCGTACCGAGGACCGCACTGGTTATGAGCGCACGAAGTTCAAGCATTGGGTCGACGCCGACAGGGACGGCTGTAACACCCGTGCCGAGGTGTTGAAGGCCGAAGCGGTCATCGCACCCGCACAGGGAGCGAAGTGCACGCTGAGTGGAGGGGAGTGGTACTCGCCCTACGACGACCGCTACATCGACGGCCCTAAGGGGCTGGACATCGACCACTTGGTCCCGCTTGCCGAGGCCTGGGACTCTGGTGCCTCCGCTTGGACGGCGAAGGAACGGGAGGCCTACGCCAACGACCTGGGCGATGACCGGGCGCTGATCGCGGTCTCGGCCGCGTCGAACCGGTCCAAGGCCGACCAGGACCCGTCCACGTGGCTTCCGCCGGCCGAGGGATACCGCTGTACCTATGTCACCGACTGGGTGGCGGACAAGACCCGCTGGGGCCTGAGCATCGACACCGTTGAGAAGGCCGCGCTCACCGACGTCCTCAGCGACTGCCCGGACGTCCCCGTCATCGTCACCACGGCACACTGACGAGCCGGCCCCGACGCCCTGGCTGGTCCGGCCACACTGGCCGCGCCGGGCGCTGACACCCGGCATGTCATGGTCTGGGCCCGTTCCGCGTGGCCCACACGTGTCGGTGATCTATCCAGCGTTCCGCCACGCATCTGGTGGGCGGGCTCCTACCGTCGCCGTAACCGGAGTTCAGCGGTGAGCGGGAGAGTGGGGGAGGGGCGTATGCGCGGCAGGAAGGCATTGCTCGAGGCGCTGCGGGTTCTGCGTGACCACCAGGAGGCTGCCCAGCACGGCTGGGTGCTGCTCGGCACGCTGCGCCCCGAGCACCACAAAGGGGTGGAGGCCGCAGTGGGACTGGGCCAGGCTGAGCTGGCCGACCGTGAGATGCGGGCGGAGTTGTCCGCGTACGAGGGGAGGGCCGTCCGATGGGCGGCCCGGCTCACCGGTCACGGCCGGGACGTGCTGGCCTACACCGAGGCCAGCCCGGCCCCCGAGCACCGGCTTGAGGGGCCGGCGATGGGTGAGCGGCTGGTGGAGCTTCGCCGCTCGGAGATGGATGTCCTGCGTCTGTACGTGCACCTTGGTGAACGGCTGCATGTGCCGCCGGCCGCGGGCCTGGCCGACAAGGTGCGCACCGCACGCCAGCTCGGCAGCCTGTGGGCTCTGTATCTGAACGAGGAGCAGATCGCCTCTGTTGCCTATGCCTTCTACCTGCGCTCGATGGGCGGATCGGTCACCGAGGCCAACCGGTTCGCCCGCCAGTACGGTGTCGCCTACCGCGTCAACAGCTCGACGAGCAGCCCGCGGTTGACCAGGCTGCCATGAACAAGCACCCGAGTGTCTCGATTCTCGGCGACACCGATTCTTGGCTGCACACGGTGTTCTCGCGCCGTGAGATCGAGGGCTTGCACGTCCGTGCGTGACGCCCGCAAGGCCCGCAGCGCCGTCAGGTCGATCGCCTCCCGGGGACCGGCGCCAGGATCCTGGTCGTCAGGGTCGGCGGCCGGGGACGCGAGCAGTGGAGTCCACGGGCCGGGAGTGCACGGCATCGCCGGGGGCGGTGCCGTGCATCCACCCGATGCGCACCCGCCCCGTTTCTCCTTGACCACGACCGGTGTCAAGACGTCTCAGGGGGATAAGGAGTCAAGAGGGAGTGCGAGCCTTGATCGCTACCAAGGCCGCTGATTGGCTGGCCGACATGAATGATCTCGGACCCGTTGCGTGGCCGCCTGCACTGATCAAGACCGAGAGGCTCGTGTTGCGTGAGCCCGAGGCCAGGGACCGTGCGGCGTTCATCGAAGTGCACGCCTCGTGTGAGGTGCACACCTACCTCGGCGGCCCCCGCCCGCATGCCGAGCTTGAGCGCGGGATGCCCGAGGTGCCCGGGCGGCGGCCCGGAAGTTTCGTCGTCGATCTCGGCGGGGCGATGATCGGCCAGATCCTGCTCAGGAGAGCAACAGAGCACCTTTGCCCCACTGCCGTGGGGAAGGTCGATCTCCGCCGAAGCGTGCGCGGCGGCACTGGACTGGCTCGAAGACGTCCTTCCGGGTGAGCCGGTGGTGCTCGCCACCCAGAGCGCCAACGCTCGCTCGATGCGCCTCGCGGCAAAGCTGGGATTCACCGAAGTAGAGCGGTTCCGGGCCTGGGACGCCGATCAGTGGCTCGGCCTGCGGGCCCCGGTCACGCTCTCCGATTGAGTTCGCGCTTCGGCAGGTTGGGTCTTTCGCAACGCCGTTGTCGTTGCCGAGGTGCGGTTTTGCGGGTCATGCAGGCGCTGGAAGGAGTGGCGCGAAGGCACGCTGTTCGTCGAACGGCTACCGGGTCTGGAGACAGTGGTGGAGCTGTCCGAGGAAGCGGTTGAGCAGGTGGCGTTGGGCAGCGTTGTGCCGGTCTCCGTGTTCGCGTCGGCGCCGGTGTCGAGCCCTGCGTAACCCTGACCCCTATGGCGCCGCCGCCGCGTACCCCGCTGTCCGGCCCACCCCAGGAACCGACTACCTGAGAGGACCCGTGAGCTGATGGCCATATTGCCTTCTATCGTTGCCGTGCTTGGCACCCTCGCTGGTGCCCTGACCGCCGGGCTCCTCCAGCACCGCTCGGCACGCACCGCACGCGCCGAGGAGCGCGCCGACAGCCATCGCCAAGGCCAGCTTGGCACCGTCACCGACTTCGCTGCCGCCCTCGACGCGCACCGCTCAGCGTTGTTCCATCGGGAGCGTCTGACCCTGACCGAGGCAGGAACCGAGCAATGCTCAAGACCTGTGGATCAGCCCCGGGCGGGGACGCGGAGGGCGTACCTTCCCGAATGATCCTGATGGTCACCGAGTAGGCCCGCGTTCGCAGCGCGGGTCGGGAAGGCACGCCCGTGCTCAGCGTAGTGAATGCCGACGGTTCCACGGAGACCGGCTCCCTGATCGACGTGATCGTCCGTGAGGGCGCCCGCCGGATGTTGGCCGCCGCTTTGGAGGGCGAAGTCAACCAGTACATAGCCGAGTTGGCTGCCGAACGGGACGAACGTGGGCACCGCCTAGTGGTCCGCAACGGTCACCACCGGCCCCGCACTGTGGTCACCGCGGCCGGACCAGTCGAGGTCACCGTGCCACGGGTGAACGACCGCCGCGTCGATGAGGCCACCGGCGAGCGCAAGCGGTTCTCCTCGAAGATCCTGGCCCCGTGGTGCCGCAAGTCACCGAAGGTGAGCGAAGTGCTGCCGCTGCTTCTACCTGCACGGACTGTCTTCCGGGGACTTCGTCCCGGCGCTGGAGCAGTTCCTCGGCTCGGCGGCTGGGCTGTCGCCGGCGACCGTGACCCGGCTGACCAGACAGTGGCAGGACGACCACGCCGCCTTCCAAGACCGCGACCTGACCGACCGCGACTTCGTCTACGTGTGGGCCGACGGAGTCCACCCAAGGTCAGGCTCGGTCAGGCGCACTCGTGCGTGCTGGTCCTGATCGGCGTCCGTCTGGACGGCACGAAGGAGCTGATCGCGCTGGCGGAGGGGCTGCGGGAGTCGACCGAGTCGTGGGCCGACCTGCTGCGCGATTGCCGCCGGCGCGGCATGCGCGACCCCGAGCTGGTGGTCGGCGACGGAGCGATGGGCTTGTGGAAGGCACTGGCTGAGGTGTTTCCAGCTGCCCGGCACCAGCGGTGCTGGGTTCACAAGGCTCGGAATGTCGCGAACTGCCTGCCGAAGTCCGCACAGCCGGGCGCAATGAAGGCGATGCAGTAGATCTACAACGCCGAGGACCGCGACCACGCCGAGCGGGCGATCGAGGCGTTCGCGAAGACCTACGGCGCCAAGTTCCCCAAGGCCGTCGCGAAGATCACCGACGACTCCGAGGAGCTGCTGGCGTTCTACGACTTCCCGGCGGAGCACTGGGTCCACCTGCGCACCACGAACCCGATCGAGTCCACGTTCTCCACGGTCAAGCTGCGGACCAAGGTCACCCGCGGCGCCGGCAGCCCGGCTGCAGCCCTCGCCATGGTCTTCAGGCTTGTCGAATCCGCCCAGGCCCGCTGGCGCGCGGTCACCGGAGCCCACCTCGTCGCCCTGGTCCGCGCGGGCGCCGAGTTCGAAAACGGCGTCCTGATCGAGCGCGCGGAAACCGCCGCAGCCTGACCGCGCGTCACACGATCCACAATCCGACAGCTACGCCGGGAGGGTCAGACCCATGGCCAGGGGCCAGATAAACCGGGTAATCGGAGCCCTCTTCGGGCTCATCTTTATCGAGGCCAACGCGGGTGCCTTGCCATCGAGCGCCGGCATCCCCTTGCGCGTGCTCGCGATCGGCGCATTCCTCGTGCTGCTTGTCGCGCTTCGGCGCGGCCACCTCTCTACGCAGACCACCCACGCGCCACAACAGGGCTTCGGTCGACGCTACTGGGCCGTGGTGGTCATCGAGGCGGTGGCCGGGCTGACAGGCATCGTGCTCATCAATGGTCTGCTGCAGGCCCCGCTGGCGACTTTGCCCTGGATCGCGTTCGTGGTCGGACTGCACTTCTTCGGGCTCGCAGCCGTCTGGCGGATGTCCGCGCTCGTGTGGCTCGGCGCAGCCATGTCTGCGTGCGGAGTCGCGGGCCTGGCGCTGGCTGCTTGGGGCTCGTCCGCAGTGATCATTGCAGCCGTCGCCGGGGTCGCTCCGGGAGCCCTGCTGCTCGGCTCTGCCGCAGCCTGATCCACAACTATTGACAATTGCTCGCAGGAAACCCGGCACCAGCTGCAGGCACTGACGAGATCCCGCGACACCCGGGCGGCAATCACCGCGCCCCACATCCGCCTCCAGGTCCTGGGCCCTGAGCTGGCCGGTCTCGCCCAGCAGGCCGCGGATGCCACGTATGCGCTGTGCAAGGCCACCGACCAGATGGAGCTGGGTGCCCGGTGGCACGCTGCCAAGGAAGCATCCGTTGCCTTCATCGCCGCGGCCGCCACGCTGCTGAGCCCCAACTGCTGGCTGAGGGCGACCACGGCCAGCATTCCCTGTCGTCCGATCGTGCTGGGTCCAGACGCTTTGCCGGTATACACCGCAGGTCGCCTCTCCAAGTGCGGAGGAGGCGACCTGCGCGCTGTCGAGGCAGTTGTGGAGCGGCTACTTGAACCAGTAGCGCACGCCGTGGTGGTGGGAGCAGGTGCCCTGGGAGTGCCGCGAGTAGGACACGGAGGCGTCCACGCATTTCGCGGTCTCGTACTTGTCCTTGGGCTTTTGGTGGTGCGTCCAGCCGCACACGCCGGTGGTGTGGTGGATGCAGTGGTGGGCGGTGTTGGTGGACGGCAGTGTCGCCGCGGACGCGGCTGGTGCACTGAAGAAGACGCCGGCCACGGCGACAGCCACCGCCGAGACAGTAAGACGAGCGCGCAAAGGAACCCCCCTTTGAGTTCGAGCTAGTGCGGAGGGACTCTATACGGCTTTCAACCGCTTACATGCCGTTTCGGAGTTCTGGATGCGGCCACGGCCGCGGAGACCTGCGATGCCGGCCGGAGCTGTCACGACTCGGTTTGCCCCGGAGCAGGGCGGACCGGTCGTTAGGCGTCGCGTGAGGGGACACGGGCTGCGAGTTCGGCGGCGAAGTGGCGAGCCTGGGCGCCCCAGTCGTGGTCCGTCCTGCCGAAGTGCTGCAGTGGTGGGACCCGGTCGGCAGGGCTTGTACACGTGGATGGCCGACCAACTCGCCCAACACCCGCCCTACGCGCCCTCGCCCCCGTTGATGGCCCCCCGTACCGGGGACCAGCTCCACGCCCGCGGGGGGTAGCTCTTCGACGTAGCATGGCCGCGGCCACGGATGCGGGCTGAATGCCTGTATCCCCGCCCGCAAGGGTACGCACCGCACGGTAGTGGGGTGCGTTACAGCAATCTTCCCTCATCCGGCTGGCAAGCCGTGCGCGCGTTTCCGCCATGGTCTGCGCGCACCCTGCAGGTTCCGCTTCCGCTGCAGATCGCATGCGGAGCACTGTGTCCTCCTGGTTCCGCTTGCTTGGTGGCAGGGACCGTCTCCTCGCCATTTCGAGCCCAATGCTCTTGTGCCTGCTGCTGCCTGCGGGCATAGAGTGACGACCTGCTCCCGGCCAGTTGGGGAACTGCCCGCCTGCAACGTTCGGGCGGGACGGGAGCGGACGACCAACACTCAGCGCAACGGGGACCCCACACGCACCTGCTCCAACAGGCTGGTCTCCTTGTGCCTTCAACATGGGGGGAACTTCGCCATGCGTAAATGGCTGCCTGCTCTTGCCCTGACCACAGCTTTCGTCTCTTCGGTTCTGGCAGCTCCGCAAGCCTTAGCCCAGGACTCGAAGCCCGTTCCCGAGAAGGTGCCCGGCACCAGCGTCGAGCTTTCACCGAGCGCGGCGCATGATCCGCAGACGCGTGCTCTCGCGGCGGCCGATCCCGCGGCGGTGCAAGCCGGCGGCGCGTTGTGTGGGAGCGGATACGAGCTGACTTCGGCAGAGCGCCTTCCGGACTCCCGCCGGTTCGGAACCCTCTTCGCGTACGACAAGTTTGGGCCGCACGGGGGGAGCGGGGCATGCGCCGTGTTCGACAACAACCTCGGGGTCAAGAAGCACATGAAGCTGAAGGTGTGCGCCGGCGGCCACCGGGTCACATGCAATGCCGATGATGGCTGGTTCCTTGACTACGCGGGTCCGGTCAAGATCGAGGGCGACTTCGATCCCGGCTGCGCCGTGGTGAACGCCCTGATGTGGGAAGGCGATGTTGCGATCATCGACCGGCGGGAGGACGTCAGTGGCTGCGACTGACCGTCACCCATCCCTCTCCGTCCCGGAGGTGCACTTCATGCCCGTACGTACGCCAGCGTCCCGTCGGCTCCTCGTTCTGCTCGTCGCTGCTGGAGCGATGACCGCTGCGTGCGGGCACGAACCGGCGAGCCATGGCCCGGACAACTCAGCCGTCCGGCCCTCATCGCCGGATTCCGCCAGGCCTTCGGCCGCTGCCACACCAAGCCCTGACAGGGTGGAGGCAGCCAGGCAGAAGGCGGAAAGAGAGCGCAGGCAGGCGGCTCCGCCCGGGGTGACCATCACGCCATCCCCGGTGACAGGTATCGCCAAGGGCAGTGAGCACTTCGGAACTCCGGTCATCCGACAAGGAGACCTGACCGTGTACACGACCAGGCGGGACGGAGATGCGCTGACGGTCCCTGTCGAGGTGGTCAACAGTGGTACCAAGCGTGCTTTCTACCGATTCCGCCTTCGGATCACAGGGCCGGGAGGTTACGACGCAACGGCCAGCGAATCGGCGGATGTCGTCGGCCTGTATCCGGGGACCTCGTGGCCGGCTGAGCTGACGGTAAGGGACCCCGGTCACATGCCTCCCGCGCATCCGCACATCACCATCGAGAGCATCGAGCGGAACGAATACAAGGCCTAGCAGAACCCCACCTCGGCCCCCCTCCCAACCACCATCCACGGCGTCCTGTTCGCGCGAGCTGTTTGGCGAGCCGGTCCGGGGCCGGACCTGCCGTCCGGCTCCAATACGGCACGCACACGCTGATGAGCGCCTACGCCCATTGAGCCGGTACCAATGGCGCCGCTCGGGCGAGTCGCCCACCAAAATTCGGCGACTCCCCGCGGCCAAGGTCGGCTGATTCACCGGCTCTGGCATGGACGCACACGTGGCCATCGCTGCCACGCTCCCGGGCCAAGCGGACCTGGCTGGAGAAGCCCGGGTCCGCCGTCCGCGCCGTTGCCGCTCTCATCGTCGGCCAACTCTCTTCACACTCGCGCCCACCCTCCGGTCCTCTTGCCGGGGGGTGGGCGGCCGAGCCCTGCCCCGACCAGGCAGGGGATCCTCTCAACCAGAAACGGGGAAGCTCTCTCTTGAGACGCAGAAAAAGAGCGCACCTGCCTATAGCTGCCCTGGCAGCCTGCGCGGCCTTGACCGGCGGCCTGCTGCAGGCAGCACCCGCTGCTGCCGCGCCGACGCCCAGCCCCGGCCACGGCAACAACGCACAGGCCACGCCGGTCCCTCCCGGCCGTGTGACGGATCCGGACAGAAAGCTCGGCAGGGACTGGCAGAACAGTTCCGACCGTGCGGTCACCGCCGCCGCCGACGCGGACGGCTTGCGCATCCTCGTCGCCGACAGCGACAAGGCGTACGCGTGGAAGACCGCCGCTGTCCTGGCCGAACCGGGCCTGCCGGCGGACTCCTGGATCGGCAACCAGTGCCTGATGGACCACACGCACGCGGCTGTCGTCTACGCGCCGCGCAGTTTCACGAACAAGCCGGATCTGATGCAGGGCGGCGCCTTCGCCGCCATCGTCAACCTGACGACCGGCAAGGTGACGAAGCTGCCCTTCACCGCGTCGCTGGCCTCATTCGATCCGTCCTGCAACACGATCACGCACCAAGCCGCCTTCACCGGCTTCAGGGACATGAACGACGCCGCGCACACCCGGACCCGGGTGATCACCGTGGACGTGTCCGGGAAGACCACGGGCACGGCGGCTGCCAAGGGTGAGCTAACGAGCGCCGTTCCGGTGCGGGACGGCACGGTCGCCGCGCTCGGCAGCCACCTGGTCCACCTCGACCACTCGGGCAGCGTGACCAACCTTGCGGACGCGGACAGCACCCCGTTCGACATCCGGCCCTCCGCCGACGGCAGGATCGCCTTCATCGACCGCAAGGGCGACTCAACGGCGCAGGCCAAGCTGTACACCGGCAGTGCCAAGCCGAAGAGCATCGCCTCGGCCAAGCTCGGCGACCTCGACCTCATGCAGGGAGAGGCGGGCAGGGTCTTCCTCACCGGCCACCCCAAGGAATCCACCGCCACGACGGGAACCGGCGTCACCCGCCTCAACGCCCCGGCCGGCACCGATGTGTCCTCACACGGCCGTCTCGCGATCCAGCCGGTGCTCACGCCTGGTGTGCGCGCCGGTCTGACGCACATCAAGGGTGCGGGCAAGGGCTTCGCAAAGACCGGGGAACCCACCTCGCGTACGGCGACGCCCGCTGACGACGGCGAAAAGGCCGTGACGGTCACCAGCACCGCCACCGCCACGGGTGCCGAGCTGACTCAGAGCGTGTACAGCGACGCCTCCGATGGCTCGGGGAACAATCCTTCCCCGGTCTTTGTCACGGCCGACGCGGCACACCGGCCGAAGGGCACCGGCTCGAAGGCGGCCCTAACGGTGAGTCCTCCGACCGACGACGATCGTTGGTGCGCGGTTTCCCGTAATGACCTCAAGGTACAGGCGCTACAGCCGACTTCGAACCAGGTCGAGTGGGCGGTCGACATGGCCGTGCGCGGCGACCTGAGCGCCAGCTACATCACTCAGGGCGGCTACCGTGACCAGGCTGGCCTCGGCACCGTCGACCCACAAGCTCTGTTCCCCCTGCCGAAACTGACGGGGGGCGGTCGAATCCCGGTCAACGTTCTCCTCGGCATCATGGCCCAGGAGTCCAACTTGTGGCAGGCCGAGGGCGGGTCGATCCCCGGACAGATGGGTAACCCCCTGGCCGCTGTCGACGGCTACTACGGCCACAAGGCCGACCCCAACGACCCGGCCGCTTACTGGCAGATCAACTGGGACAAGTCCGACTGCGGCTACGGCGTTGGCCAGGTGACCGACGGCATGCGCCTGGCCAGTCACGAGAAGCCGGGCGAGACCAGCCTGTCCCCGGCCCTGCAGAAGCTCGTCGCGATCGACTACGCGACGAACGTCGCCGCCTCCCTGAAGATCCTCGCGGACAAGTGGAACGAGGTCCACAAGGACGGCCAGAAAATCACCGTCAACGACGATGATCCGTCGAAGGTGGAGAACTGGTTCACCGCCGTGTGGAACTACAACCTCGGCTTCAACCCTCCGTCGGACGCCGGGAACCACTCGGGGCACTGGGGCCTGGGCTGGTACAACAACCCGGCCAACCCCATCTATGCCAAGGGCTGGGGCCATCCCTTCATGAACACCGACGTGGACGGGCCGGAGGCAAACAAGGACGCGGCCCATCCGCAGGACTGGCCCTACGAGTTGAAGGTGATGGGCTGGGCCGCCTGGTCCATCGACACCGGCTACTCCTACGCCACCTCCGGGCGGCAGGACTGGCCCGGAGAGTCCGGCTTCTCCTCCGCCGGCTTCCGCCCCGCCTACTGGAACGGAACGGCCGGCCCAGCCACAGAGCAAGGCAGCGCGAAATACAACCGGGCGCGCGTCGCTCCGGAGCCCGACGTGTTCTGCAACTCCAAGAACAACTGCAACACCGACACGCCGCCGAAGTGCCCCGACGCCGAGTGCTACGCACAGTACTGGTGGAACCAGCCCAATACGACCTGGAAGCCCGACTGCGCCACTACGTGCGGCTTCGAGAACATCAAGTACCAGAGCCTAGTGAAGGAACCGGGACGCGGCACTCGGCTCCAGACCGGTACGCCGGTGTGCTCCCCCGCCCCGGCCGGATCCAAGGTCGTCGCCTCGGTGCCGGACGGAACACCGACCTGGAGCGACCAGAGCGGCTGCGCGACGATCCACTCCGCGGGAAAGTTCCAGTTCTCGTTCAACCCGGGTGCGGAAGGCCGGTACGAAGCGAAGGCCGACCTGCACTCGGTGGGCGGCGGGTACGGCGGCCACTACTGGTATACCCACACCCGCAACGCCGACCACTTCGGCGGTGACGGCGGCTACATGACCATCGACGGCACCTGGACCCTCGGCCAGAGCCTCAACTGGGCGCGTGTCCTGGTCCACCTTCCCGACACCGGGGCACAGACCAGGCAGGCCGCCTACACGATCCACGGTTCTGACACGACCAGCCCTACGCGGATCGTGGAGCAGCGAGCCGGCCGATGGGTCAGCCTCGGCGTCTTCCACTTCACCGGAACCCCGTCCGTGACGTTGACCAACACCACCGCCGACGGGACCGGCGACGAGGACGTTGCCTGGGGCGCGGTCGCTTTCCAGGGCCTTCCCGGTAAACCGAACCACACGGTCGTCGCGATGGGCGACTCCTTCTCCAGCGGTGAGGGAGCCTCCGAGGGCAACCGGGACTACTACCCGGAGACGAACTGGCGCAACAAGGTCAGCGGAGACCGCGACGGCTGCCACCGCTCCACCTACGCGTGGTCCCGGCAGGCAAAGCTCCCCGGCGAACAGCTCTCCATCGGCGAACTGGACGACAACTGGAGCGCGCGGATGGACTACCACCTCATCGCCTGCTCCGGATCCCGCACCTACAACGTGATCGCTCCGGCCGACCCCAAAGACAGAAGATTCGACAACACCGGAGAGTTGCCGCAGCTCAAGCAGGGATACCTGGACCAGAACACCGACCTGGTCACCATCTCCATCGGCGGCAACGACTCCCGGTTCGGCTACGTGATCGCCCAGTGCATGGCGCCAGGGAATCCGTGCCAGGAGAAGAAGTTCGACAACGTCGAAGGCAAGGACGTACCTGACGGCCCCTACCAGGGCAAGCCGCTCGCGGAAGCCGTCCCGGACCTCATCAGCGACGTCGTCGCACCCAGCATCCAGAAGACGATCGAGGCAATCCACCACGAAGCCAAGAACGCCCGGATCGTCCTCATGGGTTACCCGCCGCTGCTGTCCAACGACGCCTCCTGCCTCAACAAGATCCCTCTCGTCGGGATCTCACCGGAGGAATCCCAGTGGCTCAACGGCGTGGCCGACTATCTAGCACAGACGATGTTCGAGACTGCTGACCTCGTCAGGAAGCACGGTGTGGACGTCGGCTATGCCAACCCGCAGGCGTTCTTCTATGGCAAGGCCGTCTGCGGCGACCCCGAAAGCATTCACGGCATTGTCACCGATCTGACAGACAGCGACGAACCGAAGATCGACTGGCCGTTCTTCAAGTTCGGTATCTCCGCGCAGTCGTTCCATCCGAAGATCGCCGGTGCGCGACTGTACGCAGACACCTTGGAGGCCGCGCTGGGCGCCTGGCCCAAGAACTAACCCAGCCAGACCATGTGGGGAAGCCCAACAGGGCTTCCCGACAAGGCATTTGAGTACACATACTCATGCTGCCGGCCGCACCTGGGCTGCATGCTGGGGGCAGACGCGAGGAGGGGCCACGTTCATGCAGCGGGTCAAGCAGGTCAAGACAGCGGCATTGATGCTTCTGGCGCTGGCGGTGTCCGCGTGCTCGGCAGAGGACCGGGCTGTACCGGAGAAGACTGTCCGCAAACTTGCCGGCAGCCCGGAAGCGGTCAACGCCAGGCAGAAGTCGGAAGCCAGGCTCAGAGAAGTGGTTCAAGCGTACGTCGAGAACACGCCCTTGAAGCTCGGCCTGGTCGTCGTCAGCGACAGCTGCTGGGGCGGAACAGCCAGGGGATGGCTGGAGACCAGGGACAGCGACCTGTACAAGATCAGCTGTGGCCTGAATGTCACCGCCTACTTCGGCGCCGACCCGAAACACATCGTGTCCGTCCTCGACGGGATCCTCACAGCCGGCGACCGGAACGTATCCGGCATTGAGTTCAACCACGCAGCATACGGAGCGCTCATCGACTACTACCGGAAGCCGTATGACAAACACAATCCTGAAGTGCCTTCGCGTGACGCCGTCACCCAGAGTCTGAAGTGGGATCCGGTACGCGACCGCCAATGGAAACCCGACTTCATCAGCGAACCGACAGGCCCGTGCGAAAATGATCCACCGGTCAAACGGTGTCTGCGCGAACCGTCTTCCGCTACGGTGGCTGCCATCCGCAAACAGTACGGCATGGTGTTCCAGCTCAACCTGGGCGAAAACTACTTCAAAATCATGAAGAAGCGCTAACCTCGATCTTGCATGAGGTCCGTCAGCGTGCTGACGGACCTTTCTGCCTGTTCAAGGCGGGGATTTCTGTCACGTGGGCAGGCTGATGACCCGGCTGTCGCGCCGGGTGGGCGCCGGCTTTCACGGCTCCGGGGTTCGGTAGTGCGTGCAACCGGTTGAGGGCGCCTGTGATCACATGGGTCCACCGGCCAGTGCGCCGCGACGCGGGGGATGCGGCGGCGTCCGATGGTGACGAGCTGGGCCGCGGTGAAGAACAGTCGCAGCCGCAGACGGAGGGGCTCCCACAGTCGAGCTTTGCCGGTTCGGGCGAGAAGGGGCATCCAGGCGAGCAGGTCGAGGGCGATCTGGACGATCCCCCGCCAGCACCGGCGGTCGGGGTCGGTGGGGTCGCGCGACACGATCGACGTCACTGTGGTGGCCCGTGCCGATTGCGGGTGGTTGCCTGAGCCGATGCCGGCTGCGGCGCGGGCCTTGGAAGCCGAGGCGAGGGCGGGAGACAACTGGGCTTCGGCCATGGGGGCGTGGGGGTGACCTGCTGACTGAGCTTGGTGCCGGTGCTTTTTTTGGGGGGAGGAGGCCACCGTCAGGGACGGGACGGTTTCCTCGATACGGCCCGCGCCCAGGCCCTCGAACGCCTCGGCATCTTCTGGGACTCCCGCCAGCAGGCCTTTGAGCGGGGACTGGCTCACGCCGCCGCCTACGCTGCCCGCAACGGTCACCTCGCCATCCCGGTCGACTTCCTCCACGACGACTTCTCCCTCGGCCGCTGGCTGGCCACCCAGCGCACCGCCGCCCTCACTGCCCCGGACCGGTGGTGGAATCCGCCCTGGCCGCTCACCTGGCAGCGCGCTTACCACACGGCCCGCCGGCAGACGGAACAGAACGCGGCCGTCTCAGTGGCGGGGGAGTGGCTTACCACCCAAGGCCGGCGTGCCGACGACCTCTCCCCGAGAAGCGCCGCCTCATGAGAAACCTGGGACTCGACCTGACGGACACGCCCGCCTCCCGCGCCAAGAACCCTCGGCTGCCGGCACGGGAGCGTGCCTTTGAGCGCGCACTGGCCGCCGCACGTGCCTTCCGCGCGCGAGAGGGTCATTTCACAACGTCCCCCAGCTGCACATCGAGCAGGTCGACTGCGAGCAGGTACGGCTGGCGCAGCGACTGAGCAACCTGCGCCGCCGCTCCGGCCTGAGCCCACAGCGGCGAGGAGCACTGGACGAGCTTGGTCTGTGATCCAAAGCCGCCAGCGCCGTCTTCTGCCCGCCCTCGTGGCATGACCGGTTTGCCGCAGACGCTGCCTTTGGACGCTCCTTTTGGAATTGACCGAATCCATCTCCGGATGCCTGTCTCTGCGATCGTTCCGCAGCCGTGCTCTGACCGAGTGCGCGCGGGGCCAAGAGCGGCCCGACTGCCCAGGTGCGGAAAGCCTTTAGCATCCTCACGCGGGGAGGATTGCCGCCAGGCACCGCCCGCATCTCAGGTGCCCCGGCACCACGCGTTCAACCACAGTCGCATGTCCTGTCGTGTCCTGAACTATTCGATGAGCGGGGCGAGTTGAGTGATGGGTCGTGATCCGTTGTCAGTGCCGGCCGTCAGCATGTGAGTGATTGCGGGGAAGACACCAATCACTGGGGGAGGACCACATGCCGTTTGTCCGGCCGTACGTGCGCTCCGACGGAACGCCAGTACGCGGACACTCCCGATGGGCGCCGGGCGCGCGCCGGGAGATGACCATCTTCGCTCTCTTCGGCCTGGCCGTGTTCGGCATCGGCCACGCCTCGGCGGCGAACGGAACGGACAGCGCGCCGCACCGGCCGTCGATGACCTACCCGATCCGCTTCGACCATCAAGCCGGCAGCACCTCAAAGGACGTCGTGCCACGCCCGACCGTGTCGTACCCGAGCAAGTTCGATGTCCCCGAGCCGAGGAAGCCGGCACCTCAGCCGTCGGTCTCGTACCCGATCGACTTCTCCATCCTGGGAGCTGAGCGATGACCCGGCGCCCACCGGTCAAGCGGCGGACCACCAGCCGCCGACGCGACCGACAGGATACGCAAGCCGCCATCCTGGCCGCCGTTGCAGCCATGGTGATCACGGTGATGGTGGTCAACTGGCTCCTCGCACACTGGTGGCTGCTGCTTATCGCGGCCGTCCTTGCGGTCCTGGGCGGTACCTGGTGGTGGCAGCAGCGGACCCAGCACGCGGAGCAGGAACGGGCCCGAGCACAGGCCTTGCGCTATCAACTGGCACAACTGGATGCACTGTCCCACCGCCAGTTCGAGCACGCAGTCCGTGACCTGATGTACCGGGACGGCTGCAGCGATGCCATCCAGGTCGGCGGACGAGGCGACCTCGGCGCGGATGTGAAGGCAACCGACCCGCTCGGGCGGCGCTGGGTGATCCAGTGCAAACACCGCCGCAACGGCGCCCAGGGCACTCCGGTGGGCACCCCGGAACTGCAGGTGCTCAACGGGACAGGCCGCCCGGTCCACAAGGGCGATGTCGTGGTGATGGTGACCAATGGAAGGATCACCGAACCAGGCCGCGTCTTCGCTCGGCAGCAGTGTCTGCACCTCGTGGACCGCCACGTATTGGCCTCGTGGGCCGCGGGATCACGGCCGCTGTGGGAACTGCTGCCTGCCCTGCCGCCGCCTCGCAGGCCGTCACAGCTCTACTGAACCTGCTCCTGACCATGCCGGCGCCATGCGGTGAGCTTTCCGTCGCACTCGCGCCCGTGGCCACGAGGCCAGCCGCAGCGTTGTCCCGCATCTTCGTCCCGGACAAGGGTTCTGCTCGGTGTGCGGTCAGTGAAGAGTGTCGATGGCCTGTGCGATGAGGGTTCGGGCTTCGGCTCCGTAGACGGCCGCGCCGCGTAGCTGTTCGAACGCTTTCAAGTAGAGGGCGATCTCGTCTGGTTGTGTGATCCGTACGCGGGCGGATACGAGTTCGACGCTGACGAGTCGGTCGTCGTAGACGTGGAAGGTCTCACGGGGCCACTGCCCGCGTGAGGGGGAGGCCAAAGGGATGATGCCGACGGAGACCTGGGGGAGGGCGCCGGCGGTCAGAAGGTAGCCCAGCTGGGCCGCCATTGCGTCGGGATCGCAGACCTGGTGACGCAGGGCTGCTTCCTCGATCACCGCCACGAGCCGGTGTCCGGGTTCGTGGATGATCCGGCTGCGCTCGACGCGGGCCCGGGCCGCTTGAGCGCTGTCATCCACGGGGACGTCGTGAAGACGGGCGCTGGTGTGCAGGATGCCCGCGGCGTAACCCTCGGTCTGCAGCAGGCCGGGCACGAGGGTCGATGAGTAGATGCGGAACAGCGCCGTGCTCCGGTACAGCTCGCGATAGCTGTCCTGGAGCCGGCGCAGTCCGCTGCGAACTTGGCGCCGCCACTCGGTGTAGGCGGTCTCGGCGTCGCGGGACTCGGCGATGATGCCGTCGGCCTGGTCGTCGGCGCCGCATGCGTGGCACCAGCGGCGGATGTCGTCGGGGGTGGGTGCTGTGCGGGCGTTTTCCAGGCGGGATGTCTTGGGATGGGTCCAGCCGCACCGTGCGGCGAGTTCGGTCCCGGTCAGGCCCGACTCGGCCCGCAGGTCCCGCAACCGGCGGGCGACACGTTCGCGGGCGGCCTGGGCCGAAGAGGATGGGGAGGCGGCCATGTGGTGCAGCTGGACCCTTCCGTGGCGTGCTAGCAGATCTTGTACTCGTCGTGCGGGATGCCCCTGGCCCAGACCGAGTTGAAGGCCTCGGCACACAGCCGGGTGGCGGCCGGATCCTGACTGACCTCCCCGGGGGCCGACGCGCCGTCGCCGGTGAAGTGGTTCCAGCGGATCAGCCGACCGTCGACCAGCCAGAAGTCGTTGCCCGGCAGAGCGATGTCGGACGCCTGGCGCCGGGGCAACCACCGCACCTGCTCACCCGCCGCAAGGTTGACGACCGTGCCCGCGTGCTCGTACCGGATGTAGTCGCTCACCGGCTCCGACACGATCCGCGCCCGCCGCACGACCACACCGCGCGCGACCGTGCGGCGCACGAGTTCCACCCACGGCCGCCAGTACGGTGAGGCGGGATCGGTGTCGACCTCGCCGGTCTTCCTCCACCGGGCAAGCGCCTCCGCTTCGCCAGCCACCCCGTAGGCATCGCGCATTTCCAGGTGCAGAGCTGACTCGCGTGCACCGTCCAGCAGTTCAGCGAAGCTGGGCACGCTCTGCGGCATCGCACGCCTCCCTCAGGATCGACACCATGCGGGCCGGCACCCGCACGACCTGCTCATGCTCCGGGATACCGACCGCATGGCCGGGCATCTCGAAGGCGGCACACTCGGCTTCCGTCACCTCATCAGGCTTCCACCCTTGGATGACGAGTTCGCCTCTGTTCTCATCGACCCACACGGTCGGGCTCTCACCCTGCCCAGTGTTCGGGTCGATGCCGATGAACCGTAATGACACCTCGGCCTCCCACGCTGTGAATGTGCACAGATGTACACACACTCATTCCCAACCAATGCCACGGTCAAGAAGAGAAACACGCCAGCTGACTGCACCAACCAGCCAGCGCGAACATTCGTGAACACCACTGGCTTCGTCATACTCCGCGCGCCTAGCGTCGACGGCAGACACACCCGGTGAGTCGTCCATCTCACCAGGAGACGGCCCACGCATGAGGGAGCGACGCATGCAGCAAGGTAGGCCCGCGCGGCCGCCTGCCACATCGGCGCTGCTGTCGTTAGCTGTGCACCCCAGCGACAGCAGTGGACAGACCGACTCACCTCACGCCATCAGGACCTGGCTGGCCAGCGCGCACGAGCTCCCTGCTCAGGCCCGCACTGAATGGGCCGCCCACAAGGTGGCCCTGCTGCCGCTCGGCCGGCGCTTCGCAGCCGTACGCATTCCCGGCGCCATCATCCACGCCGCGGTCGGCACCGATGACCGCCAAGCCGTCGCGGATACGGTGGCAGCACAGGTGCGCGGACCAGTCATCCACGACGTATGCGCCGTCGGCCCCACCTATTGGGCACTCGTCCCTTGGCATACGGGCAGCCATTGGAGCGGCACCGCCGAGACCCCGTACCTCGGCTCCGGCACCTACCTCGGCGTCCCGGACCTCGGTTGTACCGAGCCGCCCGGCACCTACTGGGTGACGCTACCCCGTCATTGCCGCGACCTGTGCCACCCAGAAGCCGTCCTCGACTTCGTCGTCCGAGGCGGTCACCAGCTCCGGCATGAGCCGCCGTGACCTTAGATCGATCAGCACCGCCGTCACGCCCGCGCCCGGGGCCGCGCGGCGCGCCTTCCCGCTCAGCCCCGACAAGTAGGTCGGGGGATGGATCTGGCACCGGGGCCGAGGACCTGCTCAGCGGGTGGTGTGCGTGTCATCCCCTCACTCCGCTTACATCCTTCCCTTCCTCGTGAAGCGGGCAGGCGACGCTTGACTGAACTGCCCTCTGCCTCCAACTCAACTTCTGCAAGAGGATGTTGACCCTTGTCGCTTCTCGCCTGAGAGGCGGGCGGGGCTGCTCGTGTCGGGCCGGGCGGCCGCCCACGCCGACACGAGCGGCCCGGCCCGATGAACCGGTGTACGAGAGGAGTTCTGATGACTGCCCCTGTGGTGATCTTGGACTGTTACACCGTTGAGCCCAGCGGCCTCGGCGTCCCGCCCTACCTGTCTACCTACGTGCGGCAGGCGTACGCGGCACTGCGCCGCTCACGCCCCGGCGCGGATGTCAGGTACGTGACGATCGACGACGTCCGCTGGTGCCTGGCCGGAGGCCGCCCGGCCGTCACCCCACCACCACTGAGTGACCGGTGGACGTACTCGGCGACCGTGAACCGGGACAAGGCAGTCGAACTGTTACGGGACGCCGAGGCGGTCGTCGTGGTGGCGGGGGACAAGGTGCCCTCGGTCCACCTGCACGCGGTCAACGGCTCCCAGGACGACATCGTCGGCGCCATGGCCTGCGTGCGCGGGCGCCGCTACCTGCTCGGCCCCATGGCCACCTGGGCGCTCACCGAACCGGCTGCGTGGGCCGGGCTGTTTGACGCCGTCCACACCCACACGATCACCTCATCCACCCTGGCCCTGGGCAGCCGCACACCCGCACCGTACGCACAGCTCGAGGCGGACCGCTCCTCGTTCACCGGGCTGATCGAGCAGATGCCGTGGGCGCCGGTGGCAGAGCTGGAGCTGTACCGCGGCTGCACCCGCAAGGCGTTCTGCCGCTTCTGCAACGAGCCCACCAAGTCGCCCGCCGTCGCCCACCGTCGGGTCGAGGACGTCCTGGCCGAGACCGTCCAGTTGTACGAGGCGGGCGTGCGCCATTTCCGGCTCGGCCAGCAGACCTGCTTCTTCTCCTACCAGGGCCGCAGCGAGGAAGCGATCCGCGCCCTGCTGGGAGGCATCCGAGAGCAGTGCCCGGAACTTCAGATGCTGCACATCGACAACGTGGATCCGCTGGCGGTGGCCGCGCCGGTCGGCAAACGCATCGCGGCAGCGGTTGCCGAGCTGTGCACCGAGGGCAACTGCGCACCCATGGGAATCGAGTCGTTCGACCCGGCCGTGATCGAACGCAACACCCTGACCTGCACCCCAGACATCCTGCTGCGCGCCGTGGAGCACGTGAATGAGGCCGGCGCCGAGCGCGGTCCGGGCGGGCTGCCGAAGCTGCTGCCTGGCCTCAACCTCGTCTACGGCCTGCCCGGCGAGACCCACGCCACGCACCTGGCCAACCTCACCGCCCTGCAGCGGATCTACGACGCCGGATGGATGTGCCACCGCACCAACGTGCGCCTGGCCCGCGCCTTCCCCGGCACCCCCCTCGCCGAAGAGGAAGCCGGCCTGGAGAACCTGCCCTCCAACGAACACTTCGAGACGTGGAAGGCCGACATCGACCAGATCTGGGACCAGCCGATGAAACAACGCGTCTACCCAGCCGGCCTGAAGATTCCCGGCGTACACGCCTACTTCGTCGACGAGCACGGAACGTGGTTCCGCCGCCTGGGCTCCTACGCGATCCAGATCATCGACCGCGACGCCGTCGTCCCCGTGGGAACCCCGGCCGACATCACCGTCACCGATCACGCCCCCCGCGTCCTCTACGGCACCCACCATGCGCGCTGACCCGTCCGCCCCCAAAGGACCGGGCATGCGGCGTGTGGGGATACTGCTGCCGTGGGCCAACCAGGCGGTCGAGGAGGAACTGCCCCAACTCGGCGAGCCGGGCATTGTCTTCCACTACGCTCGGCTCGTGCCGGCCTCCCGCACCACCGCCGTCGACGACGCGTTCTGGCACGGGCTGCGGGCCGCCGCCACCAGCGCCGTCGACTCGATGCGCCACCTGCCGCTGGACGCCACCGTGCTGGCGTGCACCTCCGCCGCCTTCACCGGCGGACCCGAACTCCCCCCGGGCGTGATCACCGCATTCGACACCCTCACCACCGTCCTGCACAGGCGCCGGCTGGCCCGCATCGTGCTCGCCACGCCCTACCCGCATCCGGTCACCCGCGCCGAGGCCGCGGCACTGGGCGACCGTGGGATCCAGGTCCTCGCCCACGCCAGCCTCGGCCTGGACGACGGCTACCCGGACATCCGCCCCCAGCAGATCCTCGGCCTGTGCACCAACCTGCCGCCGGCCGCCCTCGCCAAAGCGGACGCGCTCGTGCTGTCATGCACCGGCTGGCGCACCCTGACCGCCGCCACCACCCTGCAGGAACAGCTGGGCATTCCCGTGATCTCTTCCAACCACGCCCTCGCCACCCACATCCTCCCGCCCGCCCCCGGAGCAGCGCCATGACCGTCACCACCCCCCACAGACGCACCGATGACCGCGTCCTCGCGTTCGTCACCCGCGCCGCCGCGCTCGCCGACGTAACCGCGGAAGTGGAAGCAAACCACGACCACAACCGCTGGTGGCCGCCCACCATCACCGACCCCCGCATGCGGATGCTCGCCGCCGGCTGGTCCACCCGGATCAACTACCGCATGATCGACACCTACGCCGCCGTCCTCACCAAAGCCAACAAACTCGGGTTCGACGCCCTCACCGACCTCGACGACGACCAGGCCCGCGACCTGGTCGCCCCGCTCGGCCTGACCCAGACCCGCCTGACCTACCTGTACTCACTGGCCGACACCCTGGCCCGCTGGGACAAGGACGGCACCGACCCGGCTACCTGGGACGCAGGGACGTTCATCACCGCCTTCACCCGCGACGTACGCGGGGCCTCCTACAAAGTCGCCCAGTGCGCCGCCCTGTACGCCCGCGGCTACCACTGCGGCATCATCCCCGTCGACTCCGGCATGGTCACCAAACTCGCCCCCGCCCTCGGCTTCACCCTCCCCTCCGGCCCAGCCGCCCACGAACACCTGCGCCTGCTCCTCGAGCACGCCGTCGCCCGCCACACCGACGCCCTGCGCGCCCTCACCACCGGCCAGAACGTCACCATCCCCGCCGAGACGGCCCCGACCTGGTGGACCCACCTGACGCTGATCTACTTCAAACGCCTCTACCTCAACCGGCCCCCCGACCGCCTGTGCACCCGCCGCCCGACCTGCCCCGCCCTGACCGACTGCGCGCACACCCAGTCCTGACTGACAGGGAGATCCCGCGATGCAGCGCACCATCGTGATCGGCAACATCTCCCTCGACCACATCCAGCGCCCCGGCCACCTACCAGTACGGCAGCTCGGCGGCGCCGCCCTCCACCTGGCCGTTGCAGCCGCCCGCGCCGGTCTCCCGGTCGCCCCCGCAGCCGCCGTCGGCAGCGACCTGGCCCGCCTGCCCGACGACCCACGCCTGCCCCCGCTGGACTGGACCCTCCTGCACCACGCACCACAGCCCTCGGCCGCGTTCACCATCCACTACGACGAGGCCGGCACCGTCACAGCCGTCGACACCGACTACGGCGCCGCCGAACACCTCACCACCCACGCCCTGCACCTGATCGACCGCTACCCCCAAGCAGCCTTCCACGTCAGCTGCCGCCACCCCCTCCACATCCGCGCCGCGCTTCCAGCCCTGGCCGCACGTGGCTGCACCTTCAGCCTGGACTTCCACCTCCCCAGCGCCCCGCAACTCATCCCCGCCGCCGCGCCCTGGCTCCGTCACGCCACCACCATCTTCGTCAACGCCGAAGAACACGCCCTCCTCACCCTCGCCGCCGGCCCTCGGCCCTGCCCGGAAGTCGTCATCAGCGACGGCCCCCGCCCAGCCCGCATCGTGTGCAACGGCCGCGCCCTGCCGCCCGTCACCCCGCCCGCCTTGCCCACCGTCCGGCAGATCACCGGCGCCGGCGACACCCTGGCTGGCACCTACCTCGCCCACCGCGCCCGCGGCATCCCACCGGCCACCGCCCTGCCCCGCGCCGTCAAGGCCGCCAGCCGCCACACCGCCCACACACCGCTGTCCCTCCCCACCCCACGCCGCGCCCCGTCCTGACCCGCAGCAGGGAGCCGCCCAGTGTCCTATTACGTCGCCCACCGCCTCTTCGCGGCCCACGACCGTGCCCTTGCCGCCCAGCTGGCCCACCACCTCGCCCGCAAGCTCGGGGAAGACCACGTGTTCCTCCCCTTCTGCGACACCGACGAGGAGGACCTCGTCGCCGACGTCAAAGGCCGGCGGCTCTTCGAACTCGACCAAGAGCGCCTGAGCCGCATCCGCGCCCTGATCGCCATCGTCCACGGGCCCAGCCCGGACGACGGCGTCTGCATGGAGATCGGCTACGCCGCCGCCCGCGGCGTGCCCGTGATCCTGCTGACCACGGACTTCCAGGACTACTCCGCCACCCCCAACGGCCCCCGCACCCACTTCCCCGACCCCCTCCTGGGCGCCCTCGCCACCCGCATCGTCCGCACCCCCCGTCTCGCCACAGTCACCGAGCCCTCAGGGACCAGCCGCTTCGCCGACTTCGCCCTGCGCAACCAGGCCCAGATCCAACAGGCCGTCGAGGCCTGCGTCGACGCCGCCCTGCAACTCCCCGCCCCCGTCACCGACACGACCGCACGCGTCCGAGTCGACAGCACGGTCTACGCCGAGCCCTCCCCGTACACCCTGCCGCACCACCCACTGCCCGGCCTGGTTCGCTGCCCGTCCGTGACTGCCCTCGGCCCGACCCGGTTCGCGGCCGCCGAGCCCGTCACAGCCGCGCGCCATGACTGGGCCGCCGCACTCGGCTCCGGTCGCATCATCGTCGACACCTCCGGCCCCGAAACCCCGCCCGGCGCCGCCCTCCTGATCGGCGCAGCCTGCGCCACCGGCCTGCCGGCAGCCGCCTATCTGCCACGCAGCACCTACACCCACGCCGCCGGCCGCGAGCCCAACTGCCGCAACCTGATGATCCAGTACGGCGTGGACGCCATACTGCGCAGTGAGGAAGAGGTGACCGCGTGGATCGGCGGGTGACTGTCGAGGAGATCGCCACCCACCGCACCATCGTGCTCGAAGGCAGCGATGGCGTGGGCAAGAGCACCCTGGCCCACCACCTCGTCAGCCAGCACGGCTTCACCGCCGTCCACTCACCACGAACCCCGGACCACCAGGACCTGGTCAACCGCTACCTCGACCTCCTGGCCCGCCCTGGACGACTGGTACTGGACCGCAGCTTCCTCAGCGAACTCGTCTACGGCCCTCTTTACCGCGGCCACTCCCGCCTCACCTGGAGCCAAGCCCTCGACCTCGCCCAACTGGTCACCGCCCGCGACGGCGTATTCCTCCACCTCACCGCCCCTACCGCCACCGTCCGCCAACGACTCAAGGACCGCGACGGCCAAGCCCCAGGCCTGGTGGAAATCACCGCCCTGGCCGATGCCTACCAGCGCGCCTTCGACACCCTCACCCGCCACGCACCCGTCCTGACGTACGACACCTCATCGAACACCAGCCGTCCCCCCGGCTGACACCAGTAGGGTTTCGCTGCATCAGCCTCTAGGGCCTCGCTAGGGTTCCCCGAGACAACGAACCAGACTGTCAAGGGGACCACCGTGGACATCGCCGAGGCCCAGAAGCTCGCCTGGGAGAACAAACTCAGCAAAGGCTTCAACACCAAGGACGTGCCCCTGGAGTTCGGACTCCTCACCGCAGAGGTCGGCGAGGCCTTCACTGCCTGGCGCAAGGGACTTCCCGACCGTGGCGAGGAACTGGCCGACGTGTTCCTGTACCTGGCCGGGCTCGCCCAGATGCAGGGTGTCAACCTGGACGAGGAAGTCGCACGCAAGATCGAGAAGAACGCGCGTCGCACCTATGCCCCGGGAGCCAATGGCACTCTCCTACGAACCGGGGAGGAATAGGCTCACAAAAGCCCGTCCAGACTGAGGCTGCGGCCCGCTGACCAGTGGCAGCGGATGGCGGCTGTCTGCGCTCTGAACTTGAGCTGAGAGGGCGTTTATGCAGCTCAGGCCCGGTATGCGACTCCCGTCCCTGCCCTGCCCTCAAGGCTTTCGTCGCATAGGCGGTGAATGACCTTCTCCGGGACGAAGGCTCGGTCGTCCGCCTCGTTCGGTTCTTTACTTGGGAGTCCGTCTGGCTTCAAGATACTGCGGAAATCGCCTGGTGGGCGGCGGAACCGAGCCCTCCGGCTTCCTCGTGATCACGCTACGCCGTGAGCGAGCGCAAGCCGTACCCCAGTGACCTGTCCGACGCCCGATAGGTTCTGATCGGGCTGACGTTGACCGCCTGGAGAAAGGCCCGGCTCGACCGCAGGCCGACCGGGCAGCCAGTGGCCCACGCAGCCGTGTGCCCCAGGACGGCATCGCCGAACTGGCCCGTCGCATCCCCCGTGGGCGGGTGGTCACCATCCCGGTCGGACACCTGATCCACAACGCAGCGCCGGAGGCGTTCACGGAGGTGGTTTCGGCGTTCCTGCTGGCGGGGGAAGACTTCCGTCCCGACCGCTGACCATGAGGCGGTTCCAGGCCGTGACGTGGAGGCGGCCGCACGGGTTCTTCGAGTGTGACCAAGAAGCGGGCTCGTGCGTGTCTCATCCTGCCTTCACCGGCATCTCCCGTGCACATCTCATGCGGTTGATGGAGGAGTTGGCCCGCCCGTGGCAGGCGCGACGTGAGTCCACGCTGCGCAACCGCCGCGGTGGGGACCGTCGGCGGCAGGCCGGGGCAGGCCGGGGCAGGCCGGGGCAGGCCGGGGCAGGACGCAAGCACGAGCTCGTATTCACCGACCGGGTACTTGTCACCCTGGTCCACCTGCGTACCCAGCTGCCCCATGCGGCGCTCGCCGAGCTCTACGGCGTGGGCCGCTCCACCGTCACCGAGGCCATCGGCGAGATCCGCCCGCTGCTCGCCGACCGGGGCTTCGCCGTCCCCGACCGGCCCGGCCTGCGGCTGCGGAACGCTGGCCGATGTGTTCGCCTACGCTGCCGCCGAGGGCGTGAAGCTGCGGATCGACGGCACCGAGATCCAGGTCCGCCGCCCCAAGGCCCACTGGCCCGGCCGCTGCGCGTTCGTGTCGGGAAAGAAGAAGCAGCCACCACGATCAACGACGGCCAGGAGCGCACCCTCTGGTCGGTAGCCGACCGGCCGGGGCGCATGCTCGACGGTACCCCTGCGCCGATGGGGAAGATCGAACGGCCGTCCCCGGCGGTGGCCGACAGGAACTCGAAGGATCAGGCAGATTGCGGGTCATCAAGTGGTGTTGCTCCCACGACGGCCCCGCGCCATAGCCGAGTCTACGCACCCCAAGCCCGGCTTTTCTTGGCGGCGACTGACGGACGCCATCAGAGCGGTTTATCCGAAAGATGCCGATCTCAGGCTGGCTGGCCCCTCTGTAAACGTCGCCCGATGTCTGATGGATTGCATGGATCGCTGACGGTGACGGTGCCGGTTCACCTCTGCTCGCGCGGAGTCCAGCCGTTCCAATGCGGCGAGGCGTTCGTCTACGGCGGATCACCTCCGCTCGCGCGAAGAGCAGTCGTAGATCCGCAGGCGCATGACGTCCATCTCCGGATCACCTCCGCTCTCCGGATCACCTCCGCTCGCGCGGAGACCAGTGGCCCGGAACAAGCAGCTGATCCACTCGAACCGGTACACCTCCGCTCGCGCGGAGACCAGACGAGCCGCAGGATCGCGCAGGCGCGCCGCTCCGGTTCACCTCCGCTCGCGCGGAGACCAGATGACGACTCCGGGACCAGAATGTCCCCGGGGACGGTTCACCTCCGCTCGCGCGGAGACCAGCCCGGGCCCGTCATCTGGAACGGCCACATCGTCGGTTCACCTCCGCTCGTGCGGAGACCAGCGCCACGAAGTACCGCCTCGACGTTCCGCTGCCGGTTCACCTCCGCTCGCGCGGAGACCAGGTCCCGTTCTGCGCGGTGTTGCCCATGGCGGTCGGTTCACCTCCGCTCGCGCGGAGACCAGCGAAACGCTGCTGGAGTGCTAATACTCCAGCTGTAGATCGTGATCTTCATGTGGTGGCCACTGTCTGGCGTCACCAGCGGGCGACGAGCGTCTCCTCCTTACCCCGGTTGCGATACAGCCAGGTGGTCCCCGGGGCGATGGCCCCGGTCAGATAGCCGACGATGGGCTCCCGCTGCGTTGCGCTGTCCAGCTCGCCGAGCAGCTTCAGAGCGTCGGGGAGGGGGAAGAAGGCGGCCTGTTTGATGTCGTCGTCCTCTGGCGCCAGGTCCCCCGACCACTTGTCGATCTCGAAGGCAGCGGCCAACGCCGAAGGGTGCTGCTCGGAGTCGATGTGCATGAGGAATGCGGTCCGCACCGGGTCGCCCACCAGCAGCCCGGTCTCCTCCTGCAGCTCGCGCCGGAGAGCTTCATGCATGAGCTCGCCGTCCTCGACCCCGCCACCGGGCAGCGACCAGAGCATCTCACCATCGGCGCCGAGGCTCTCTCGCACAAGCAGAATCTCGTCACCTTGGCGGATGATGCCAATAACCAACTGCACCCGGGGCTTGGGGGTCTTCGAATACTGCGCTGTCATGCCGTTGACCGTACGGTATGGCCAGTTCACCGGTGGGCAGGGCCGCCGCGGGCCGGGTTACTGGCCTTGAATACGTGATGTCGTCATGGTGGCTGGCGTCGGAGGCCGGTGCCGGTGAGGCAGCCGTCGAGGACGTCGTGGCGATACTGGAGCTGGCGTAAGCCGCGCCGGACGGCGGTGATCAGGTCTTCGGGGTCGGCGAACGCCCGGTTGGCCGTGGTGGTGCGTCGCAGGACCGACCAGATGCCCTCGACTGGATTGAGGTCGGGTGCGTAGGGCGGGAGTTGGTAGACGGTGAGCCAGTCACGGTCGGCGATGTAGCGGCGCATCCCGGCGGTGAGGTGGGTGTTCAAGTTGTCCCAGACCAGCACGATCGGGCCGCCGAGCTGCTGGTGCGCGGTCTGGATCAGGTCGCGGTAGTCCTTCCAGGAGAAGCTCTTGCGCCCGTCGGGCCGGGCGTCCAGGCAGGGCCGGTAGATCAGCCGCGATCGTTCGCCGGCCTTGTAGCAGGCCAGGGCGGCCACCGATAAGCGGCGGCGCGAGCGGCCCCGGACGCAGACCACAGGGGTGTGGCCGCGGCGGGACCAGGTGCGGGTGGTCGGCGGCGTCATCGAGAATCCGGCTTCGTCCTCGAAGACGAGCCAGGCGTCGAGCGCCGCCACGGTCCTTCCACCTGAGGCCAGGTCTCCTTCACCCAGCCGGCCACCAGGTTCTCGTCCCGCTCGATCGCACGCCGGGCAGGAACCTGGCAGGTCCAGCCGTGCCGCTTGAGCAGCGCGGCCACCCCTTGCGCGGTGTAGCTCTTGTGGAACCGACGCCCGACCAGCGTCTTGATCCGTGACAGGGTCCAGGTCTGGTCCGGCCAGCCGTGTGCCACCGGTCCTTTGGCCAGCTCCCGCTCCAGCACAGCGAACAGTTCGTCGCTGAGCAGCGGCAGCGATGCTGGGCCCTTCGAGGCCAGGGCTCTCGATCCGTCCTGCGACCAGGCTTTGCGCCAACGCTGTACCGACCGGACGCTGACCCGCAGGTCGTGAGCGATGACCGTGTTCTCGTCGCCCTGTCTGAACCGCTCGGCCGCTTCCAACCGCAACTTCTCGCGAAAGGCCCGCCGTTCGTCGGTCAGCCCGCCCCCTTGCGCATACCTCATGCAGTCGGCATACCGCAGGGATCATGAGACGTCAGCCTCTACGACACCACGCTTTGAAGGTCAGTAGTTAGCACACGGGAACCGAGTCGGCGCCTGGCGCCGACTCGGTTCCCGTGTGCCCGTCACGGGATGAGCCCGCCGCCGCGGCGCATGACCGGCTCTGGCTCGTACCGTCACGCCTCGGGCCGTGAAGGATCCGCCTGGCGCAGGCAGTACAC
>NZ_JBEOYR010000051.1:0-29187 GCF_040297165.1 Streptomyces sp. NPDC001851 | reverse complement strand
CTGCAGACCGAGCATCTGGTGTCAATTCAACAAGTCAGGGGCCTTGCCGAGTTCAGGCGCCATCACGGTTCAGACCGCCCGAGCAGGCCGGTGCCGTTCACCCAGCACGTCACCCGCGGGAAAGGCGAACCACCATGACGACCAGACAGCGCAGCACCTCCTCCACCACCACGGATCCTCCTGGTCTGGGCGAGGTCGTCCTGGGCGTGGACACGCACGGCGAAGTTCATGTCGCCTCTGTGGTCTCCCCGCTGGGGAAGGTCCTGGGCGCCGAGTCCTTTCCGGCCACGGCGGCCGGCTACCGTCGGCTACTCAACTGGGCCCGCAAGCTGGGGAAAGTGCGCCGGGCCGGCGTGGAGGGCACCGGCACCTTCGGCGCGGGCCTGTCCCGGTACCTGCTGGCGCAGCGCGTCGAGGTGTACGAGGTGAACCGGCCCGACCGCTCGGCCCGCCGTCTGTCGGGGAAGTCGGACCCGCTCGATGCGCAGGCTGCCGCGCGGGCCGTGCTCAGCGGTCGCGCCCGGGCGCGGGCAAAATCCGGCGACGGTCCGGTGCAGTGCGCCCGGATATTGAAGCTCGCAAAGGACTCTGCGGTCAAGGCTCGCACCCAGGCGATCAACCAGCTCAAGGCCGTTCTGGTCATCGCCGACCCCGCCCTGCGGGAGCGGCTGTCGAGCCTGGGCAACCGCGAGCTGTTCCGCAGCTGCGCGAGCCTTGGCCTCCACGACGGCGGGGGCGACGAAGACGCGGTGGCCCAAACCACCCATATGACCCTGCGCATGCTCGCCGAGCGCATAGAGCAGCTCACCGGGCAGATAGATGAGCTGAACCGACGCCTGACCCGGCTCGTCGAACACCACGCCCCGCAGCTGCTCACGCCGGTGGGTATCGGCCCGGACAGCGCCGTGACTCTCCTGATCACCATGGGGGACAACCCCGAGCGGCTGGCCACCGAGGCGTCCTTCGCTGCTTTGTGCGGCGTCAGTCCCATCGAGTACTCCTCCGGCCGCCGGAGCTCGCGCCGGCTCAACCATGGCGGCGACCGCCAAGCTAACGCCGCCCTGCACCGCATCGTGTTCACCCGCCTGCGCCACGATCCGCGCACCCAGGCGTACTACGAACGCCGCACCCAGGAGGGCAAGACCCGACGCGAGATCATCCGATGCCTCAAGCGATATGCCGCCCGAGAGGTCTTCAAGCTGGTCAGGACGGTATCCAGCGTCCCCCTGTTATAGGGGCGTCAGTGATACGGCGGGGCCCCGCCTGGGGGCTTGCGCGGAGCCGTGGGACGACGAGGCCGCACCGGAGAGCTCCGGCGCGGCTTCGTCATGAGATCGGCTGCGCTGTCGGACACGATGCGGTCGGCGCCTCATGCGGCCCGTGTCCCTGTAACGTTTTCGAGGTGCGCCTACTTTGCGATTGCACTCGCACTTTCCGTCAGAGAGTGCAGCACCTCCTGGAGCACGGATCTGACCAATCGGGGTGAGGTCGACCTGGGCGTGACCACGCACGGCGAGGTTCACGTCGCCGCCCCGGCCCCCCGGCTGGGGAAGCTCATGGGCACCGAATCCTCTCCGGCGACGGCCGCCGGCTGCTGACGTCTGCGCCCGCCAAACTGGATACGGTTGCGCCGTGCCGGGGTGGAAGGCACCGGCACCTTCGGAGCGAGCCTGTCCCACTACCTCCTCGCCCAGTACGTTCAGGTGCATGAGGTGAACCGGCCCGATCGACACCGAACTGGGTTCATTCCGCCGAGCGCGTTCACGCACAGGCAATCCCGTTCCTCGATGGTGGGCAGCGCGGCCACCGCGTCGAACAGCACGCCCCGCAACCGGTCCACATTCGCCGCGAAGACCTTCAGCACCTCGTCGTGCGAGACGCCCTCCCCGGTCTCCGCCCCCGCGTCGAGGTCCGTGACCATGGTCAACGACGTGTAGCACAACTCCAGTTCACGGGCGAGCGCAGCTTCGGGATGACCGGTCATGCCCACCACGGACCAGCCCTGCGCCCGGTGCCACAACGATTCTGCGCGGGTGGAGAACCGTGGCCCTTCGACGACGACCAGGGCGCCGCCGTCCACCGGCATCCAGTCCCGTCCGCACGCGGCCTTGAGCGCGACCGCCCGTCCGGCGGGGCAGTACGGGTCGGCCAGGGACACGTGCACCACGTTCGGCACGGTGCCGTCCGGGAGCGGCAGCCCGTCGAAGTACGTCTGCACCCGGGTCTTCGTGCGGTCCACCAGCTGGTCGGGGATCAGCAGTGTGCCCGGCCCGTACTCCGGGCGCAGTCCGCCCACCGCGCACGGGCCGAGAACCTGACGTACGCCGACGGAGCGCAGCGCCCACAGGTTGGCACGGTAGTTGATGCGGTGCGGGGGCAGATGGTGGCCGCGTCCGTGGCGGGGGAGGAAGGCGACCTGTCGGCCGGCGATCACGCCGAGGAAGAGGGAGTCGCTGGGTGCTCCGTACGGGGTGTCGACCTGGACCTCGGTCACCTCGTCGAGGAAGGAGTAGAAGCCGGACCCGCCGATGACACCGATCTCCGCGTTCGTCATGCCCAGCACGCTAGCCGCGCCGGCACAGTTCGAGATCACGGCATCGGGAAACGTCATGCTCTCGAAAGGAATTCGGCCGCCCAGCGCAGGTGCCCGTCGTTGGAGTCGACAGTTCGGCGAGTTGGGTACGCACTGACCTGTTCCGGGCTGTCAGGACCGCTGCGGGAGGGACGGCCGTTGGGGCGGAGGCCACGGCGGCCCGGCGGTTCCTGGAGGGCACGCTCCCTCGGTCGAAAGCTGCGGGTGAGGAGTCGGAGGTCAACTTCGCGGCCACGTGGTCGGCGTTGGCCGGGCAGCGACGCGTGTGCGTCCTCACGCTGTGGCTGTCCTGCTCAGGCAAGGCTGTGCACCGGCCCGACCGCCTCGCAGGAGGTGTTCCTGGAAGGCCCGTGTGGAGGCTTCGAGGTGCTGGACGGCGTGTCGGCTGTATTGCGAAGCGCGGACGCCGGACAGGTTCCCAACTTCCGCCACCTGCCTGTCACACGGGTGGTCAGGACGGCGCCGGGCGGAGTGTCGCGGATGTTGGGCGTGCCCTGTGGCCGGGAGACGTCCCAGTTCCGTAAGGCGGTCGGACGTTCCATGGCGGCCTTCCTCCCGGTGGGATGGAAGGCATGAGATCGCGCTTCTTTCCGCCCGTGTTCAAGGGCCGACTGCACGATGCCCGCACGGCGACCTCGATCGGGCGGTGGCTCGGCCTGGCGTTCGCGGTGTGCTTCTGCACCGGTTTGATCAGTCACTTCATGCAGCACCCGCCGGGATGGCTCGCGGGCGAGCTGCCCAGCCGTCCGGTGTGGGGCTACCGGTTCACGCAGGGGCTCCACGTCGCGTCCGGTATCGCGGCGATTCCCTTGCTGCTCGCCAAGTTGTGGACGGTGTATCCCCGCCTGTTCGAGTGGCCCCCGGTGCGCTCGGTGCGGCACGCCTTGGAACGGGTGTCGGTGGCCTTCCTGGTCGCAGCCGCCCTCTTCGAGCTGGCGACCGGCCTGCTGAACACCGCCCAGTGGTACCCGTGGCCCTTCTCCTTCGTGGAGGTGCACTACGCCGTGGCCTGGCTGCTGATAGGAGCGCTGGTGCTGCACATCGCGGTCAAGGCACCTGAGATCGCGGCACACTGGAGCCGTCGCTCGGCGGGCACGCTGTCCCTGCCCGCCGAGGACGCCCCGGATCGGCGCTCCCTGCTCGCCGCGGTGGCAGCGGCGGTCGGCGCCGTCACTGTGACCACGGTGGGGCAGTCCTTCACCCCGCTGAAGGGCCTGACCCTCCTCGCACCCCGCCACCCTGACCATGGTTCCGAGGGCCTCCCGGTCAACCGGACTGCTGCCGCGGCTGGGGTCGGCCTGATCCATGCCGAGCGCTACCGCCTGACCATCGCCGGACCGCGGCCCTGCACGCTGACGTTGGACGAGCTGCGCGCACTGCCCCAGCACGAGGTCGAGCTGCCGATCGCCTGCGTGGAGGGCTGGAGCAAGTCGGCGCACTGGACAGGCGTGCGCGTCGTGGACCTGCTGGAGCGGGTGGGAGCCCCGGTCCACGCGCGGGTACGGGTGGTGTCGTTGCAGACCCGGGGCGGTTACCGGGTCTCCGAGATGGGTCACGAGCACGCCCGGGACCCGCTGACCCTGCTCGCACTGCGGCTGAACGGTGAGGAACTGTCGCCCGACCACGGTTACCCGGTGCGCCTGATCGCTCCGAACCGTCCGGGCGTACTGCAGACCAAGTGGGTCGGCCGACTGGAGGTGTTGTCATGAGGGTCAAAGTGCTGCGACTGCTGGCCGGTGCCGCCGGGCTGGCGCTGATGGGTGTCGGCGCGTCCTTGCTGTTGGACAGGCAGCAGGACCTGATGGGTGTGCTGGAGTGGCTCGGCGGGGCGGTGGTGTTGCACGACGCGCTGGTCGCGCCGCTGGTGCTGCTCGTCGGGCTGGTGCTGGTCCCTGGCGGGGTGCGGGGGCCCATCCGCGGGGCGCTGCTCGTAGGGGGTGCCCTTACCGCGGTGGCGTTGCCGGTGCTGCTGCGACCGGGGCCCCGGGCCAACTCGACGGTGCTGCCGCTCGACTATCCGCGCAACTGGCTGCTGATCCTGGTGGCCGTGGCCACGTTCACGGCTCTGCTGGTGGTGGCGAAGGAGGTCCGACGCAGCCGACGGCGTCCACCTTCGTGACGGCGGCGTCTTACGGGTGTCTTACGCATCGCCGGCACGGGCCCCGCCTGGCGTAGGTCATTCCTACGGTGGCGCCATGCGCACTCTTCGTACGGTGGTCCTCGTAACGGCTCCGCCCCTGTTTCTGGCTGTGGCGGGCCTGGTCCACCCGCGGCATCTCACCGCGTCGACGGCCGCTCACTGGGCGGGGCTGCATGTCGCCCTGCTGCCCGCCTTTCCGCTGCTGGCGCTCGGCCTGCTGGTGCCGCTGTGGGGCAGACCGGGGCGTGACGTCGACGGCGCACTCACCTTGGTGGCCTGGGCCGGGTGTCTTGGTTACGCGGCGTACTACTCGGGGCTGGACGCGGTGGCCGGTATCTCTGCCGGGACGGTGGCGGTACATGGGGTGCATGGGGCGGTGGGGTGGCTGTTCTCGACCGGTGACGAGTTGGGACGGGCAGGGGTGTACGGGCTGACGGTCGCCGCGCTCGCCGCCGGCGCGGTACTGCTGCGGCGCCACGGCGTCCGGGTGCTGCCCGGGGCCGTGGTGGTGCTGGGGGCGTGCTGGTCGTTTCTCGACAGTCACATCTTCTGGCCCCGCGGCGTGTTCACCATGCTCGCTTTCGCCGCGGGCTTCGGTCTGCTGAGTGTGGCGGCGTCCGGCCGGTCCGGAAGGCTTACGAACCCCTGACGGATCCCCGTTCCGGCATCCGCAGACGCGCGGTCAGGCTTAGCGTCGGAGCATGTTGATCCTGGTCACCGGAGGTGCGGGCTTCATCGGTTCGCACATCGTCAGCGCTTTCACCAGTGCCGGGCACGAGGTACGTGTGCTCGACGCGCTCCTGCCCGCCGCCCACCGTACGCCGCCGCCCGTCCCCGATGGTGTCGACTGGCGCCACGCGGATGTTCGCGACAGGGGGGCGGTGGTGGACGCTCTGCGGGGCGTGGACGCAGTCTGCCATCAGGCGGCGATGGTCGGGCTCGGCAAGGACTTCGCGGACGCGCCCGACTACGTCGGCTGCAACGACCTCGGCACGGCCGTACTGCTGGCAGGCATGGCTGCGGCCGGGGTGCGCCGACTCGTGCTGGCGAGTTCCATGGTGGTGTACGGCGAGGGCCGCTACGAGTGTGCCCAGCACGGCGTCGTACGGCCGGGGCCGCGACGGATCGCCGAGCTGGACGCGGGCCGTTTCGAACCACCGTGCCCACACTGTGATGAGCCCTTGTCCGCCGGGCTGGTGGGGGAGGAGGCGCCGACCGATCCGCGCAACGTCTACGCGGCCACCAAGCTCGCGCAGGAGCACCTGGCCGCGTCGTGGGCGCGGGCCACCGGTGGACGGGTGGCGGCGCTCCGGTACCACAACGTGTACGGGCCGGGTATGCCGCGGGACACCCCGTACGCGGGAGTCGCCTCTTTGTTCCGGTCCGCGCTCGCGCGCGGTGAGGCGCCACGTGTGTTCGAGGACGGCGGTCAGCGGCGGGACTTCGTGCACGTGCGGGACGTCGCGGGGGCCAACCTCACGGCCATGGACGGGCTGCCCGCTCTGCCGGAGGGCGGCTTGCGGGCGTACAACGTCGGCAGCGGCGAGCCGCACACGGTGGGGGAGATGGCCGCCGCGCTGGCCGCGGCACACGGCGGCGACGCACCCGTCGTCAACGGGGAGTACCGGCTCGGCGACGTCCGTCACATCACCGCTTCCTCGCGCAGGCTCTGCGACGAGCTGGGCTGGAAACCGGTGGTGGACTTCGCCGAGGGAATGGCGGAGTTCGCGAAGGCTGCGCTGCGGTCAGGCTGAGCCTTCCCCGGTGACAACTCGGGGGGGCGTCCCTGTACTCCACAGGGACGGCCCTTCTCCGGACCGGGAAATGCACTCAGGCGGCTGTCGGCAGGCGGACCTCGAAGCGGCAGCCGCCGGGCACGTTGTGGACGGCGGCCCGGCCGCTGTGGGCCTCGACGATGCCCCGCACGATGGCCAGTCCCAGGCCCGCACCGGCGGGCGGGGTGCGGGCGTCGGTGCCGCGCCAGCCGGTGTCGAAGACGCGGGGCAGGTCCTCGGACGGGATGCCGCCGCAGCCGTCGGTCACCGAGACGACGACGCTGCCGCCCTCCTCCCGGGCGGAGACGGCGACCGTTCCGTCGGTGGGCGTGCGGTCGATGGCGTTGACGAGGAGGTTGGCCAGGACGCGGGACATCTCGCGGCCGTCGACCTCGATCGGCACCGGTTCGACTCCGTCGCCGATGATCCGCACGCCGTGTTCCCTGGCGAGGGCGTCGGCGCCCGCGATCGCGTCGCCGACGAGGTCGTAGACCGACATGCGGGCCGTGTTCAGGGCGAGCACGCCGGCCTGGATGCGGGAGAGTTCGAACAGGTCGCCGACCATCTCGCTGAGCCGCTCGACCTCCGTGCGGATCCGGGCGTGGTAGACGCTGGGATCGGCGACCATGCCGTCCTCAAGCGCCTCGGTCATCGCCTGCAGCCCGGCGAGCGGGGTGCGCAGGTCGTGGGAGATCCAGGCGACAAGCTCCCGCCGGGACTCCTCCAGGGCCCGCTCGCGCTCCCTCGAGGCGGCCAGCTTCGCACTGGTCGCGTCCAACTGCCGGACCAGTTGGGCCAGTTCAGCCGTGGGAGCGATGCTTGGCGGGGTGAAGCGGCCCTCGTCACCCAGGACGCGGGTGGCCTCGGTGAGGGCCTGGCTGCCCTTGACGACGCTGTGGCCGAGGACGAGCGCCACCGCGAGGGAGACGATCGCCGCTATGGAGCACACCATGGTGACGACCCACAGGTCGTGATCCGACAGCAGCATCGCCCACGACACGAGCATTGTCCCGGCGAGCATCGCCGCCACGGCGACGGCGGTGACCACGGCCAGCGACAGCGCGACCGAGCGGTTGCGCAGCAGCCTCAGGGCGGCCACACCGAGCAGTCCGGCGGCGCCCGCGCCGATCGCCGCGTACAGGGCGATCAGGAAGGTGTCACGCAGCATCGTCCGCCCCGTTCGCCTCAGGTACATCGAAGCGGTAGCCGACGCCCCACACGGTGTTGATCAGCCGCGGGCGGGCCGGGTCGTCCTCGATCTTCTCGCGCAGCCGCCGTACATGGACGGTGACGGTGGACAGGTCACCGAACTCCCAGCCCCACATGCGACGCATCAGTTCCTCCCGGCTGGTGGCCCGCCCGGGATTGCGCAGGAAGAACTCCAGCAGATCGAACTCCCTGATGGTCAGAGCAAGTTCCCGACCACTGCGGGTGGCTCGGCGAGCCGTGGCGTCCAGAGCGAGCGGTCCGGCCCGTAGTCCGGTCAGGCGCGGTACGGACGGTGCGCTCCGCACCGCCGCCAGCGCTCCCGCACGGCGCAGCACCGACTGCACCCGCAGGACCAGCTCCCTCGGGCTGAAAGGCTTGGTGACATAGTCGTCGGCCCCGACCTCCAGGCCGAGGATGCGGTCCTCCTCGTCACCCCGCGCCGTCAGCATGATCACGGGCAGCGGGCCGGTCTCGCGGATTCGGCGGCAGACCTCCAGCCCGTCCATGCCGGGCAGCATCAGGTCCAGCACCACCAGTTCCGGCGGCTGCGCGGTGGCCCTGGCCACGGCGGAGGGACCGTCGGCGGCCACATCGACGTCGAAGCCCGCCCGGGTCAGGTATCCGGCGACGACCTCGGAGACGGTCGGGTCGTCGTCCACGACGAGTACGCGTTTCACGGTATCGAGTCTCACACCGCCCCGCGGCTGTCAGGGGGAGTGGTGGCGGACGTCAGAGATCCGTAAGGACTGCCGCCGACGTCAGAGATCCGTAAGGACGCCAAGTCCCTTACGTCCCTTTTGCGTTCGTAGGGTGAGTGGGGTGATCTCGACTTCCCCCTCTTCTCCCGCCCGGGTCGATGTGGTGCTGCCCTGTCTGGACGAGGCCCAGGCCCTGCCGTGGGTGCTCGACCGGATCCCGCCCGGATGGCGCGCCATCGTGGTCGACAACGGCTCCACCGACGGCTCGGCGGACATCGCCCGCGCATTCGGCGCCCACGTGGTGACCGAGCCGGTACGCGGATTCGGCGCCGCCTGCCACGCCGGCCTGATGGCCGCCACCGCCGACGTCGTCTGCTTCTGCGACTGCGACGCCTCCCTCGACCCCGCCCTACTGCCGGACATCGCCGCACCCGTGCTGGGCGGCACCGCCGATCTGGTGCTGGGCCGGCGGCGCCCCACGTCCCCCAAGGCGTGGCCCGTGCACGCGCGCCTGGCCAACCTGGAGCTGGCCCGGCTCATCCGCAGGCGCACCGGGGTGCGCCTGCACGACCTCGGCCCGATGCGCGCCGTCCGCCGCGAAGCCCTGCTGGCCCTCGACCTGACCGATCGGCGCTCCGGCTACCCGCTGCAGATGGTGGTGCGCGGCGCCGACGCCGGCTGGCGGGTGCGCGAGACGGAGGTGCCCTACCACCCGCGCACCGGCCGCTCCAAGGTCACCGGCACCTGGCGAGGCACCTGGCAGGCGGTACACGACATGCGCGCCGTGCTCGCCGAGACACCCGCCACCACGACCGCCGTCACCGGCGTGCGGGGAGTCGGACGATGAACGCCCTGCCCCCGGTGACCCTGCTGGTGATCGCCAAGGAACCCGTGCCCGGCCGCGTCAAGACCCGGCTCACCCCGCCGTACACACCTCAGGAAGCAGCCATCCTGGCCGAGGCCGCCCTCACCGACACGCTCCACACCCTGCTGCAGGCCCCCGCACGCCGTCGCGTGCTCGCTCTCGACGGCACCCCTGGTCCCTGGCTGCCGCCCGGCTACGACGTCGTACCCCAGAGCCCCGGCGGCCTGGACCAGCGGATCGTCGCTGCTTTCGCCCACTGTGACGGCCCGACGCTGCTGGTCGGCATGGACACCCCACAACTGACCGCCGACATGATCGCCGACGTCGGCCACGACGGCCACGACGCCTGGTTCGGTCCGGCCGCGGACGGCGGGTTCTGGGCGCTCGGCCTCGCCGATCCTGCCCGGGCCGGTGCCCTGGTCTGTGGGGTGCCCATGTCCACGGACTGTACGGGCGCGATCCAGCGCATCCGCCTGGCCGAGGCAGGACTGGCCGTGAACGACCTGCCGGTACTGCGTGACGTGGACACCGCAGCCGACGCTGCCGCGGTTGCCGCCTTCTGTGCACGCGGCTCCCGCTTCGCCGCCGTCCTCAACTCAATGGCAGAGGTGGTCCGATGAGCGGGACGGCGGTCGGCATCGACTCCGCCGTGGCCGAGCGGCCGGAACCGGCCGTGGCGGAGCCCCGGGCGGAGAACCCGACGGTGGTCAGGGCCAGGAAGCGCATGCCGACGCTCCCCGTCCGCCCCGCCGTGCCCGTGGAACCGGGCACCCCGTGGATCGACGATCCCTATGCCCACGCCCTGCGCACCGGACGCGGCCCGCTGTTCCTGCGCCGTCTGTCACACCCTGATCACCCCGACGGTTTCGGCGAGGAGCACGTGCTGCCGCTGGACGTGGAGCGCTGGTGTGCACCTCCCGACGCGGCGGACACGAGCGTGCTGCGCCGATGTACGGGCTCCGTCCTGGACGTGGGATGCGGGCCGGGACGCATGGTGGCCGCACTGGCCGCCCGCGGCGTACCGGCGCTGGGCGTGGACCTCAGCCGGGACGCCGTGAAGCGCACCCGGCGCAGTGGTGGCGCCGCCATCCAGCGCTCGGCCTTCGACCGCCTCCCGGGCGAAGGTCGCTGGGGCACCGCGCTGCTGATGGACGGCAACATCGGCATCGGCGGCGATCCCGTCGCCCTGCTCCGCCGCATGCGCGAACTCATCGCCCCCGGCGGGCTCCTGCTGGCCGAAGCCGCCCCGCAGGACGTGGACCAGCGCCTCACCGTGCGCGTCGAGGACGCCCACGGTCACCACGGCAGGGCCTTCCCCTGGGCCAGGCTCGGCACCACCGCGCTCCTGAACGCCGCAGACTCCGCCGGCTGGATCCTGACCGGTAGGTGGACGGCCGTGGGACGCCCGTTCGTGGAACTACGCCGCCGACGCGCGAGTCACCCCGACACGCAGCCCTCGATGACCGAAAGGCCCCACCACTCATGACAGGCAGCGCCCCCACGCGTCGGTCGGTGCCCCGGCCCGCCGAGCCGTTGCCCGACCACCCCACAGAGCCGGTGATCCGCCACGCCGGTCGTACGCGTACCACCCTGGTCGTGGCGGTGCTCGTCGCACTCAGCGCAGTTGTCATCGGCACCCTCCACGCCGGCGACAACCAGAGCGACCCGGGCCGCCTGCTCGTGGGATACGCCATCGCCTGGGCACTGTTCGCCGCCGGCGTCTGGACCGTGCGTAAACTCCCCGCTCGCGCCGCGACCTTCCTGGTGCTCGCGGGCTCCGCCGCCGTCGCACTGTCCGGCCTGGCGGCACCGCCCCGCACCAGCGACGACATGTACCGCTACGCCTGGGACGGCCGCGTGCAGGCGGCCGGTATCTCCCCCTACGCCCACCCGCCGGCCGCCCCCCAACTCGCTCGTCTGCGGGACGAGTGGCTCTTTCCCACCAGCGGAGCCTGCGACGGCTGGGGACTGAGGCGCACCGACAGCGGCGCGTGCGTCCGCATCAACCGGCCCACCGTGCCGACGATCTACCCGCCCGTTGCGGAGGGCTGGTTCCTCGCCGTTCACGCCCTTTCGCCACCGGGTACTCGTCACAAACCGCTCCAAGTGGGCGGAGCAGTACTGGCATTCGGCACCACCGTCACCCTGCTCGCCGTCCTGCGGCGACGCGGCGACCCGCAACGGGCCCCTGCCCGCGCCGCACTGTGGGGTTGGTGCCCAGCCGTCCCCTTCGAAGCCGTCAACAACGCCCACGTCGACACCCTCGGCGTCCTGCTCACCGTGCTGGCACTCGGCACCGCCACCGCCGGGGCGCGTCGCGGCGCCCTGCTCGGCGCGGCCATCGCGGTCAAACTGCTGCCCGTACTGGCGCTGCCCGGCGCCCTGTCCGGACAGCGCAGCGCACGACGCATCGGGAGCGTGACGGCGGGTGCCGTCGGCGCGGTCGCGATCGCCTACCTGCCCTACGTCCTGGCCTCCGGCACCAGCGTCCTCGGCTATCTCCCCGGCTACCTGAACGAAGAGGGCTACGAACGCGGCGACGTACGCCGCTTCGCCTTGCTACGGCTGATCCTTCCGGACTCGGCCGCCGGAATCGCCGCTGTTGTCCTGCTCGCCCTGACGGCCCTGTTCGTATGGTGGCGCGGCGACCCGACACGCCCCTGGAGCGGTGCCCTACTGCTGACCGGCACGGCCCTGCTGCTGTTCTCGCCCAACTACCCCTGGTACTCCATGCTCGTCATCGCCCTCGCAGCTCTGGACGGCCGCTGGGAGTGGCTCGCCGTCACCGTGGCCGGCACAGTCCTCTACCTCGCAGGGCGACTGTGGCCCGGCTTCCCCCTGCAGGCATGGGCCTATGGCGCTGCCGCTCTCACTGTCGCACTGGGTGCCTGCCTGAGAGGCATGAAGCCGACGCAGCCCCCGCTGAGTTGCGCCGGGCCTCAGCTGCCCGGCCCGGCGCAGTTCACGACATCAAGGCCGCCCGAACCCACGGCATCATCGGCGCCTTGACCCACGCGGGCATCCTCTGCCGGGCCGGCAAAGCCACCTGGCCACCTCAGCATGTGGCTGACGCGACTTCGAGCGATCACTGGCCACGGGCCGCCCTGTCGACAACAGCTCCTAGGCGTGGGTGTCTTGTCGCTCGGCATCGCGGATGGCGCGAGCGGCGTTGATGAGTCCGATGTGGCTGAACGCTTGGGGGAAGTTGCCGAGGGCCTCTGCTGTGGTGGAGTCGGTCTCCTCGGCCAGCAGGCCGAGGTCGTTGGCGTGTGCGAGGGCGGTTTGGAAGGCGTGTCGTGCACGGGTGGTGTGGCCGGTGAGGGCGAGGGCTTGGGCAAGCCAGAAGGTGCACAGCAGGAAGGTGCCTTCCGCTTCCTGTAGTTCGTCGGTGAGGTAGCGGCGGACCAGGCCGTTGTGGTCGGTCAGTTGGGTGGCGACGGCCTGCACGGTGGACTGGATGCGGGGGTCGTGTGGTGGCAGGAAGCCGACGATGGGGAGCATCAGTGCGGAGGCGTCGAGGTCGTCAGTGTCGAATGCCTGGGTGAAGGCGCCCAGGTAGGGGTTCCAGCCGCGTTGTTCGATGGCTTGGCGGATCTGGTCGCGCTCGTGCTGCCAGTGGGGCAGGCGTTCGTCGGCCTGGAGGGCAGGGGCCATGCTGATGGCGCGGTCCAGGGCGACCCAGCACATCAGTTTCGAGTGGAGGAAATGTCTGCTGGGTCCGCGTCTTTCCCAGATTCCTTGATCCGGTTGGGTCCACCGCTGGGCGGCTGTCTCGGCTGCCTGGAGCAGGAAGGTGCGGGTGGCTGGGTCGAGAGGCTCACCGGGTGGAAGGGTCTGGGCTGCGGCGTCGAGGAGTTCGCCGTAGACGTCGAGTTGGCGTTGGCGCCAGGCGTCGTTGCCGATCCGAACGGGCTTGCTGTCGCGCCAGCCGGTCAGGTGAGGCAGGGGCCGCTCGCTCAGATCACGTTCTCCGCCGATGCCGTACATGATCTGCAGGTCGGCGCCGCGGTCGAGTTGGCTTGCCGCGGCCCGGGCGAGGAAGCCGAAGAATCGATTCTTCTCCTTCTCGCAGGCGGCCGTGGCAAGTGCCTGAATGGTAAAGCTGGCGTCGCGAACCCATGTGTAGCGGTAGTCCCAGTTGCGCATTCCGCCCGTCTTCTCGGGCAGAGAGGTGGTGGCCGCGGCGACGATGGCCCCGGTGGGTGCGAAGGTCAGGGCTCGCAGCACGCGCCCGCTGTGGCTCACTTCGTCCTGCCAGGGGCCGACGTAGCCGCGGTGGAGCTTCGACCAGGAGCGCCAGCCTTCGACGGTGTCGGACATGCGACGCCGGATCCGTCCCGTCCGCCAGGCCGCCGACTCCCTCTCCCACGCCGTCCCGACATGCAGGGCGAATCCGAGGCGGTGCCCCGCCCTGAGCGGGATTCGGCCGTGGGCCGTGGAGCCGCTCAGCCGCAGGTCTACGGGGCTCGACAGCAGCAGAACATGCGCGCCCCCGTACGCCGCAAGCCCACCCGGCACGGCTGAGAGGAGTGGGTGGACGAGTCCGAACTCCGGGCGCGGCGCGTAGGCGATCTCGATGTCCACCCGCCCTTCGGTGCAGGTGATCTGCCGCAGCAGCATTCCGGGGGAAGCGGTGCCGAGCGCGTGCCCGCGTTCGCGCCGTCCCAGGGCAAGGGCATCCCGCAGGACCGCCGTGCCCCCGGTCGTGCGGAAGACCGTCTCCAGAACGAGGGTGTCCTCCACGTAACGGCGGCTGATGTCGACCGGGCCGGTGACAGGGCGGATGGACCAGTGGCCGGCGTCCTCGTCGAGGAGCCGGGCGAAGATCGCCGGGCTGTCGAACCGGGGCACGCACAGCCAGTCCACCGAGCCGTCGGAGGTCACCAGCGCGGCCGTGCGGCAGTCGGACAGCAGGGCGTGGTCACCGATCGGTCGCGCACTCATGCGTCGCAGCCCGTCCACCTCGGGCCGAGCGCCGCCCGGCCGGGACGACGTGCGCAGTCGCCCGCGCCGCAGGTCTCTCCAGGTGCCTGACGGGTGACATGGATCCCAGCCTCCCTGAACAGCGGATTCCCCTCCAGCCAATCAGCACGACCGGTGGATCGCACGTGCCGGTTGCCGACGGTTGCTCCGACCGAGTGGCACGAGCTGGTGTCGCGCTCGGCGTCCGGCCGGTGTACGTCGGGTCTCCCCGCCGCCGCGCTGCGAGCGGCTGCCCCTGCCGCTGAGCTCCTATCCGTGTTCGGGGTTCTCGTGGTCGCGCCGGCGACCGGCGTCCCGGGCGGTGCGTTGGTTCCCCTAGCCGGGGATGCCACCAAGATCCTTCAGTACCCGGACCGAAGGCAGCACATTCCAGGTCATGAAGGTGGTGTCGCGGCTGGTGAAGTCTCTCTGTGATCACCCAGCGGACTCCGGGCCGTCATACTTCCCGAACCGCTGGTGCCAGCGCTGGGCGTCCAGCTCCTGCCACAACATCCCAAGCTCGATCTGCGCCTGGGTGAGCCTGGTCTCCTCGGCCAGCTCATCCGGGCTGATCCTTCCACGGTGAGTCTCGATGGCACGGCCGATCTTGCCTGCCCACAGCTCGGCGTCCACAAACGGCCGTTCTTCGTACACATCGACCAGCGCGGCCATATGCTCGCTCGAACATGCAGTAAGCCGCCGCTTCCCGTCCAGTTTCGGGTCATGACCATGGATCGCCGACGAATCCGGCATCAGCGCAGAAACCTCCGTATCATCTGAGATCTCCTCCCCGCACAGATCACATAGCTCCGGCAGGAACGCGCCCTCGTGCGGTTCACCCCTATCGGTCACCCTTCCTTCCTACCGCTCAGCCACGACCGCTGAGCGTTGCGACCCTGGCGGCACCGTCCGCAGACCACCCAGACTGCGAATCCCGCAACTGGCGCAGGGACGGGCCCTTCCGCCCAGCATCGGTAAATTGCGGCGGGTGCCCTGGGGCTCATCTGGCCGTCGATCTTCACGTACAGACCGGTGACGAGGGTGTTCAGCTCGTCGTTCACGCGGAGATCCTGAACACGCTCGTCGCGCTCTCGAAGCCATGTGTGTGCCGCGCGTGAGGTGGTTGCCAGGGCCGGGCCTACGGAGGCCCGCACTCCGCTTTCCGATTCGAAGATCCCGAGCAGGCTGGGACGCCGTGTTGGTCTGTGTATGTCCGTCCGTGCGCGCGTAGTCGGCGCACGGTGGTGGAGGCCAGCGGGGTCACGGCTGTGATGGCGGCGAGGCGGTAGCCACCCACGGCGTGGGTGAGGGGTGCGACGCTGACTTGGCCCATGGGGATGGTGAGGCAGGAGAGCAGGTCGTTGTAGGACGCGACGGGGGAGAGCACGTGTTGGGGGACGTGTTCATGGAGGGACGTCTCCCAGGCGATGCCGGTGATGGACATGCCGAGACCGGAGATCAGGGCGGCTGATGATCAGCCAGGGGGTGTCCATCCGGGTGCCGAGGGCGAGCAGAGGCAGCGCGGTGAGCGCGCTGGCCAGCTGCCCGAGGCGCAACAGGTGGGTGATCGTAAGGCGGTAGAGCAGCGCGCTGGCCGCCAGCAGTCCGATACCGCGGGCGCTGAGCATGAATCCCCATGTCGTCTCGCCGCTGAGCTGTTTGGTGAGGGTGGGGCCCCGGATCTGCCGGGTTCCGGTCTGGACGAGGTTGATCACGCAGAAGGACGCGGTGCCGATCCACACCCATCGAATGCGCCGGAACTCGCTCCAGCCGTCGCGGATGTCGGACCACAGAGTGACCGAGCGCGGCTTGGGCGGTGTGCCGGTGAGGGGGAGGCGGGCCGGGCATACCGCCGCGAGGAGATAGGTCAGGGCGTCGAAGGCGAGGGCTATGCCGCTGCCCGTGGTGACGACGATGACGCCTGCGAGGTTCGGCCCGAGGATCTTCGTCGCGTTGCGGACCGAGCCCACCGTGGCGTACGCCTGCCTCAGCTGGTCCCGGCCGACCAGCTGAGGCACCACGCCGCGCAGCGCCGGGGTGGTGAAGGCGGCGAGCACGCCGTTGAGGAATTCCAGCGAGGCCACGGTGAGCAGGGGCCTGCACGGAATTACTCAGCGCCGACCGACAAGACGAACGCGGGCCACGTCCGGATGCAGCAGTCCGGCCAGTGACCGCCAGTGGGCGGCTTCGACGGCTCTGCGTAAGCGGGCGGTCATGGTGCTCGGGCTGGTGGACATCGGGACCTTTCCGGGGCGCGTGGCCGGCGACACCCCGAACGTGTTCACGGTCTGCGTGGTCTTGCTCCCTCCTGGACGGCGCCGGAGCCACGGTTCTCCGTCACCCACGACGGAATCGAGGCGAGTCGACGCAGGGGCGGCCCCTGCCTCCCCGTGAGGGAGATGCCGGCGAGGCGTTGCGCGCCGGACAGGTTGGAGAGCCGCAGGGCGGCGCGGCGGATCCACAGGTGTCGTGGTGATTCGGGTACGAACCAGCGGGCGACTCGCCGGGCGGCGCGCTGCTTGTGCGTGATGACGGGCCGCCAGAGCCGTTCGTAGCCGTGCAGTGCGTCCTCGATGTGGGAGGTGCGGTCGAGTTGGTCGGCCAGGACGTATGCGGCGCCGATCGCCAGGGAGGCGCCTTGTGCGGCGAGGAGGGAGACTGCCTGGCAGGCATCTCCGACCAGGACGACCCGGCCGCGGCTCCAGGCCGGGAGGGTCGTCTGTGCGACATGGTCGTAGTAAATCCGGGAAGACGGCGGGCAGTTCGCCAGGACGCGAGGTACGAGCCAGCCGAGCGTGCCGTACTCGTGGCGCAACGCCGCCTGCGCGTCCCTGGGGCGAGGGGCGTCCGTGGCGCGGTGCACGGCGAACACGGCGACCGTGCCGTCGCGCAGCGCGTACAGCCCCATCTGCCGGCCGACAGTGTCGGTGAGGCAGAACCGGTCGCCGACTTCCGCGTGCGTCTCGGGGTCGTTGAACGTGAACGCGGCGGTGTGGTAGCCGAGATGGTGGACGTACCGCGCCTCCTCGCCGAAGACCAGTGCGCGCACGGTGGAGTGGATGCCGTCGGCGCCGACGAGCAGGTCGGCGTCGATGCTGTCGCCGTCGGTGAGGGTGACGCGCACTCCGTCCGGCCGGACATCGACGTGGGCGGGCCCCACGCCGAAGCGCAGACGCACCGCGAGGGACAGCCGCTCCCGCAGGGCGAGTTCGAGGTCGGGCCGCATGATGCTCAGCAGGCGCCCGTTCAGGAAGCGGGCGAAGCGGTCGTAGCGGAGCCCGACCCGGCACTCGCCGTTCTCGTCCACGAGGGCCGCCTCGGAAACCTGATAGCTCAGTTCCTCCAGGGAGGGCAGCATGCCCATGGCCTCGGCCGCGTCGTATCCGGTCCCGAAGAAGTCGATCATGTAACCGTCGGTGCGGGGCCGCGGCTCCTTCTCCAGGACGACGACATCCCAGCCGAGCACGTTGTGCAGCCGGCCGGCCAGCGCGAGTCCCGCGATCCCGGCCCCACAGATGACGACCCTCATCGGTGTGCACCACCTCTCTCCGTCACCTAAGTTTTGCACCATGCAAAGCTCGGGCGTCAAGAATGCCCGCGGACAGCGAGCGCGCACCGGAGCGGACTGACGACCGGATGAAAGTCGCCTGCCGTCGCCACGGATGCGAGGGCCAGGCAGGCGGCATGCCGCACCCGGCATTGGCCGACCGAACCGAGGGAATGCCGGCGAAAGCGCTGTCGGCGCGGACGGGAGCGGGCCGCGAGGGCCGTTCGGTCCCAAGGGGCGGGCAGGTGATGCGCACCCTTGACATCTTTTGCATAATGCAAAAGTAAGGAAGGGGAATCGATGAGCGGCATACGGGCAGCAACGGACAGAGAGCAAGGAGCCGACACGACGGCAAAGAGCCTTACACCGGCGCCGGCGATCGCGAGCCTGCGGAACGCCCCATGGGGTGTGATGGCGCTGGCCGTGGTGGTCGGCGCCGGAGCGGGCGTCGGTTCGGTCGTCTTCCGCTGGTGCATCAAGACCTTCACCGGTCTGCTGTCCGGTCACTCCGACTACTCCGCTTTCCCCGGCGCGAGCAATCCTCACGTGCCGTGGCTGGGCCCGAACTTCGTGCTGCTCACCCCCGTGATCGGCGGCCTGCTCTACGGCCCGCTCGTGAACCGGTTCGCCAAGGAGGCCCGTGGGCACGGTGTGCCGGAGGTGATGCTGGCCGTGGCCCAGCGCGGCGGCCGGATCAGCCCGAAGGTCGCCGTCGTCAAGACACTCGCCTCCGCGCTGACCATCGGTTCCGGCGGCTCGGTGGGCCGCGAGGGCCCGATCGTGCAGATCGGCTCGGCGCTCGGCTCCACCCTCGGTCGTATGACGAGGGCGACGGAGGGCCGCACGAAGCTCCTGGTCGCCTGCGGTGCGGCGGGCGGCATCGCGGCCACCTTCAACGCTCCCCTGGCCGGTGTCTTCTTCGCCATGGAACTGATCCTCGGTACTTTCAGTGCGGAAGCCTTCGGCGCGACCGTGCTGGCCAGCGTCACCGCGAGCATCATCGGACGCGCGTCCTTCGGCGACGTCGCCTTCCTGAACCTGCCCGCGTTCCACGTCGACCACCTTGCCCAGTACGGGCTGTTCGCCTTCCTCGGCGTGGTTGCCGCTGTGGTCGGGATGGGCTTCGCGCGCTTCCTGTACCTGGTCGAGGACGCCTGCGACTGGCTGTGGCGCGGCCCGGAGTGGCTGCGCCCCGCGGTCGGCGGACTGGCGCTCGGCCTGGTGCTGTTGGCCCTGCCTCAGATGTACGGCGTCGGCTACCCCGTGCTGGAAAAGGCCACGGCGGGCGGCTACGCGGTCGGCTTCCTGCTCCTGCTCCTGGTCGGCAAGATGCTGGCGACCAGCCTGACCATCGGCATCGGCGGCTCCGGCGGTGTCTTCGCGCCCAGCCTGTTCATCGGCGCGATGCTCGGCTCGGCGTACGGCATCGGCGTCCATGACCTGATACCCGGCACGGCCGGCGCGGTGGGCGCGTACGCCCTGATCGGCATGGGCGCGACCTTCGCCGGCGCGGCCCGGGCGCCGATCACCGCCGTGGTCATCCTGTTCGAGCTGACCGGCGAGTACTCGATCATCCTGCCCCTGATGCTGGCCATCGTGCTGGCCACCGCCACCAGTCGCCTGCTCTCCCGCGACACCATCTACACCCTCAAGCTGCGCCGCCGCGGCATCGGCCTCGAAGGCCCCGCCCCCGGGGCGGCGATCGGCGGCCAGCACGTCGGCACCGTCATGGAACCGCTCCCCTCCGCCCTGCCCGCGACCATGTCCCTGGCCGACGCTGCCGACCTGCTCAGCCTCTCGGGCCACGGTGCCCTCCCGGTCGTGGACGACACCGGCCAGTACGCCGGCATCGTCACGGCGCAGGCGGTGGCCGAGGCTCTCGCGGAACAGCCGGAAGGCGCCCCGGCACTGGTCGGACAGCTCGCCGCGCCGCCCGCACCGGTCACCGTCGACCAGCCCCTCGCACAGGCACTGCACACCCTGCTGTCGGCCGCCGGAACCGGGATACCCGTGCTCGACGCCGAGCAGGGCAAGCCGGTGGGCTGGCTCAGCCACCAGAGCGCGTTGCGCGCGGTGCACGCGCCCGCCTGAGCACCCACCGGGGCTCTTCACGGCCTGCCGGTCAATGGCCGGCTGGTCTGATCCGGCTGGAAGGAGCGGATACGACAGCTGCGGACAGACCAAATATGGACTTTCTTTGCATACTAGAAACGTCGCCATGTGAGACGGGGTGGCTGCTATGTCGTATCCACGCCGGGCTGGCCGCGAGGTGGCGAGCACAAGCAGCCCGGCTATCGTCGTCGACGGGCTCATGCTGCTGGCCGGCATCTATACGGCAGTCTCGCCCTGGGTGATCCACTTCTACAGGACGAACCCGTATCTCACGGCGAACAACCTGATCATGGGGCTCGGCGTCGCCCTGCTCGCTCTCGGACCCCCCCTCGCGCCACAGCGGATGCACCGATTCGCATGGACCCTGGTGCCGCTCGGCTTCTGGCTGATCCTCTCCCCGGCGGTCGTGACGGCATCCCATGGCGTGTCGGCCGGGATCGTGTGGAGCAACACGTGTACGGGCGGCGCCGTGTGCCTGCTTGGTGTGATCGCCGCGAATCGGGCTCCCGACTCATCGGGGTAGACGCCACGGACCCCGGCCATACCGTGACCGGCTGCCGTGCCGTGTCAGGCGTCGTGCGCCATCGCTCCGTCCACGATCCAGCCGAGCGGGTGCGGCTCGGGGTCGTCCGCCGCCGGGGCCAAGGGCTCGCCTCCCGCTTCGTTGAAGGCGTTGAGGGCCTCGACGAGCGCGAGGCGCTCGGTCGGGCGGAGCCTTTCGACGATGTCGGCGATCTCGGCGCGACGCCGGGCGGTGACTTCCTCGACGGTGCGCCGGCCTTCCTCGGTCAGCCGCAGCAGAGTCTCGCGGCGGTTGGAGGGATTGGCCTTGCGGTCGGCGAGTCCGGCGGCGATGAGCCGGTCGACCATGCGCATGGCGGTGGAGGGCGCAACCTGGAGCAGCTCGGCGAGCGCGACCAGCTTGGTCTCCCCTCGGGTGGCCAGAACGACCAGCATCCGGAACTGCGGGAGGGTCACACGCTCCTCGACCTCGGCGAGGGAACGGGCGGAGACCGCTACCAGCAGCCGGGACGCGGTCAGGACCGCCCGGGTGACCGCATCAACGTCGTCCATGCTTCCCACAGGGGGCTCGCGCTCCGGCATGTGTCCTTTCTACCTTGCCGAAGCCACTGCCTTCTCACTCGATGCGAACAGACTTTCCTTCCGCATGACTGTGGTAGCAGTGCAGCAGCATCGCGGCGTCATCATCGAGCGGCCCGGCCGTCCGACTCGGTCCGGCCGGCGTCCGTCACTGCGGGGCCCGTGTCAGGGCGGTCACAGGATGATCCCCGGTGAGTGAGAAGTGAGAGTGGCAAAGCAGCGGTGCCCGCTCGTCCACTGATCGGTGACGCTGAGAGCAAGGTTGGCGGCGATCCTGCGGAGGGCTCGTCGCCCGAGCCGTGCCCAGGGAAAGAACGGACCGGTCCGGCCGTGGAGGTCCTCGAACCGGGCGGTGCACTGTTCCTCGACGTCGTCGGGGTCGACCTCGACGACGAGGCGCCCGGTGGGGGCGACGAGGCCGCCGCAGCGGCGCAGCAGGCCACGAGGATCGCCACCGATGCCGATGTTACCGTCGATGAGCAGCACCGTCTGCCAGCCTCTCTCTGCCGGCAGTCGGTCGAAGACCGATCGGCACAGTGCGAGCCCGCCTATGGTGGTGGTCAGTGCGACCGCGCGAGGCGCGATGTCGACCCCGAGGGCGAAGACTCCCCGGCTCAGGAGTGCTCTGCACATGCGGCCCGGGCCGCAGCCGACGTCGAGGACGGGGCCGATGCAGCGTTCCAGTACGGTCTTGTCGGCTGCCGTGGGCTGCTCGTGCCAGCGGTGTACCGGCATCCGGATCCGGCGCCCGTCGGCCAGCCGTAGGTACACCGGTTCTCGGCCGGGGCCCAGGGCGAGCGCGTAGGGGTCCTCGTCGGCGTCGTACAGCTCGCCCTCGTCCGTTGTCACGGTGCTGCGCCGTGCCCTGCGGCGGGTCGGTTCTTGTCGCCGCGGCCGGCCCGCCTCAGGCGGCGCAGTCTCATCGCGAAGGCCACGGCGGAGGCGGCGAAGAGTACGCCGGTGATCGCCAGCCATCGGCCGAGGTAGACGCTGTCGGACAGCCCGGTGTCTCCGGGGTAGGGGACCGCCAGACGGAGGACGAGGGGGAACCAGACCAGCAGGAGCAGACCTGACAGGAAGGCGGGGACGCGCAGGTAGTTGATCCACGGCACCGTCGGCCTGTCGGCGGCTCGGTGCCGCAGTACGGAGAGGGCCGACAGGTCGGCCAGCGAGTACAGGGGCAGCAGGATGAGGTCGTGGAGGATCGCCGCACCGACGAACCAGATCGCCACCTCCCAGGGCTGGGCGGCGAACAGGCGCAGCATGGCGTAGCCGGTCAGGGCGAACGAGGCGATCAGGACGAGCAGGTGCAGGGGCCCGGAGCCGTACCAGCGTGCGAATAGTGTCATGGTCACGCCCTGAAGGTGAGCCGGTGGACCCACTTGGTGTTGTTCACGCCGGGGTTGGCCGGGACGATGATGCGGGCCGGGTAGCCGTGGTCGAGTGAGAGGTCCGCGCCGTTGACGCGGAGGGCGAGCAGCGCTCGCGGGTCGTGGATCTGGTTGCCGCGCAGCACCACCCGGGTGAAGGGGCCGGGGGGTTGAATGGACTGGACCAGGACGCTTGCGGCGTCGGGCAGTCCGGCCAGAGCGGCGAGGTCGGCCAGCCGCAGGCCGCTCCAGTGCTGGTCCTCGGTGGACCATCCCTCCACACAGGCGATCGGCAGTGCGGCGGCGTGCTGGGGCATCGCCAGGAGCTGCTCGCGGGTGAAGACCCGTGGCGCTCCGTGTCCGTGGACCTCCAGCCGCCAGCTGGGGCCGACGAGCGCGGGGGTGATGCCCACTTTCGCCGCCGTCTTGTTGATCTGGAAGCTGTGCGGCCCGCTGCCGGGGTTGCGGTTGTGCGGCGCGAGCAGTGCTGTGCCGCGCAGCCGGCCGCCGATGCTCTGTCCGGCGGTCACGACGAGGAGGAGCAGCGATCCCGCTCCCACGATGCCCACCGCGCCGCGGCGGGTCATCGTGGGCGGTGCGGGCGCGGTTGCCACCAGGCCGTCGGGATCGGGTGGTTCGGGCACGGTGTGGGCGAGGTCGGTGCGCAGTTCGGTGCCCAGGTTGCGTGAGCGCAGTGCCCGTGTCATCCGGCCGAGTCGGAGGCACACGTGGACGACGAAGGCGGCGATGAACACCCAGGCGCCGTAGAAGTGCAGGCGGTAGAACGAGCCCGGGAAGACGTAGTAGAGCTGGATGTTGAAGATGCCGGTGACGAATTCGAAGATGACGCCGCCGACCAGCATCAGCAGGGACAGTCTCTCCAGGCCGTGGGCGATGGAGCGTATCGGCAGCCATTCGAACAGCTTCGGGATCACCGACCACAACTTGGCCAGCAGCACCGGCACCAGCACCACGCCCAGCGTCACGTGCACGCCCTGAAGCAGCCGGTACAGCCAGTACGGGTGCGTGGGCCAGCTGAAGAGGTAGAAGCCCAGGACACCCTTGTCGGGGGTCTCGTCGTTGAAGGGGCTCAGCCCGGGGTTGTAGGCGGCGTAGGAGAGCAGTCCGGTGACGAACAGCAGCGGAATGCCGATCAGGAGGACCAGTCCGAACACCGATGTCAGCCAAGGCCCGCGGATCGGACTGCGCCAGAATCCAGGACGGAACGGACCCGGGGGCGGAGGAGTCCGCTCGACCCGGCGCACGAGGGCCCTGGTATGAGCGGCCCCCTTGGTGGCCCGCGCCGCCGCGGCAGCGCGAACGCGCTCGAGGCGCCCCTGCGCGTGACCCTCGTCCGATCCCCGCCGCTGCGGCCCGCCGGAGCCCGCAGCCGGTGGCCGTCCGCCACTGTCCAACGACTGCCTCCTCTGTCCTCGGGCCGTCTCTCAACGTGGGGATCGAACCCGGCAGCTCCGTTAGTTCCTGTCACATCGTCAGCTACAAACCGGCACAGATCGGGTCGGCTCTCCGCGCCTGTCGTGCATGCGGGTGTCCGTCGTCAGGCGAACGGTTCAACCGGCGCTGCGCACGACTCGACGGGCCGCACGGCGGCCTCATGATGGTGGGGTGCGACGCCTCAGCGCACGGCGCAGCGCCACCACCTGGCTCAGCCGCACCTCGCTGACCCGGGAAGTGTTCTGGTTCGTCGTGATCGGCGTCGCCTCCACTGTGGCCCAGGCCACGCTGTACTGGGTTGTGCGCCAGTGGTCGCAGCCCATCCTGGCCAATTTCACCTCCCTGCTTGTCGTCACCGTCCTCAACACGGAGGCCAACCGCCGACTGACCTTTCGCGAGTCCCGGGTCCGCGTCCTCCAGGCGCATCTGACCGCAGGCGGCCTGTTCGTCCTGGCGTACCTGGTCACCTCAGGCGCTGTCCTGCTCTTCCGTCACTACCGGCCCACCGCCTCACCGGCAGCGGAGACCCTGGTACTTGCGCCGAGCTTCGCCCTGGTGACCGTGGTGCGCTTCACGGTCCTGCGGACGGTCGTCTTCAGACGCCGTCGCCATTGACCCCCTCGCGCCCTATGCGACCGACACGCCTCGAACGATGGACGCCGAGACAGATCGAAGCGGCACACGCCGGCACCGGCCAGTCCGGCCAAGGACAATCCGAGGACAGGCGCCGGCCACTCGCCGCTCGCTTCCGACAGCTCGTGCAGCGGTGGCAACGGCAATAGTCCGGGCTGCGTTCGACCCTGGCCAGGGGTGCGGCCGGGGTCGTGTCAGGACTCCTGCCGCCACCGGTGCGGTAGGTCGCGGCAGGAGTGTTCAGGGGAGGGGCAGACCAGGACGCGTATGCCGGCCGGCAGTCCGAACTGGTCGCGGGACCAGCCTTCGTAGATGCTGTCGGCGACGTTACGTAGGTGGTTCATCGCGGCGTGGACGTCGCGCCAGTGGCGCTGCAGGGGCTGGTCGAGGCGGAGGGAGCCGCCGCCGGCGCGGCGGAAGAGTGCGTCGACGGCGTCGGTTGCGCGGCGGGATGCGCGGACCTGGTTGCGGCGGGCCGCGGCCCGGGCCTAGATGCCGATGGTCCGGCCTGCGAGGACGTCCTCGTACATCCGGTCCATGGTGGACAACAGGTGGCTACGGCTGGCGTCCAGGTCGGCTGCGGCCTCGCCCAGACCGGTGGGCTGGTGCGGGTCCTCAGCGGCGCGGCTGTCGACGATGGTGATGCGCTGACGGGTGTAGGTCAGGAATGCGGCAAGTGCGCGCCCTCGGCGATGCCGAGGGCGGCGGCGCTGATCGCGCTGGAGAACAGGACGCCGAACGGCACCGCGTACAGCGGGTTCCCGGGCCGGTTGCGCTCGGCGAGGATGCCTTCGCTGACCTCACGGGCATCCAGGGTGCGCTGGTCAGGGACGAAGGCGTCCTTGACGACGTCCTTGCTGCCGGTGCTGGCGAGGCCGACGACTTGCGCGAATGAGTTGCTTCCCCAGGGGCGGATGGCCCAGTCGACGGCGTTTTTGAGGGCACCCGGAATGGATCGGTTGCAGGTCCCGGATGGCCCCCGCCGCCGACCGCTGTGATGGTGCCCAGCAGCACGGCCGGCAGCCAGCCCAGGCCGACAGCGAGTGTCTTCTGCGCGCCGGCGACCGCCCATACACTGAGCGCCGAGGCATCCAGGAGGGTGAAGGCCCAACCGGAGGTGTGGCGGCTCAGGTCGGCCAGGAAGGCCAGCAGGGTGCCGGCGATGGCGACCGTGAGATAGGTGTAGTCGGTCAGGGCCACGGGGGTGCCGTGCTGCAACAGGGTGTCGCGGAGGATTCCGCCGCCCAGGCCCGAGACGATGCCGATGACCAGGAAGCCGAACAGGTCCAGACGACTGGCCCGGGCCAGCACCCCACCGAGCGTGCCGTTGGCGACCACTCCGCTCAGGTCCAGCGCCCGGGTCAGCTCGGTCAGACTCTCTGGCGACAACGCCCGGGCCACAGACACCGGCGTCTCCCTTCACCCTTCCACCATCGAAACAGCCGGAGATGCACGTGCCCGCGGGGCATGGCATGCGAGGCAGCTTCCCCGGCCGGCCGGACTGCGACGGTGACGTCCGTTCGCAGATGAGGTGCCATACGGGTGGCGAGAACCACTGAGCAGGTATGGGGTCACCCCGAGCAGGGGAGCGCCAACGGCATCCGACGCCGTCACCGGCTACCTCTCCGGGCGCGATCCCAAGGACCCCGGGGTCCTGGCCCAGGCCGGCCTCGCGGGCTGCTCCACGGCCTACTGGTGGTCGGCGGCCGTCTTCGTCGCCGGCCTGGTTGTCACCGCCCTGCTCTACCGCCGTGGGGTATCCCGGCAGAACGGGAACGCTTCACCTGTCGTGCACATGCAGGAGGGCAGGTAGTGCCGCTCCGAGAGGCCACCTCCGAGGCCGGGCACGTGTCGGCACCCTGTCAGTAGAGTGAGACGCGTGAGGATGGAGGAGCAGTGAGAGCGCCGCGCACTCTGGCCACTCTGGACGAGGTCGACACCGGTGATCACGTCTGCCAGGTGTTGGACCGGAGCGACCACGTCATCGATCGCAGCCGGTCCTTCGTCGCGGACGGGGCCCTGTACGGGGACAAGGTGGTGATCGTCGGGCCGCCTCTCGAAGCGGGGAGTGAGTTCGCGCAGCTCGTGCTCGACCCGGCTCGGCTGGACGGCTCTCTGCTGGCCGCGGTGCGCCGGGAGGCGGCCAACGCCGACCGCGAGGGGTTCCGCTCGCTCCGGGTGCTGCACCACGTCGGGCCCGACTGCCGTCCGGAGCGGACGAAGGAACTGTTGCGCAGTGAACTCGATCTCGAGGAGTTCGCCGCCGACACCGGAGCCCTGGTGGTCTGCGCCTACAGCGGTGCGGACCGGGATCCCTCCCTCCTGGAGCAGATCAGGTGCGTGCACCCCCATAGTCTGGGCAGCCGTCCGACGGCACCGGCGTTCCAGGTGTACCGCACGGGGAAGGAAGGCTGGACGGTGAACGGGATCGTCGACAGCGAGGGCGCGGTGGCCTTCGGCTCCATCCTGTGCGCCCTCCTCGCCCAGAAGGCCACGGTGCGCCTGCTCTGCCACGCACTTGAGTTCTTCGACGCCGCCGGCATGAGCGCCCTGGCTGATGCGGCCAGGCACCTTCCGGACCGCAAGGTCGTTTTGGAGGGGACCAACGACACCGTCCGGCTCACCTGGCAGCTGTCCGGCTTCGCGATCCCCGAGATTCCGGTGGTGATGGCGCCGTGACCTCCTCTACTCCCTCCGACGCTCCGGGCACCGGATACCGGCACGAGCTGTATCCGTACTCCGGCAGGGACGCGTTCGTCGAGGGCGCCCTCAGTTTCATCCAGGACGCCCTCGCGGGTGGTGAGGCCGTCGTCGTGGCTGTCCCGCAGGACAAGGCGTCCCTGCTGCGCGCCGAGATCCGCGACGAGGATGCCGTCCGCTACGTCGACACCGCAGGGGTCGCGCACCATCCCGGTCGGCTCATCGGAGCCTGGCAGGAATGGCTCCAGGAGTACGCCTCGCAAGGGCGGCCTGTGCGCGGGATCGGCGAATCACCCTGGGACAAGGTCCGCAGCCCGGCCGAAGCCGCGGAGCTGCGCTATCACGAATGGCTCCTCAACAAAGCCTTCGCCCGGGGCCCGGCCTGGTGGCTGCTGTGCCCCTACGACATCGCTCACGACAAGGCATCACTGGCGGAAATGGCCCGGTGCCACCCCGAGCTGCGCCAGGACGGCCGCACGATGCCGTGTGCGGACTACGACCCGCAGGCACCGTACCGCTTCACACCGCTCACCGACCCGTGCGACCCGTACGAGGAATTCGCCTACAGCAGCGGTGACCTGCCCGCCCTGCGCGAGAAGATCACCGCGTGCGCCGAACGGCACGGCCTGACCGGCCGACGCCTGAGAGAACTGCACCTGGCCGCCACGGAGGTGGCCACCAACAGCATTCGTCACGGCGGCGGACACGGTGTGCTGCGCACCTGGAGCGAGGAGCGCCGACTCGTGTGCGAGTTCCGCGACGCGGGCTACATCGAGGACCCCCTGATCGGACGGAGAAGGCCGGACGCCACGCAGGTCGGTGGTCGCGGCCTCTGGCTGGTCCATCAGCTCTGCGACCTCGTGGAGATCCGCTCCGCACCGGATGAGGGGACCAGGGTCAGGCTCCACACCGAGCTCCCGGAGTAGACCCACGGCATAAACCGCACCGATCTCACCCGGCCCGGACGGTGGCCTGAAGCCAGGCACCCTCCCGGGCGGGACGGCGGATGGCGTTGCATGCGGCAGACCGCCACCCGCGGCGGGCATCGCACCCGCATATGCATAGGTCTGCCCCAAGACAAATGGGGCAGACGGTGGAACAGAGGCAAGGCCCGCAGCACACCTGTGACCCGGCCCGACGAGAACGATCTGGAACGGAGTCCCTTCTTCATGCTCACTGTCCGGATGCAGCACGAGGACGCGACGATCGCACAGCTCCCGGAGACGGTCGACTACGACAACGCGCCCCTTGTCGGCGCCCAGTGCGAGGACTTGGTCAACCGCGGCTGCACCACCCTGGTGCTGGACGCATCCCAGGTGCAGTACATGGACTCCTCCGGCATCAGCATGCTCATCACGCTGTCGCGCACCCTCAACCGCCGCGCCGGCACCCTGCGCGTGGCCGCTCTCAGCGCCCACTACGAGCAGGTGTGGCGCATGCTCGGGCTCGAGGAAGTGTTCCCCGTCTTCCCCACAGTGAACGCCGCCCTCCAGCCTCCTGCCGCAGGCAACATCCCCGGGACACCCGAGGAATGGACCACGCCTGACATGCCTGCCGCATGCGCAACCCGGACGGAGAAGACGCCGGGGTAGGGCGTGCCGACCTCATCGGTGCGGCGGCTGCACACGGAGATCCGCCGCAGTACCGACGTGGCCGGGATCTTTTCCGACCGCGTCGCCCTGGTGAGGTTTTCGGCGCCGTCCCGGCCGAGCAGAACGGCGAATGGACCGCGTTCACCGTTGCGTGGCAACCACTTCAGTCGTTCGTACATTTTCCGGAGGTGCCGACGCCGCCGCCGACTTCTGCCTGGCTGAAGATGCCCGTCGACGTTTCCCGTTCCGTGCTGCTGTCGGCGCACGGTCGGAAGTCGAGAACTCCGGCAGCGTGCAGAACCCGCGATCAGCCATAGCTCGCGCAACTATCGACACGTACTGTCCCAATAGCGCCTCTGTGCGTCAAGCGTCATGGGCGAGGCGGGTCCGTTGGTCTCGTTTCATGATCCGGTAAACCACGTTGGACAGCCGTCG
>NZ_JBEOYR010000050.1:0-29308 GCF_040297165.1 Streptomyces sp. NPDC001851 | reverse complement strand
AACTCACCCCGGAGCCGTTCCACTTCCCCCAGCCTCACACCACGAAGATGCCCACCAGCAGGCGAGATCACTCGACGTAACGAAGCACTACTAGGGCGCCGGTCGCGCCGGGCGACGACTTCGGCCCCCGCGCGCTTGAACGTGCCGCGCGCTGGGCACGGACCTCCTACCGGCGACCACCGCCGGGTGGTGTCGGCAGGAGGGGGTCGTCATGGACCGTCGCATCCGGGTACGCGTCAGCCGGCGCCCCGCCGCCCCGCGTGAGCGGGAGATCGACCGCAGGACGCCGTCGGGGCGCATCCTGCCGTACTGACCGCCGCGTCAGCCGGCGTCCCGGGGCCCCGGGGCACCGCGCCGGGCGTCGACCGCCGCCCGAAGGGCGGTGCGCAGCTCCTCCGGGAGGGCCGGGCCGCCGGGGGTCGCGCTCGCCGTGACCGCCGCCGCCACCCGGCGCAGCTTGGTGTTGGAGCGCTGGGACGTCTCGCGCAGGATGTCCCAGGCGTCGTCCGGGGTGCAGCCGTGCGCGGCCATCAGGATGCCGCGTGCCTGGTCGATCACCGGTCGGGAATCGATCGCGTGCCGCAACTGCGCGATCTCCAGGCGCAGCGAGTCCAGCTGCTCGGCGCGTTCCCGGGCCACCGCCGAGCCGGTGCGGGCCGGGCGGCCGGCGGGTGGCGCGGTGCGCAGCGGGTCGGTGGTGTCCAGCCCCATCAGCTCCAGGACCCGGCGCGGCTGCCCCCGCCAGCCGGTGGCCGAGACCGCGACCGCGTGCCGGCGGCCGTACTCCCGCAGCACGTCCAGGAACGCCGGGCCGGTCGAGTCCATGAAGGACACCTCCGTCAGGTCCAGCTCGATCGCGGCGGCGTCCGCCGGCAGCCCGGCCAGGACCCCGGCGAGGGTGTCCGTACAGCCCTGGACCAGTTCGCCGCGCGCCCGCAGGACGATCCGGCCACCCTGCCCGTGGCCGTCGACGACCAGGGTGTCCGGCCGCCCGGTGTGCGGTGCGTGTGCCGCAGAACGCATGTCGCCGCCCCGTTCTCCGCTCTCCTCGGTCCCGCTCGGTGCCACGCCGCCCGGCTGCCCCGCGCGCCCTCGCCCACACCCGCCGTTCCAGGATCCGGACCCTTGACGGGTGAGTCGAGCGCCATACTGGGCACTTCTCTTCCTGTGCGAGTGGGAGAAGGCGTGAGTGGATCCGAGGTGGTGCGGCCACGGCGGCCGACCGGTGCCGTGCCGGCGCCCTGGCTCGACGTGTACCCGCTGACCGGGCGCACCGGATTCCGCGCGGTGGGCGAGGTGAGCCTGCCCACTCACGGAATCTGGGAGCGCGCGCTGGAGGGCGCCGTGCGCGATGACGGGGACGTGTACCACATGGAGCTCTCCGCGCTGTCCTTCGTCGACGTCGCCGGGGCCGAGGTGCTCGCGGACGCCGCCCGGCGGTTCGGTGAGCGGCGGCTGGTGCTGGACCGCCCGCCGGCCGCGCTGCCCCGCGTTCTGGAGCTGTTGTGGCCCGGGCTTCCGGCGATCGAGGTGGCGGCGTCATGACCACAGCACCGACGACGCGATCCGCCGACCCCGTCGAGCCGTTCGTGCACCCCGCGCTGTTCTACGGCGACACACAGGAGTACCTGGCCGGCACCGTCCCCTTCGTCCGTGATGCGCTGGCGGCCGGCGCACCGGTCGCGGTCGCCGTACCCGGCGACAACCTGCGGCTGATCCAGGACGCGCTGGGCGCCGACGGCGCCGGCGTACGGTTCCTGGACATGCGGGAGGCGGGCCGCAACCCCGGCCGGATCATCCCCGGTGTGCTGCGTGCCTTCGCCGACGCCCAGCCCTCCGGCCGGCGCGTCCACATCATCGGCGAACCGGTCTGGGCGGGCCGCAGCCCGGCCGAGTACCCGGCCTGCGCCCAGCACGAGGCGCTGATCAACGCCGCGTTCCAGGGCCGCGAGGTCACCATCCTGTGTCCGTACGACACCGCCCGGCTGGACGAGCGCGCGCTCGCCGACGCGCACGCCACCCATCCGGTCGTGATCCGCGCCGGCGCGCGGGGCACCAGCGAGGCCTACGACCCCGAGGACGTGGTCGCCCGCTACAACGAGCCGCTGCCGCCCGCCCCCGCCGACGGTACGGACGTGTTCACCACCGCCTTCGACGAGGACTCCCTCTCCGCCGTACGGCACCTCGCCACCGAGCACGGCGCCCGGCTGGGCCTGGCCGGTCTGGGACTGGAGAACCTGGCGCTGATCACCGCCGAGCTCACCACCAACAGCGTGGTCCACGGCGGCGGCACCGGCGGGCTCACGGTGTGGGCCGAGGGCGGGCACGTGCTGTGCGAGGTCCGCGACAAGGGCCGGCTGGCCGATCCGCTGGCCGGCCGGCGTCCGGCCTCCCCGGACCAGCGGGGCGGGCGTGGGCTGTTGCTGGTCAATCTGGTGGCGGATCTGGTGCGGGTGCACACGGGGGCCGCGGGGACGGCTGTCCGGTGCTACCTGCAGCGGTGACCTCCCCCACCCCTCACGCGGCGCCGCCACCGCTCACGCTGTCGATTCCGGGGGCCGCGGTGCCGGGCACGACGGGTTCCCTGGCCGCTTCCGGGGGCGTTCTGCTCGGGGTGGGAGCCTGTGCGTGCTGTCGGTCGCGGGCAGCCGCGGCTGACCGCCATGCCGCCGCGGGCCGCTCAGGCGGCCAGCGGGTTCAGGACCAGCGGCTCGATCCGGCCCTCCAGCATGGCGCCGATGCCCTCCGCCGCGCAGACGTCGGGGCGTTCGGCGATGTACACCGGCATCCCGGTGGCCTGCCGCAGCATCCGGTCGAAGCCGGGGAGCAGCGCCGAGCCGCCCACCATCGTGATCCCGCGGTCGGCGAGGTCGGCGACCAGGTCGGGCGGGCAGTCGCGCAACACCTTGCCGATGCCGTCGAGAACGGCGGTCAGCGGGGTCTGGATCGCGTTCCGCACGGCGGCGGTGTCGACGCGCACGCTGCGGGCCAGCCCGGTGACCACGTCCCGGCCGTGGATCTCCGTGGAGGACGGGCCCTGCGAGGTCAGTCCGTTGCCGGACAGGGCCAGTTGCAGCGGACGCACGGACTGGCTGGGCAGTATCAGCTCGTGCGCGTGCCGCAGGTACTGCACGATCGCCTGGTCCACGGCCTCGCCGCCCACCGGGACCCGCTCGGCGGTCACGACGGACCCGAGCGAGAGCACCGCGACCTGCGTGGCCGCCGCCCCGCACATGATGATCATGGTGGCCTCGGGGCGTTCGACGGGCAGCCCGCAGCCGACGGCGGCGGCGATCAGCGTGTCCACCAGCTCGACCCGGCGCGCACCCAGCCCGACCAGCGTCTCGATGGTCGCCCGCTGGGCCAGCGGATCCGCGCCGTGCGGGGTGCACGCGGCGGCCCGCAGCCGCAGGTTGCGCCGCAGGGCGCGGCGCGTCTTGTCGCCGAGCAGCTGCCGCAGCATGCGCTGGGCCATCTCGATGTCGACCACCGTGCCACCGGAGATGGGCCGTACGACCCGGATGTAGCCCGGTGTCCGGCCCGTCATCCGCTCCGCGAAGTCGCCGACCCCGATCAGTGACCCGCTCCGTGTGTTCACGGCGGCGACCGAGGGCTGGTCGACCACGAGCCCGGCACCCTTCACATACACCCGGGTGCGGGCCGCGCCCAGGTCGACGGCGAAGTGGCAGCGCCGCAGCTGCTCCAGACGGACGGTCACGGCAGATCCTCCTGGGGTGCGCGGGCCTCTTCCTTCTGACTGCATCCTGCGCGGGGTCCGGGGGCGGGCGCCTGCTGGAGGGGGCCGGGCGGGGTGCCGCTGAATGGGGGGTTTCCGGGGGTGCGCCGGTGTGTCGCGTGGTCAGGTGCGGGTTCCGGATGCGTCTTCACGCCGGCCGGCGGTCAGACGATGCCCCGGATCACCCCGAGCTCCAGCAGGTCCTGGGGCCGGATCCGCAGCTGGTCGGCGGTCGTCCTCACCTCCTGTACCGGGCGTTTGAGGATGGCCGCCGCCAGTTCCGGGGCGATCACCGAGAAGTAGCTGTCCGGGGTGGCCCAGGTGTGGGCCGGTGCGGCCAGTGCCAGGGCTCCGCCGGAGCCGCCCTCGCCGATGACGAGCGTGGTGATCGGGACCCGGGCGGCGGCCACCGCCCCGAACACCTCCGCGATCGCCGCGCCGGCCCCCTGCCGCTCCGCCTCCGCGTCGTTCGCGGCGCCCGGGGTGTCCACCAGCGTCAGCACCGGGATGCCGAGGCGGTCCGCCAGCCGGATCAGGCGGGCCGCGGTCCGGAAGCCGGCGGGGCGGGTCGGCGCCCCGGTCTGTGCGGCGTAGGCGACGGTACGGCCCTCCCGCTCACCGAAGCCGCAGAGGACGCCGCCGGGATCGGTACCGCCGCACCGGTCACCGCTGAGGGCGCGGCGGTGGGTGAAGTACACGTCCAAGTAGGCCTGGGCGCGGGGGCGTTCGGGGGCGCGGGCGCGCTGGACGGCGTCCCAGCCGGTGGCCGGGAGGCCGGCGCTGCGCAGGGCCGCGGGCGGGGCGGGCACATCGGCGGACGGGGAGGTGAGCAGGCGCAGCCACGCGCCCAGTGCCTCCTTCAGCTCGGCCGGAGCCACCACCGCGTCCGCCGAGCCCGCCGCCAGCTGGGACTCCGCCGTGTACGCGGACGGGTCGGTGTCGGGCGGACGGACACGGGAGCCGGCGAAACCGACCTGGGCGCCGGACAGCGCCAGGACGACGTCCGCGCCCGCGCCGAGCGTGGCCCAGCCGCCGCCGGTCGTCGGGTCCCGCAGCACCGCGATCTGCGGCAGTCCCGCCTCTCGGGTGAGCGCCGACTGCCGGGCCACCCGCTGGAGTTGGCTCAGCGCGAGCATGCCCTCCTGCATCCGGCTGCCCCCGGTCGCGATCAGCGGCACGACCGGCAGCCGGTGGGCACGGGCGTGGACGTACGCCGCCTCCAGGCGGTCTCCGGTGCGTTCGCCCAGGGAGCCGCCCAGGAAGCCGAACTCGAAGGCGATCAGCACGGCCGGCGTGCCCTCGACCCGCGCGGTGCCGCAGACGACCGACTCCTCCTCGCCGGTGCGGGCGGCGGCGCGGGCGCGCGAGGCGTCGTAACCCTGCCAGCCGAGGGGGCCGTCGGGTGCGGACTCCCCGGGGCTGAACGGGAGTTCGGCGAAGGTGCCGGGGTCCGCGACCAGGGCCAGTACGGCCCGGGCCGAGCGTCGCTCAGGCATCGGCCAGCGCCCGCTTCATGATCTTGCCCATGTCGTTGCGGGGGAGTGCGTCCAGGTAGCGGACGACACGGGGGCGCTTGTGCGGGGCGAGACGGCGGCCCACGTGGTCCGCCAACTCCTCGGCGCCGGGCGGTGCCTGGGGGTCGGCCGGGACGATCCAGGCCACGATCCGCTCGCCCAGGTCCGCGTCCGGCTCGCCGGTGACCGCCGCCTCCCGCACCCCGGGGTGCTCCAGCAGCGCGTTCTCGATCTCACCGGCCCCGATCTTGTACCCGCCGCTCTTGATCAGGTCCGTGGCCTTGCGGCCGACGATCCGCACATAGCCGTCGGGCTCGCGGACGGCCATGTCGCCCGTGCGGAAGAACCCGTCGGCGGTGAACGCGGCGGCGGTGGCGTCGGGCCGGTTCAGATACTCGGTGAACAGGTTCGGCCCGCGCACCTGGATCTCGCCGACGCTCTCCCCGTCGTACGCGGTGATCGGCGTCCCGTCCTCCTCCACGAGCCGCAGCTCCACGCCGGGCAGCGGTACGCCCACGGTTCCCGCGCGCGGCTCCCCGTCGGCCCGCACGCTGGTGTTCATCAGGGTCTCCGTCATGCCGTACCGCTCGATCACCCGCCGCCCGGTGGCCGCCGCAATCCGCTCGTGGTCGTGCACGGGCAGCGCGGCCGAGCCGGAGACCAGCAGACGGGCCCGGCCCAGCGCCTTGGCGAGCTCCGCGTCCCCCGGCAGGGCCTCGGCGATGCGGTGGTACATCGTCGGCACCCCGAACAGCATGGTCGCGCCGGCGTTCAGCTCCCGTGCCACGCCCTCGGTGCTGAAGCGGCCCAGGTGCCGTACGCCGCCACCGCGCCGCAGCGGGCCCAGCACGCCCAGCACCAGCCCGTGCACATGGAACAGGGGCAGCCCGTGCACCAGCACGTCGTCGCCGGTCCACTGCCAGGCGTCGGCCAGGGCGTCCAGGGTGGTGGCGAGGGCCCGGCGGGGCAGGACGGCACCCTTGGGCGGGCCGGTGGTGCCGGAGGTGTAGACGATCAGCGCCGGGTCCTCGGCGGCGGCCGTGTCGTCGGGAACGGCGCCGGGGCCGGCCGTCGCGTCCACCTCGACGCGCTCCAGCCCGCCCAGCACCGAAGGGAGTTCGGCACCCGGCGCGGCCAGCACCAGCGCCGGGGCGCTGTCGGAGAGGATGTGCGCGAGCTCCTTCTCGCCCGACCTGGGGTTCAGCGGCACCGCGGCGGCCCCGGCGAGCAGGACGCCCGTCACGGCGACGGCGGTCTCCAGCTCCGGCGTGGCCCATACGGCGACCCGGCCGGCGCCCCGCAGCCGGGCGGCGAGCGCACCGGCGGCCCCGGCCAGCCCGCCGTACGTCAACGACCGTTCGCCGAACCGCAGGGCGGTCCTCCCCCGGACTTCGTCCGGGGGGACCCCCGTCTCGCTGCGCTCGCCCGGACCGTCCGCCAGGGCGGGGAAGAGGGAGGACACGCGGCGTACTCCTAACTGTGGGACTGTCGCTCGACCTTCGCACCCTTCCTACACCAGGAGTCTCGTCCCGACGACCGCGCTCAAGTCCGTCGCGAGCCGCACTTCGGTCGCGCGCAGCGCGGGATGCTCCAGCCAGTGCAGCCGGGCCCGGTCCACCTCGCCGGCGTGCAGCGGCGGCCAGCCGCTCGCCGGGGTGAAGTCGTCCACGACGACCGTCCCGCCGGGCACCAGCAGCCGCTCCACGGCGGCGGGCGGATCCCCGGGGGCCTTGCCCTGTCCGCCGCCGTCGAGCACGAGCAGGTCGAAGGGACCGTGCTCCTCGATCCGCCGCCAGTCACCGGTGAGCACGGTGACCCCGGGCCGCCCGGCGAACACCTGCGCGGCGGCCCGCGCCCGCCGCGGATCCCGCTCCACGCCGCACAGCCGCACCCCGGGCGCCGCGCCGGAGGCCAGCCAGGCCAGCCCCACGCCGAGCCCGGTCCCGGTCTCCCCGATCCGGACCTGGGCCCCGCCGGCCAACGCGTGCAGCAGACGGCCCTGTTCGGGGCGGCACGAGTGGGGGAAACGGTGGCGGCGGGCGGCGGTGAGCGCGGCCCGCACCAGGGGCGGCAGCCCGGGTACGCCGGTGTACGCGTCAGTGCCGTCGGTGGCCATATCCCCTTCATACCGGACAGCGGCCGTTGTTAGCCTCGCCGGGATCGAACCGTCGTACGACAGGGAGTCCGCCGTGCCCCGCATCGCCCTCGCCACCTACGACCCCGGGGCCGAGCCGGGCAAGGACACCGACCTGCCGGAGCTGGTGCGCGCGCTGGGCGAGGCCGGGGCCGAGGCCGAGGCCCGCTACTGGGACGACCCGGACGCGGACTGGGGCCGCTACGACCTCGTCGTGATCCGCTCCACCTGGGACTACAGCTGGCGGGCCGCGGAGTTCCGGGCCTGGGCGGACCGGGTCGACGCGCTCACCCGGCTCGCCAATCCGGCGCCCGTGGTGCGCTGGAACACCGACAAGCGCTACCTCGGCGAGCTGGCGGCGGCCGGCGTGCCCACCGTCCCCACCCGCTACCTCGCGCCGGGCGAGCCGGGCGGCCTGCCCGACGGCCACGAGTACGTGATCAAGCCGACCTCGGGCGCGGGCGCCCGGTTCGCCGCCCGCTACACGCCCGCCGAGCACGAGCAGGCGGTACGGCAGCTCGGCCGGATGCACGCCGAGGGCCTCACCGCGATGGTGCAGCCGTACATGCGCGGCATCGACGCCGGCGGGGAGCGGGCGCTGCAGTTCTTCGGCGGCCGGCTGCTGCACGCCAGCCGCAAGGGCGCGGTGCTCACGCCGGGGACGGCGTACGACGCGGAGAAGGTGGCTCATCCGGATCTGGAGCGGTGGGAGCCCACTGACGCCGAACTGGCCGTCGCCGACAAGGCGTTGGGTGCGGTGCCCGGTGGTTCCGGGTTGCTGTACGCGCGCGTGGACCTTGTCGACGGGGAGGACGGGCAGCCGCGGCTGATGGAGCTGGAGCTGGTCGAGCCGAATCTTTTCCTGTGGCTGCACCCAGGGTCGCTGGAGCGGGTGGTGGAGGCGATATCGGAGGCTGCCCGGTAGCGCCTGCCGGGGTGCCGCGAGGTGCCGTCCCGCGGCTGCGGCGGCGCCGTGGCCTGTCGGGCCCACGCGGCGGAGCCGCATACTCCATACAGCCCGCACCCCTTCGGGGCGCCTAGCGCACCGTCTCTCGGCACGCCTGCGCGTACGCGCGCACCAGTGGCCGGCGCTCGTCCTCTTTCCGCCAGGCCAGCGCATAGCGGCTCGGGCCGATGCCCCGGACCCGGCGGATGGTGACGCCGCCCCGGGTGACCAGCGGCGCGTTGCCCTCGGCCACCAGGCAGATGCCGAGCCCCGCGACCAGGGCCTCGTACGTCTCCTCCGCCCCGGAGACCTCCGCGCCGATCCGGGGCGGCCGGCCGGAGCGGGCGTCCAGGGCGAGCCAGTGGTCACGCAGCCGGCCCGCGCTCCGGGGCAGGGCCAGGAACGGCTCGTCCAGCAGGTCGGCGAAGTCGAGTTCGGCACGGGCGGCGAGCGGATGCGACTCGGGCAGGGCGAGCAGCCGGGGCTCCTCGGCGACCACCGTCCAGGCGTAGCGCTGCTCGTCGGGCAGCGGCAGCCAGACGAAGGCGATGTCCGCCGTGCCGTCCGCCAGGCCCGCCGTCGGATCGTCCCAGCTCATCTGGCGCAGCCGGACCGTGACCTCGGGATGCGCGGCGGTGAACCGGGAGCGGACGGCCGGCAGCAGCCCGCCCCGGCCCGGACTGGTGCTCATGCCCACCATCAGCGTGCTGCGCTGGGCCGCCTTGGCCGCCTCCACGGCCGCCGCCCCCGCCTCCCACGCGGCCAGCACCCGCCGGGCGTGCGGCAGCAGCGCTTCCCCGGCCCCCGTCAGCGCGACGCCGTGCTGATCGCGCCGGAACAGTTCCGCCCCCAACTGCCGCTCCAGCGCCCGGATCTGCTTGCTCAGCGCGGGCTGTGAGACATACAGCCGCTCGGCGGCGCGCGTGAAGTGCAGCTCCTCGGCGACCGCGACGAAGTAGCGCAGATCCCGGCCGTGGACGTCCGTCGTCATAGCCGATGGTTATCACCGGAGGTCTTGGACGGGCAACGGCATCGGGCGGCAGTCTTGTCCGTGTCGAACGGATCGAGTCCCACGGGGAGTTGTGATGAACAAGGTATGGCTGGTGACCGGGGCGAGCAGCGGTTTCGGGCGGGCGATCACCGAGGCCGCCGTGGCCGCCGGGGATGTGGTGGTCGGCGCGGCCCGGCGACCGGAGGCCCTCGACGACCTGGTGGCCGCCCATCCCGACCAGGTGGAGGCGCTGCGGCTGGACGTCACCGACCTGGCCGCGGCCGAGGACGCGGTCCGGGATGTGCTGGCCCGGCACGGGCGGATCGACGTGCTGGTCAACAACGCGGGACGCACCCACGTCGGCGCCGTCGAGGAGACCACCGACGACGAGCTGCGCGCCCTGTTCGACCTGCACTTCTTCGGCCCGGCGGCCCTGGTGCGGGCGGTGCTGCCGCACATGCGGGAGCGGCGCTCGGGCGCGATCGTGCAGATGAGCAGCATGGGCGGCCAGATGTCCTTCGCCGGCTTCGGGGCCTACAGCGCGACGAAGTTCGCCCTGGAGGGCCTGTCCGAGGCGCTCGCGGACGAGGCGCGGGAGTACGGCATCAAGGTGCTCGTCGTCGAGCCGGGCGCGTTCCGCACCTCGCTGTTCGGCACCGGCCGCGCCGGCGTCAGCTCCGACACCGGGGTGTACGCCAAGGTCGCCGAGACCCGCGGCTTCCTGGCCGGCGGCGACGGCACCCAGCCCGGCGACCCCGCCAAGGCGGCCGCCCTGATCCTGGCCGCGCTGGAGGCCGAGCACAGCCCGCTGCGGCTGCCGCTCGGCGAGGACGGGGTGAGCGCCGTCCTCGCCCATCTCGACCAGGTCCGCGAGGACGTCACCGCCTGGGAGAAGCGCACCCGGGCGACGGGCTTCGACGACTGACGGGCCGCTCAGCCGACGACCGCCGTCCGCTGGAGCAGCCCCCAGGTGAACTCGGCGACCACCTCGTGCGGTACGCCGTCCCGGTCGGGGGCGGTGAAGGCCAGCCCCCACCGGGTGGGGGCGGTGCCCTCCAGCGGGCGGGCCGGGGCGAAGGCGCGGGCGGCCTCGTCCACCGTGCAGGACCAGGGGGCGAGGTCGTCCAGGGTCCGGAGCCGCGGGGCCGGGGCGTCCGGCGCGCGGACCAGCCACTCGTTCCAGACCGCCCCGTCCGGCCCGACCAGCACCTCGAAGCGCAGGTCGGGCCAGAGGGGCAGGGCCCAGCGCCGGGCCTCGCAGCCGACGTCGCCGAGGCGGCGCGGGAGGACGGATTCCGGCTCGCCCAGGACCGAGCGATAGCGTGCCGCGGCGGACCGGGATCCCGGCGAGCGGACCATCGCCTGCCAGCGCTTGTTCGTCTCCCGCATGTCCGCGATCGAGACGCCGAGCTGCCGGCGGGCGTCCTCGACCAGGTCCGGGTTGTGGTCGGCCATGCGGCGCAGCAGCACCAGCTGGAAGTCGAGACGCATGGCATCCATGGTGCCCGGCCCGTTCCCGCCCATTGCCCGCGCAACTCTCCATGGCTAGCCTGTGTTCGTCATGCCGATCGCCTGTTGAAATCTCGAACAGGCGCTTACCCAAGGGAGGGGGCCGGACGTGGGACGCCTCGTGCCTGCCGTGACCCGGGCTCTCGACATTCTGGAGCTGTTCCTCGACGGGGACGGGACGCTCTCCGCCCCCGACATCGTGCGCAGGCTCCAGCTGCCGCGCACCACCGTGCACGAGCTGGTCACCACGCTCGCCGCACGGTCGTACATCGTGCAGGTGCCCGGTCAGCCCGGACGCTACCGGCTCGGCGTACGCCCGTACCAGCTCGGCAGCCGCTACGCCGAGCAGCTCGACCTCGCCGCCGAGGGCCAGCAGGTGGCCCGCTCGGTCGCCGAGACCTGCGACGAGACGGTGCACGTGGCGATCCTGGAGGGCACCGACGTCATCTACATCGCCAAGGTCGACTCCACGCACGCCGTGCGCATGGTCTCGGCCGCGGGCCGCCGGCTGCCCGCCCACTGCACCTCGGTGGGCAAGATGCTGCTGGCCTCGCTGCCGGAGCAGGAGCTCGCGGCCCGCATCCCGGACGGCGCCGAGCTGACCGCGATGACCCCCAACAGCATCACCGACCCCGGCGCGCTGCGGGAGGCGCTGGCGGAGATCCGGCAGCGGGGCCTCGCGGTGGAGAGCCGTGAGTCCAACCCGGACGTGAGCTGTGTGGCCGCCCCGGTCCGCGACCGCACCGGCCACGTCGTCGCCGCCCTCTCCATCTCCGTGCCGATGATCCGCTGGAGCGAGGAGCGCCGGGCCGAGCTGGAGCAGCTGGCGGTGAAGGGCGCGGCGGAGCTGTCGGAGCGGCTGGGCCACCGGAGCGCGGCGTGAGCGCCGGGTACGAGGTCGCCGTACGGGCCGAGGCGGAGCTGGGCGAGGGCCCGACCTGGGACCCGGCGACGGGCCGGCTGATCTGGCTGGACATCCTGGGCATGCGCGTGCACACCTACGACCCCGCCACCGGCCGTCGTACCGTGCGGACGACGGAGCAGCACGTGGGCGCGGCCAAGCCCCGCGAGGGCGGCGGCCTGGTGCTCAACCTGCGGGACGGCGTCGGGCTGCTGGACCCCGACGGCACGTTCCGCTGGCTGCACCACGAGCCGGTCGCCGGCCGCCGCGCGAACGACGCCGCGGTGGCGCCGGACGGCTCGCTGTGGGCGGGCACGATGCGGTACGACGAGGCGGCGGGCGGCGGCACGCTGAGCCGGCTGACGGGTGACGGGGCGGTGGAGACGGTGCTGCCCGACGTCACGGTCAGCAACGGCACGGCCTGGAGCCCCGACGGGCGCCTCATGTACTACGCCGACTCGCCGACCCGCCGGGTGGACGTCTTCGACTACGACGGGGAACGGGTCCATGGCCGCAGGCCGCTGGCCGGGATCGAGGAGGGCGCGGGCTTCCCCGACGGTCTGACGGTCGACGCGGACGGCTGTGTGTGGGTGGCGCTGTGGGACGGGGGAGCGGTGCGTCGCTACACGCCCCGCGGTGCGCTGGACCGGGTGATCAGCCTGCCCACGCCTCGTACGACGGCGTGTGCGTTCGGCGGCGCCGGCCTGACCGACCTGTACGTCACGACGGCCCGCACGGGGCTTTCGGCGCCGGACCCGCTGGCGGGCTCGCTGCTGGTGGTACCGGGCGCGGGCCGGGGCGTCGCCCAGCCGGCGTTCGCGGGCTGACCGTTCACCCGCGTGCGCGGTCCAGTTCCCCTACGACCTTCCACTCCTGTGCCGTCAGTGGCGGTCCCGGCAGCGCCGGGAGGAGCGGGCCGGCCAGGGCCGCGAGCATGGCGTCCGGGCGCAGCAGACGGGACGGTGCCGTCGCCAGGCTCGTCACGTCCCAGACGGCGGTGGCCGCTCGGTAGGAGCCGGTGGCCGCCTTCGTCATGCGGCGTGCGTACCGGGTGACCAGGTGATCCGCGAGGGCCGGCCGCGCGCCCCGCACCTGGGGGTACCAGACGTCCTGGCCCACGGCCATCGCCCAGGCCGCCGCGACCGACTTGGCGACCCCCCGCTGCACCCGCCGGGCCAGCCCGGGCGCACCGGCACCGCCGCGCCGCAGTTCCGCGCCCAGCACCCGGGCGCCGAGCGCGGCCACCGCCATGCCCTGGCCGTAGGCCGGGTTGAACGAGGCCACCGCGTCACCGAGCACGACGAACCCGTCGGGCCAGCGGCGGGCCTTCTCCGGGTAGCGCCGTATGTTGCTGGTGCTGCGGCTGATGTGCACCTCGGTGAGGGGCTCGGCGCCGGAGATCAGCCGGCCGACGAGCGGGTCGGGAAGGTCGAACGTGTACCGCAGGAAGCCCTCGGGGTCGGCCGGCGGTTCACCGCCCCGGGTGCCGGCGAGGCTCACCATCCAGCGGTCGCCCTCGATGGGCAGGACCATCCCGCTGCGCCCCGGCCGGCCCCGGTAGGGGTCGGCCTGGATGACCGTCACCGGAAACAGCTCGGCGCCGGCGGGCCTGCGGTAGATGCGGGTGGCATTGACGAGACCGGTGTCCACGGTCTTCTCCTGGATGCCCGGGACGCCGAGTTCCTCCAGCCACGTCAGGACCCGGGAGCCGCGCCCGTCGGCGGCGGCCACGAAGTCGGCTTCGAGTTCCCGCTCGCCGTCCGGCGTCGCCACGCGTACGCCCCGGACCCGGCCGGCGTCCCCGGTCAGTCCGCGTGCCTGCGCCTTCTGTATCCGCACGCCCGTGCCGGCCAGCACCGTGTCCCGTACGACCCAGTCCAGCAGCGCCCGGCTGCAGCTGAGCATGCGGGGCCCCGCATGCCGCCAGCGGCGGAACCAGCCCTCCGGGGTGAGGGCCACGAGGTCCTGGCCGAGGGCGACTTCGCGGGCGCCGGCGGCCAGCAGCCGCTCGCGCATGCGCATCCCGGGCACCAGGCCGTCCATGGCGGCCAGGCCGCCGGACATGAGGAGATGGGCATGGCGCCCCTGCGGGAGCCCACGGCGGTGCTCGGGACCGTCGGGCAGGTCGTCGCGCTCCAGCACGACCACCTCCTCCACCCAGCCGGACAGCGCCGCGGCGGCCAGCATGCCGGTCAGTCCGGCACCGATGACGACGGCTCTGCGCGGCATGGGGCTCCTCGAATCATCCGGGAACGGACCGGCCGAGCCCGGAGCGGGCCGCGAAGGTTCAGCCATGGGAGGTCCTCACCGAACCCTCGCCCACGGCTCCCGCGGTGTGCCGCACGGTCTCCAGGGCCCGCGCCAGTTCCACGAGGCCGCTCGGCCCGGACACCTCCGTCGCGTACAGGCGGCTGCCGCTCGGCACCTCGGGCGGCTCCTCGCCGACGGCGGCGCACCGCGCGGCGTCCGCGACCATGGCGGCCTCCGCGGCGACCCGCGCCTCGTGCGGCCCGCGTCCCGCCCGCCGCGCGGCCTCGCGTGCCTTCTCCCGGACGCGGTCGTCGAAGTACGGGGCGAGCGCCAGCAGCGCGTCGTGGATGGACACCTCGCGCCAGTGCAGCCGCTCCTGCGGCAGCTGCCACCACGAGCTGGGCGGCTTGGGGGCGATGGAGGCGAACCGCAGCTGCGCCCACAGCGGTTCGAGCCGGCGGTAGTCGCCGAGGCTGCGCCACTGGGCGAGGACCGCGGGCAGCAGCCTGGGCAGGGCGAAGCCCGCGGAACACAGCAGGGCGGCCAGCGACGCCGCCGGCGGGGCGAGGCTGGTGGACAGGAAGTCCAGGTCGTGCCCCGTCCAGCGGGCCACGATCGCCGTGTACTTGGTGAGCTCGAAGCCGACGGCGTCCAGCAGCCCGCCGACGAGGATCAGCCGCAGACCGGTCCGCAGCAGCCCGGTGACCTCGCGCCCCCATTTCACGCACATCGTGCACATCACCAGGATCGCCGCGCTGTGCCCGAGCATGTAGAGCAGGATCATCTCCCGCATGCCCGCCGTGTTCGCGTAGTACGTGTCGAGGTCGCGCAGCCGCTCCGTGTGCGCGTCCGCGAGCGCGAACAGCACGACGATGGCGGCGATCAGCGCTCCGTAGGCGGCCACACAGCGCAGCACCGCCCGCCGCAGCCGCTCGCGCGGCCCGCCCCGCCAGTGGATCAGCAGGACGACCAGCGAGCAGCTGTACGCCGAGAGCATGCCGTACGTGAGCGGCGCACCGAAGTTCGGTATGCCGGTGACCTCGTTGACGGTGGCCAGCGTCAGCGGGGCCGAGCAGACGAAGACGAGACCGCCCAGCGCGACCGCGGCGGACGTCGACACGGTCAGCGGGTTCCACGGGGCGGTGCGGGGCCGGCGGAAGAGGAGGGCGGAGGACAGCACGAGAGCCCCGGCCGCCACGTACACGACGAGATTCACGGCCGCGCCCTCCCATCGGCTCGGTGCGCGGCCCCGCGGGACGCGCGTGACGCCCGGACCCGCCTCATGCGGTGCCCGTCGGCGTCGTCGTGCCGTGCACCCGGGCGGACGCTATCAGCGGCGAGGTGGCCAGGGCGTCGGCGATGTCGACGAGCGCCGCGGGACCGGGGGCGCGGACCGACAGGAGGTCGGTCTCGTCCCACGGTGCCAGGGGCCGCTCGCGGTGGCGTTCCGCTTCGACCGCCGCCGCGACCACCGCCGCCCACGCGACCGACTCGGCGCGTCCCGCGTCGCCCGTCTCCCGCAGGGCGCTCGCGCGGACCCGCTCGTACAGGTCCCGGTCGAAGTACGCGTCCAGGTGGCCGAGCGCGTTGTGGATGCTGGTCTGCAGCCACACCAGCCGGGTGGCCGGCGTGACCCAGCGGGGCCGCGGCAGCCGGAGCGAGCGGCGGGTGAGCAGTTCGTCCAGTTCGCGCTCCAGGGGCCGCAGACGCGCGCACGTCCGCCGGGACCGCCGCCACTCCGTCACGAGAGGCCAGCCCAGGGGGATCAGGATGCCCGTGACGGTGAGGAGCGCGCCGATCCCGGCGGCCACCGGGGAGGCCGTCGTCCCGAGCCGCGACCAGTCGGCCCCGCACCAGCGGGCGATCACGGCGGTGAACTTGGTGATGCTGTACCCGGCGCTGCACAGCGCCCCGGCGCCCAGCATGACCAGCCCCACCCGCAGCCGGCCGGCGACCTGGCGCGCCCAGCGCAGGGCGGACACCGCGGTGACCCCGGCTGCGGCGAGGTGCCCGGCCAGGTACAGCACGATCATCTCGGCGAGGAACGGCGTCGTCGCGTAGTAGGTGTCCAGGTCGGTACGGCGCTCCACCGGCGCGTCGCCCAGCGCGAACGTGACGGCGACACCGAGGACGACGAGGGCGTAGGCGGCGATCCACCGGCGGGCGGTCCGCCGCACCCGCGGCCCGCCCCGCCAGTGCACGACGAGGAGCTGGGAGGCGGCGCTGTACGCCGTGATCGCGGCATAGGTCAGCGGGGCGGCGAGGTTGGGCACGCCGCTGAGCCGGTTGACGAAGCCCACGGTCGGCGGGGCCCCGAGGAGGAAGCACAGCCCGGCCAGGGCCAGCACGGCGCAGATCGCCCGCAGATACGGATCCCGCCAGTGGCGGGCCAGGTCGGGCGACTTCACCGCGAGTCCCAGCCACAGCGCCCCGCAGCTGACGTAGTTGATCAGGCCGCTCACCGCTCGGTCCCACGGTAGTTGAGAGCGGCGGCTATCCGCCCGGCCAGGCCCTGGGCGCCGTCGCCGGGTTCGGCGAACACCGAATCCGCGGAGGCCTCCAGCCACGGGCGCAGCCGCCGGCCCATCAACATGCCGAACTGGTCGGCCGCCTGCTCCTCGACCAGACTGAAGTCGGTGCGCGCCGCGCCGGCGTGACCCTGGTTCATGTGCCACACCTCGTGACAGAAGATGACGATCTGATGCCACACGGCGGCCCGCCGGTCGACGACCACGTCGTCGTGCGTCTCCCGCTCCAGCCACAGTCCGCTGGCCGTGTGCGGCGGGAAGACCCGCTTGTGGACGACGACCTCGCGGCCCCGCCACGCGCTGACGGAGGCGACCAGGGCGTCGAAGAGAGCCTCCGGGTCCGCCGGGACCGGGACCCGGAGGGGGCCGATGAGGGTGTCGGCGAGCCGACGCATCTCCCTGGTGGTACGCACCCTGCTCTCCGTCATCTCGCCGCTGTCACCCGTGCAATATGCCAAGACTCGGCTCGTCTCGGCCACTCCGTGCCGGAAATCCGCCCGTACGTCTGTGCCGCGGCCCGGCCGTCCCTCACCCGGGGGCCCGGGTGCCGGCCGTGGTGACGCCCGCGCGTGCGCGCACCGCCTCGACGGCGTCCGGGTGGCGCAGTGCGCGGGAGACCGGGCCGATCTCCCGGAGCAGGTCCGTCGCGTCGGTGTCCGCCGTGCCCTCGTCGGACCGCGGCCGTGCGCGCTGCTCCACCGCGTCCAGGATCGTCACCGCCGCCGCCAGTGCCTTGGCCCGGTCCGGCGGGTGACCGAGGGCGAGCGCGGCGGCGTACGACCGGCGGCGCAGGTCCTCGTCGATGCGGCGGCCGAGGGGCAGCAGCATGTCCCGGATGAACGTCTCGCGGCGCGTCAGCCGCAACTCCGGGCGGGCCCGCAGCAGCAGGGGCACCCCCTCCCCCTTGACGCTGCGCATCAGCAGGTACAGCGGGCGGAGTTGGCGGTGGGCGAGCCGGACCCGCCAGCGGTCGTGCAGGTACTGGCCGACGTGCGGCAGGATGAAGCCGACCGCGATCAGGACGGCCGACAGACAGGCGACCGGCGGCGCGACACCGGTGCTCAGCCAGTCCAGGTCGTGTCCCGTCCAGCGGGCCGTGACCGCGATGAGTTTGACGGCGTCGAACACCAGGTTCGTGCCGTAACCCGCACCCAGCGAGACCAGTCCCCAGCGCAGCCAGGAGTCGAGCAGCCCGTCGGTGCTCACCCAGTTCCAGATGAGCCGGGACGTGATGAGCGCCGTGGTGCAGTGCGCGAGCAGGTAGAGCAGGATCTCCTCGCGCATGTACGGGGTGTTGGCGTAGTACGTGTCCAGGTCGGTGCGCCGCTCGACGGGCACGTCCGCGAGCGCGAACAGCACCCACAGCGCGACGATCACCCCGGAGTACACGGCGATCACCCGGCGCTGGGCGCGGCGGGTGACGGCCGAACGGTCGGACAGTCCGTGGCGCCAGGCGGTGATCAGCAGCAGGCAGGACGCGCAGAACGCGGTGAGCAGTGAATAGACCAGCGGCGCCGCGATGTTGGGAACACCGGCGACCCGGTTGGTCCAGGCGATCGTGGACGGCGTCACGAACACGAACACCGCGCAGGCGAGCAGCAGCAGACCGCCGACCGCGCGCAGCAGCGGGTCCTTCCACAGCCGGATGATCGTGGGCAGCTTGATCGCCAGCGCGGTGGCCAGCACCGCGGTCGCGACCCAGAACGCGACGGAGGACTCGCCGGGCATCCCCGCCGAGCCCAGCCGGCCGGCCAGGGCGGAGGCCGGACGGGCGCAGGTCACCGCGGGCCCTCCGCGCGCCCCCGGTGGCCGAGGGACCGCTGGACGGGGCCGAGCGGCCGGTCCGTGCCGCGGGACAGCCGGGGCCGGAAGGCGGTGGCGAGCAGGTGCCCGAACATGTCGGCGTCGGCCTCGTCCCGCTCCCGGGAGCCGTCGCGGGCGGCGACGGCGAGCGCGGCCGCACGCAGGCCGGGCTCCCCGGCCAGCACCCGGGACGCGGCCGCGCCGGCGCCGGGGTGGTGGCGGTGACCGGCGTGCATGTGCCACAGCTCATGGCCGAGGATGACCAGTTGCTGCACTCCTTCGGCCCTCTCCTCGACGATGACGAGATCGAAGTCGTGGAACTCCACCCACAGGCCCGTGACCGCGAGTTCGTCGGGGAACCGCTCGAAGCGCAGCTGGACGGGCCGTCCGCCCCGCAGGGTGCTCATCGTCGCGCACAGCGCCCGGCACAGCTCCCGCGCGTCGGCGGGAGGACGGTGACGGTCCCGGACCGCGGCGGCGAAGTGGGCCGTCAGCCGGCGCATCGTCAGGCCGGCCGGCGAGCGCCGGCGCAGCCTCCCGGCCAACCGGGCCGCACTTCTCCGCGCGCCCGCGATGCCCATCGCGCCCCCTTCTCGCCGACGATCGGCAGCCGTTCGAGCCTACGGGGAAGGGCGTGTCCGCGTCAGGTGATCCGGCGCGCTTTCCCCGGGGCCGCGGGGCGGAGGTCCCCCGCCCCATTGACGCGGAAGCGCCGGAGACCTACGGTCCCGTTCGACTTCGCGAGCGTTATCCGACATCTCGAACGGGGACCTCATGAGCGAGAACACCGCCCGCTTCACCCTCGACCCCGCCTTCACCGTCGGCCGGGTGAACCCCCGTGTCTTCGGCTCCTTCGTGGAACACCTCGGCCGCTGCGTGTACACCGGCGTCTTCGAGCCCGGTCACCCCGCGGCCGACGCCGAAGGCCTCCGTACCGACGTGCTGGACCTCGTCCGCGAACTCGGCGTCACAGTGGTCCGCTACCCGGGCGGCAACTTCGTCTCCGGCTACAGGTGGGAGGACTCCGTGGGTCCGGTCGACGACCGCCCCCGGCGTCTGGACCTGGCCTGGCACTCCACCGAGACCAACCGCTTCGGCCTGTCCGAGTACATGGCGTTCCTGAGGAAGCTCGGCCCCCAGGCCGAGCCGATGATGGCGGTGAATCTCGGTACCCGCGGTGTCGCCGAAGCCCTCCAGCTCCAGGAGTACGCCAACCACCCCGCCGGCACCGCACTCTCCGACCTCCGCGCGGCCCACGGCGACAAGGACCCCTTCGGTATCCGGCTGTGGTGCCTCGGCAACGAGATGGACGGCCCCTGGCAGACCGGCCACAAGACGGCCGAGGAGTACGGCCGGCTCGCCGCCGAGACGGCGCGGGCCATGCGCCAGGCCGACCCCGCCGTCGAACTGGTCGTCTGCGGCTCCTCCACCCAGGCCATGCCCACCTTCGCCGCGTGGGAGGCGACCGTCCTCCAGGAGACCTACGACCTGGTCGACCACATCTCCCTGCACGCCTACTACGAACCCGTCGACGGCGACGTGGACTCCTTCCTCGCCTCGGCCGTCGACATGGAGTCGTTCATCGAGAACGTGGTGGCGACCGCCGACCACGTCGGCGCGAAGCTCAAGTCCAAGAAGAGGATCAACCTCTCCTTCGACGAGTGGAACGTCTGGTACCTCTCCCGCTGGGAGGAGCACGCCAGGACGATCGCCCCGTCCGACTGGCCCGAGGCGCCGCGCCTCCTGGAGGACAACTACAGCGTCACCGACGCCGTCGTCCTCGGCTCCCTCCTCATCGCCCTGCTCCGGCACGCCGACCGCGTCACCGTCGCCTGCCTCGCCCAGCTGGTCAACGTGATCGCCCCGATCATGACCGAGCCGGGCGGCCCGGCCTGGCGGCAGACCACGTTCTTCCCGTTCGCGCAGGCCTCGAAGCACGGCCGGGGCGAGGTGCTCGACGTGCGGGTGGACTCGCCGACGTACCCGACGAAGAAGTACGGCGAGACGGACCTGCTGCACGCCACGGCCGTCCGCGCGGCCGACGGCACGGTCACGGTCTTCGCCGTCAACCGCAGCCGCACGCGGCACCTGCCGCTCGAAGTCGCCCTCGGGGCAACGGGGTTGACGGAAGTCACCGAGCACAGCGCGCTCGCGGACGCCGACCCCGACGCCCGCAACACGGCCGACGACCCCGAGCGGGTCACCCCGCACCCCGTCGAGGGCACGGTCCTGCGGGACGGCACCCTCACCGCCGTACTGGAGCCGCTGTCCTGGAACGTGATCAGACTGGCGTGACCGGCACGCCGCCGCTCGCCCTGCCGAGCAGCGTCAGGCTCACCTCGCCCGGCCCCGACAGCGTGGTGAACTCCGACAGGACCGCCAGCGCCAGGGTGTTGGTGCCCCGGGTGCGCAGGACGCCGTTCGGCAGGACGAAGGTGTGCTGCGGGCCCACGTTGTTGATGTACTGGCCCAGGTTCCAGCCGTTGAGGAAGATCTGCGCCCGGTAGGCCCGGTACGGGTCGTCGTCCAGGGTCAGCCCGATCGAGGCGTCGACGTCGGACGGCACCGACAGCCGGAACGTGGTCCGGTACCAGGTGACGCCCTGGTACCGGGCGGCGCGCGGGAAGGTCACCTTCTCCCAGTCGTGGTCCCGGAAGCCGGGCAGGTGCCAGCCCTCCCGCTCGCCGTACAGGCCGCCGTTGTTCATCGGGCCGCGGACGGGGTCGGGGGCCTTCTCGCCCTGGATCCGCCACCGCACCTTCGGGGACGCGCCCTTGAAGGAGGCCGCCGTGAGGCCCCGGGCCACCTTGTGCGTGTCGAGCCCCTTGCCGTCCTGGTCGTGCTGCATGCGCCGCACGAGCACGGACAGCACATGCCGGCCGGGCGAGCGCAGCGCCTCCCGCACCGGGAAGGCGGCCGTCGCCGCCCAGCTGCCCTTGCGTACGGTCGTGTCCTTGTCCGGCACCGGCATCCGGTGGGTGCCCAGCGGCTCGCCGTCCAGCCAGGCCATCAACAGCCCCTGGGTGCCGGTGCTGTAGGCGAGCGCGATCTCCTCCAGGCCGGTGGAGTCGGTGAAGGAGCCGCGGTACCAGACGTCGCCGTAGTGGAAGCCGTAGTCGTCGGCGAAGAGGACCGGCTGGCCGTCGGGGACCGGGGTGGTGCTGAACGACGACTTCTTGTCGGCGGCCTTCCACCCGGAGTCGTCGAAGCTCGGCCCGGCCTCCGGGTTCTCCCTGCGCATCCGCCAGCCGCCCAGCCCGGGCAGCTTCACCTCGGGCGCGCCGGGCAGCAGGCCGGTGGTCAGCAGGCTGCCGGCCAGGGTGACCCGGGTGGGCAGGGGGCGGCCGTTCCACACCAGGGTGCGGATGCCCCGCGGTCCCCACACCTCCACACTCGTCGTCTCGGTGACGTCACCGGTCAAGTGGACCTCGGAACCGCGGAGTTCCACGTGCCGCAGCAGCGCCGGGCCGTACACCAGCACGGTCCCGGACGGGGTGTCGTACGGGAAGAGGCGTGGGGCGGTGGCGTCGTCGGTGAAGAGCAGCAGCAGCGGGGTCTCCGTCTCGCCCTTCTGCACCAGGACCCGGGTCAGTCCGCCCTCGCCGAGCGGCACGTTCACATGCAGCTCGTCGCCGGCGAAGACCCAGGCGGCCTCCGGGTCCAGCCGCATGACGCTCGGCTCGACCGGGCACTTCAGCACCAGTTCGGCCATGTCGCCGTGCGGCCCCGAGAAGACGGCGATGTCCTGCCGCCCCGCCGTCACGCACAGGACGGGCTGGGCGGTCGCGTACTTCAGCGTCCGCTCGCCCAGCCTCAGCCCGGTCGTGAACAGCCGGGCGTCCCTGCCGGGCACGGTGATCCGCAGCCGGCCGGCGTCGGTCGGCAGGTCCGTCGTGACCGCGCCCGTGCCGTCGTTGCGGGCGACGTAGACGTGCGCGCCGGTGTCCGGGTTGGCCAGGTGGTAGACCTTCAGCCCCTTGGCGTGCACGTCCGCCGCCCGGTCCAGCTTGGCGAAGTCGGGCACGCGCTGGAGCAGGTGCCCGAGCTGGTGCATCGGCGCGATCTTGTCGGTGACGCCTCGGCCCTCGTCGATGGCGGCGCCGTAGTCGTACGACGTGTAGACGACCGGCGCGGGCAGCCAGCCCCAGGAGGTCCCGCCGAAGGTCATGTACACGTTGTGCAGGGTGAGCCCGTTGGCGAGGTTGGTCAGGTAGAAGCGCCGCTCGTAGGCCGCGTCCCGGGTGCGCCGCGACTCGGCGTACCCCTTGCCGTCGAACCAGGCGCCGCCCCACGGGTCGAACCAGCCGCCGCCGAACTCGGGCACGAAGCCGGGCGTGGCCGGCGAGGCGCTGGCCCCGCCCTTCGGCCCGCCGGGCCCGAACGTCCCCCAGTCCGGCGGGGTCTTGGACGGCGACGGATACCCGTCGAAGCCGTACAGCCAGCCGCCCTTCTCGCCGCCGGTGTCGAACGAGCCGGGCACCCAGTAGCCGTTCCTGCCCTTGTCGTTGTGGAACAGCGGAACGTCGATGCCGTCCGCCCGCACCTTCTTGTACAGGTGGGACATGTACGCCCGGCCGATGGCGTCGTCGGCGTGGGCGTCGTACTCGTTCTCGATCTGGTACAGCAGGACCGTGCCGGTGCCCTGGGTGAACAGGTGCCTGCGGACGATCCGGTTGACCTGGGTCAGCCACTCGTCCACGTGCCCGAGATAGGCCGGGTCGTCGGTGCGTGCCCTGCCCTTCGTCACCGTCAGCCAGCCGGGGAAGCCGCCGGCGTCGACCTCGGCGTTGATGTACGGGCCGGGCCGCAGGATGACGTACAGACCCGTCTCGGCGGCCATGCGCAGGAACAGGTCCAGGTCCCGTACACCGGTGAAGTCGTAGGTCCCCGGGGCGGGGGAGTGGTAGTTCCAGGCCACGTAGATGCTCACGGCGTTGTACCCGTGGGCCCGCATCTTCTGCAGCACGTCCCGCCACAGGGAGGGGCTGGGCAGCCGGAAGGGGTGCATCTCGCCGGACCACACCACCAGCCGTCTGCCGTCCACGAGCAGGGAGTACCGGTCGTAGCCGATGGTGTGCCGTTCGCCGTCGGCGCGCGGCGGGGCGGGCGCCGGGCCGGTCGGCACACTGCGCGCCGCGTACGCCGAAGGCGCCCCGGGGCCGCCGCTGCCGCCCAGGGCGAGCCCGAGCGCGGCCGAGCCGGCCAGGGCACTGAAAGTACGTCTGCTGAGCGCCAAGGTGGATCCTCCCGGGCGATCTTACGGGGCGCGGGTGCGGCCATTCTCCATGCGGCGACGGCCCACAATGGATCCATGAGGATCTCGGCACGGGCGGATTACGCGGTACGGGCGGTACTGGAGCTGGCCGTACGGCAGGGTAACGGCCCGGTGAAAGGGGAGGAAATCGCCTCCGCGCAGGGCATCCCGCACAAGTTCCTGGAAGGGATCCTGGGCGATCTGAGGCGCGGCGGGATCGTCGGCAGCCGGCGTGGCGGGGGCGGCGGCTACCGGCTGGCGCGGGATGCGGCGGCGGTCACTGTGGCGGATGTCATCCGCGCCGTGGACGGCCCGATCGTGTCGGTACGGGGAGAACGGCCGACGGGCCTGGCGTACACGGGAACGGCACGGCCGCTCCTGCCCCTCTGGATCGCCCTGCGCGCCAATGTGCGCCGCATCCTCGAAGGCGTCACCATCGCCGACCTCGCGGCGGACGCGCTGCCGGAGCCCGTCCGGGCGCTGGCGGCGGAGCCGGGGGCGTGGGAGAACCCGTGACGGTCCGGTGCGGCGGGCCGGCGCAACGGGCCGGTGTGAACGGCCGCTTGTGAATGGCCGGAGTCGGCCCTCCCGGGGGTGAGCGGGGCTTCCTACGATGCGGAGCGCTCAGCCTCTCCACAGGTTCCACACAGACCCCCCACTCCTCGACACGGGAGAAGACATGGCTGGTGGCCTCCTCCTGAGCGGCGCCGTTGCGGCGCTGCTCACCACCGCACTGCCCGCCCGCACACCCGCCTCCGGTGTGTTCGACAACCCGCCCCCGGACAAGATCGTCATAGATGTGGCGACGGTGAACGGCTCCGGCTGTCCCGCGGGCACGGCCGCGGTCGCCGTCTCGCCGGACAACACCGCCTTCACGGTGACCTACAGCGACTACCTGGCCCAGGCCGGCGGCAACTCCGACCCCACGGCCTACCGCAAGAACTGCCAGCTCAACCTGGTCGTCCACGTCCCCCAGGGCTTCACCTACGCCGTGGCCAGCGCCGACTACCGCGGCTTCCTCTCGCTCCAGCCCGGCGCGAGCGCCACCCAGAAGGCCTCGTACTACTTCCAGGGCTCCTCGCAGACCGTGCCCAGGGCCCACCCGTTCAGCGGCGCGTACAACGACGACTGGCAGGCCACCGACAGCACGGACTGGGCCCAGCTGGTCTGGGCGCCCTGCGGCGTCCTGCGCAACTTCAACATCAACACCGAGCTGAGAGTCAACGCCGGCACCTCGTCCCCCGGCAAGGTCAGCTTCATGACGATGGACTCGACGGACGGGGACATCAGCACGGTGTACCACCTGGCGTGGAAGCAGTGCCCGAACGGCTAGGCGGGCACCCGCCACGCCGGTCACTCTGAGTGTGCGCCAACTCCGGGCGACTCCCGTCGGTGAGCGGTCATCCAGGGGTTGACCTGCGGAAACGTTCGACCTGGAGCTTTGTGTGCCGGGGGCGCGCGAGGGGCGCATGCTCTCCATGCGCAGTGCCTCGCGCGCCGCCCGAGGCGATTACTCAACGTAAACGAGCTCTGCTACTTCTGTGTACGCAGCGTGACGGCAGCAGGTCGTCGCGTCTCCCGTGCCATGGAAGACGAGGTAGAGCCATGCCCCTCGACACAGTGACCGCGGCGGCGGCCCCGGAGTCGGAGCAGCAGCGCGAGCAGCAGAGCCTCAGCACCGCGGCGGCGCGCAATCTCGCCACGACCACCAAGTCCGAACCCCAGATGCAGGGCATCAGCTCCCGCTGGGCGAGCCGCATCCTGCCGTGGGTGAACGTGCCCGGCGCGACCTACCGGGTCAACCGCCGTCTCTCCTTCACCGTCGGCGACGGCCGGGTGAGCTTCGTGAAGACCGGCTCCAAGGTCCAGGTGGTCCCCGAGGAACTCGGCGAACTGCCGCTGTTGCGCGGCTTCTCGGACGCCGGCGCGCTCGGTGCGCTGGCCGACAGGTTCGTGCAGAAGGAGTTCGCCCCCGGCCAGGTCATCGTGCAGGAGGGCCGCAAGGCCGACCAGGTGTACCTGATCGCGCACGGCAAGGTCGAGAAGATCGGCGAGGGTCCGTACGGCGACGAGTCCGTCATCGGACTGATGGCCGACGGGGACACCTTCGGCGGCCAGGTGCTCGCCGGGCCGGGCAGGAAGTGGGAGTTCACGGCCCGTGCCCAGACCGCCACGACGGTCCTCGCGCTGCCGCTGGCCGCGTACAAGGCCATCGCCGACCGCTACGAGGCGCTGCGCCGGCACGTGCAGCACATCAGCTCCGACGGGCAGCGCAAGCTGAACCGCTCGGGTGAGGCGGAGATCGAGCTCAGCTCGGGGCACGCGGGCGAGCCGACGCTGACGCAGACCTTCGCCGACTACGAACTCAGGCCGCGCGAATACGAGTTGAGCGTCGCCCAGACGGTGCTGCGGGTGCACAGCCGGGTCGCCGACCTCTACAACGAGCCGATGAACCAGACCCAGCAGCAGCTGCGGCTGACCATCGAGGCGCTGCGCGAGCGGCAGGAGTACGAGCTGATCAACAACGAGGAGTTCGGCCTGCTCAACAACGCCGAGTTCGACCAGCGGATCTCCACGTACTCGGGCCCGCCCGCCCCGGACGACATGGACGAGCTGCTCAGCATGCGGCGCAAGACCCGCTGCTTCCTCGCCCACCCCAAGGCCATCGCCGCGTTCGGCCGCCAGTGCAACAAGCGGGGCATCTACTTCGGCAGCGTCGAACTGAACGGCAACCACCTGCCCGCCTGGCGCGGAGTGCCGCTGCTGCCGTGCAGCAAGATCCCGATCACCGGGCAGGGCACGACGTCGATCATCGCCATGCGCACCGGCGAGGACGACCAGGGCGTCATCGGCCTCTACCAGACCGGCATCCCGGACGAGGTCGAGCCCGGCCTCAACGTCCGCTTCATGGGCATCGACGAGAAGGCGATCATCTCGTACCTGGTCAGCACCTACTACTCGGCGGCCGTCCTGGTGCCCGACGCCCTCGGCATCCTGGAGAACGTCGAGATCGCCCGGACGAACGGGGGCTGACGACGGTGTCGCCGATCCCCCGGGTCACGGCACCCGCCCCGTCCCACGCGTAAGGAACCCCATGTCCAAGATCTCCACCCAGATGGAAAGCATCGCCATGGGCGATGTACTGCGCACCGAGTACCAGAAGTCGGTCGCGGAGTACTGGAACAGGGAGAAAGCCCCCGTCAACATCAAGCTCGGCGAGGTCGACGGCCTCTACCACCACCACTACGGCCTCGGCGAGTGGGACCCCTCGGTCCTCGCCGGCCCGCCCGAGAGCAGCGACCAGCGCATCATCGAGGAACTGCACCGCCTGGAGACCGCGCAGGCCGAGGTGCTCCTCGACCACCTCGGCGACATCACCCCGGACGACCGTCTGCTGGACGCCGGTTCCGGCCGCGGCGGCACCGGCTTCATGGCCAACGCGCGCTTCGGCTGCCACGTGGACGGCGTCAGCATCTCGGAGCAGCAGGTCGGCTTCGCGAACGACCAGGCGCGGCAGCGGGGCGTGGCCGACAAGGTCCGCTTCCACTTCCGCAACATGCTCGACACCCGCTTGCAGAGCGAGTCGCGCCGGGCCGTCTGGACCAACGAGACGACCATGTACGTCGACCTGTTCGAACTCTTCGCCGAGTTCTCGCGCCTGCTGGAGTACGGCGGACGCTACGTCTGCGTCACCGGCTGCTCCAACGACGTCACCGGCATGCGCTCCAAGGCCGTCAGCAGGATCGACGAGCACTACACCTGCAACATCCACCCGCGCAGCGAGTACTTCAGGGCACTCGCGGCGAACGACCTGGTGCCGATCCAGGTGGTCGACCTGACCCCCGACACCCTCCCCTACTGGGAACTGCGCGCCAAGTCCTCCGTGGCCACGGGCATCGAGGACGCGTTCCTGACGGCCTACAAGGAGGGCAGCTTCCACTACCTCCTCATCGCGGCCGACCGGATCTGACGGTCACGCGCCGGCGTGCGTGACGAATGCCGACCAGGCGGTGGGGGAGAGGGCGAGCTGGGGGCCCTCGTCGGTTTTGGAGTCACGTACGTGGATGGTGGTCGGGCATACGGCGACCTCGACGCAGTTGTCGCCAGAGCCGCTGCTGTAGCTGCTTTTGAACCACGCCAGTTCGGAGGTGCTCATAGGTCTCCTCGGATCCGTTGCAGCAGGCTCACGGAGTCCCGGATGGTGAGAGCCTGTGAACGCATACTGGCATACCGGCTCTGGAGAACGCTGATCACGTTCAGGTCGGCGATGAACTGGCCGCTTTCCTGTCCCTCGCTGTAGGCGAACCACTTGTGCTTCGGGGTCTCAAGCAACGCGATGGGCCCGTGCAGTCCGGCGTGGGACTGTTGGACGAGCGGCATGATCTGGATCTGCACGTTCCGCAGTTGCGCCGTCTCCAGCACATGGTCGATGACCTCACGCGTGACCTGCGCCCCGCCTGTCTGCCTCAGGAACGCGTGCTCCTCGATGATGAAGTTGAACGCGGTGTTGGGCCGTTCGCGCAACAGGCACTGGCGCTTGGCGCGTGCCGCCCAACTCGCCTCGATCTGCTGGTCGTCCAGTGGCGGCAACTCGTCGGCGAACAACTGCCGTGCGTACGCCTCTGTCTGCAGCAGACCAGGGACCATCCGGCATTCGTAGTTGAAGAGGTGGATCGCGGTCTGCTCCAGTGCCGCCCACCGCCGGAACCAGGAAGCCAGCCCGGGCTCCCGCTCCAGAAAGGCCGCCGCTTTCCCCAGAGCCCCGGTGTTCCCCAGTACCGGTTCCGCCGCCTCGACGAAGTCCGGGTCGGGCATGCGCCTGCCCAACTCGATGGAGGCCACGGTGTGTTTGGAGTAGCCCACGAAGCCACCCAACTCCTCGCGGCTCAGCCCGTGATACTCCCGGAGGGCCTGAACGACCGCGCCGAACTGACGCAGACTCACCGACGACTCCGGCTCACCACCGTTTCCCGCACCCATGCCGCACATGCTTACGGCCAGTCACAAGTACTGTCCAGTCCGTAACCGCGTACGCTCCCGCAGCGTACGCGCGCCGTGCCTGGTGAACTCGCCTTCCCCTCCGACACATTGGCCCCATGGAACCCCCCTCCCCGCAGCTCGCCGACCGCACCTTCGCCCAGCGTCTCAGCTCCACCCCCCGAGGTGCCCGCCTCGCCCGCCACCTGGCCCTCGCCCAGCTCGACACCTGGGGCATCCCGCACGGCACCGAAGCCGCGGAGGCCGTCGCCCTGATCGTCGCCGAACTGGCCGCCAACGCCGTGACCCACGGTCGCGTGCCGGGGCGGGACTTCGAGGTGCGCCTGTCCCTCCGGGGCGGCTGTATCCGGGTCGAGGTGACCGACACCCGGGCCGAGCGCCGCCCGCCGGCCCCCGGCCGGGTACCCGATCCCGCACCCCTCGCGGAAGAGGGCCGCGGGCTGCTGCTGGTGGACGCGCTGGCCGACCGGTGGGAGGTGGTCGACCGGGATCCGCCCCGCAAGACGGTGCGGGCCGAGATCGACGTACCCCCGAGGCGCGCACCGCGTTCACTTGCATCTCATTGCAATGATGGGTGAGTCTCGTTGCGTTACCGTTCAGGAGCGTTGCAACACTTTTACGGCTGTGACCTGCATGAACAATATTCCTGCGCAACGAGCTTGTTGTGCGGGCCTGGAAAGCAACGTAGCGTTTCCGGTGTCAGAAACAACGAAGCGAACGCACCGGGAGAGCACGATGCAGAAG